>JAZKEE010000001.1:0-9870 GCA_040387235.1 Pseudomonadota bacterium
GGTAGGCGCCCAGCATGTAGAAGCTGCCGTGCGCCAGGTTCACCACGCCCATGATCCCGAAGATCAGCGTGAGGCCGGCCGCCAGCATGAACAGCAAGAGGCCGTACTGCACGCCGTTGAGCAACTGGATCAGAAAGGTGGCGAAGTCCATGGTGGCGTGCGGCGGCGTGGTGGATAGCGGGTCAGGCGGCGCGGCGGGTGGCCAGCAGCAGGGAGCCCATCAGGGCGAACAGCCCGCCCGAGATGCGGTTGAACCAGCGCATGCGGTTGCCCGAGCGCAGGGCCGGGGCCAGGCGCGCCACGCCCAGGGCGCACAGCGTGAGCACCGTGAACTCGAACGCGACGAAGGTGGTTGCCAGGATGGCGAACTGCGGCGCAAAAGACAGCGCCGGGTTCAGGAACTGGGGGAAGAAGGCCGTGAAGAACAGGATGGCCTTGGGGTTGCTGCCGCCCACGATCAGGCCCTGCACGAACAGCCGGTGGGCGGGCACGGCGGGTGCCGCAGCGGCGCCGTCGGGCATCTGGTCGAACACGCTGCCCTGGCTGCGGAAGGTCTTGATGCCCAGCCAGATCAGGTAGGCGGCGCCTGCGGCCTTGAGGATCCAGAAGGCGGTCTCGGAGGCGGCCAGCAGGGCGCCCAGGCCCAGGGCCGACAGCAGCATGGTGCCCAGCACGGCAGTGACGCTGCCCCCGGCAGCCGCCATGGCCTTGCGCGGGCCATGCTGCAGCGAGGTGGTCATGCACATCAGCATGGTCGGGCCGGGTGAGAGCACCAGCAGGGCCACGGCGGCCAGGTAGAGCAGGTAGGTACTGAGGGTCATGGGAGGGGTGATCCAGAGGGTGGCCGCAAAGTCCGGGCGCACGAAGGACTGGCCCGCCACATCGGCAGGCAAAGTCATTGTGTCAAATTCCGGAACCTCCGAGCCTTTGCGATTTGGCATTCAGCCGGATGGCCAGGCGGGGAGCCGCAGACAGTGCTGTAGCACGGCAAGGCTCCCCAACGTCGCGAGCCGGTTGAAGGTCAATTCGCCTCAGGCCATGCGGCAGCCGGCGCCGCTGTCGGACAGGGCCTTCGCCGCCACGCCGACGACCTTGTTTTCCTTGTTCTCGACCACGCGCAGGTAGATGTCCTGCACCGGATTGTGGGCCTTGCTCATGGTCCACTTGCCGCGCGGGCTGTCGATCACGGCGCCCTCCAGCGCCTTGTACAGCGCAGGCTTGGCGGCCAGATCGCCCTTGACGGCGTTGGCACCCTGCACCAACAGCAGGCCCGTGTCATAGCCCTGCACGGCGTACACGTCGGGCTGGCTGCGAAAGGCCTTGGCGTATTCCAGGCGGAACTGCTTGTTGCGCGGCGTGTCCAGCGAATCGCTGTAGTGCATGGTGGTGATGATGCCGTCGGCCGCAGGGCCGGCAGCGTCCAGCACGCCTTCGGTCAGGAAGCCGGAGCCATACAGCGGGATCTTGTCCTTGAGGCCGGCGGCTGCATAGTCCTTGATGAACTTGGCCGCACCGCCACCGGCGAAGAAGCAGGCCACGGCATCGGGCTTGAGGGCGGCGATCTCGGTCAGCAGCGCCTGGAACTCCACGTTCGGGAAGGGAAGGCCCAGTTCCTTAACGATGGTGCCGCCGGCCGCGGTGTAGCTTTGCTTGAAGCCTTCGAAGGCCTCTTCGCCTGCGGCGTACTTCCAGGTGATCCAGACGGCCTTCTTGTGGCCTTTGTCCATCATCGCCTTGCCCAGGGCCAGCGTGGGCTGGGAGTTGCTGAACGAGGTGCGGAACACGTTGGGCGCACACAGCCCACGGGTGGCGGCATGCACGCCGGCGTTGGGGATCAGGTTGAGCACACCGGTGTCGCGCGCCACCTTCTGGATGCCCATCTGCACGCCCGAGTGCACGGTGCCGATCAGCACGTCCACCTTGTCGCGCTGCACCAGCTTGCTGGCGTTTTCCACGCCCTTGCTGGGCTCGGACTCATCGTCCACCTTGAACCATTCGATCTCGCGCCCGCCGAGCTTGCCGCCCTGCTGGTCGATGGCCATGCGCACGCCGTTCTCTATGGCCACGCCCAGTTGGGCGAAGGTGCCCGTGTAGGGGAGCATGAAACCCACGCGCACCTTGCCGCTCTGGGCCCGCACGATGGAGGGCAGCAGCAGGCCCGTGGAAGCGGCGCCGACGAGGGCTGCGCTGCGGCTGATGACGAGGCGGCGAGTGGTCATGGGGAGTGTCTCCTTTGTTTAGGCTTAAAGTAATTTAACTCCAAGGCCTGTGGTGAAAACCTATGGCTTACCCGTACCGTTGCTGGCATGCCGGTGTCCTTCATGGCGCTCTGGGGCCTCGCTCCTGGCCTGTGGCCCGGGCAACATCAACGTGAAGTAAACTGCATTCATTGCGACGTGCATGCAGTATAGAGCATGTTTTTCGGGCCGTGTGCCGCTGTTTACCTAGTGGAGATAGGTAGTTTCGAGCATGTGCCGGGCCTTTTGCCCACCTTGCCATGGCTGGGTTTGCACCCTGTTGGTGCATTGCATGCCGCCACCCGGCAAAATGGCGGCTGCATGCGGCCTGGCATGTGCCCCCATTGTCCTGCGGGGCATGGGCCGTGACCTTGTCCATCCCTATGTCCGAGCCGTCTTCGTTTTCCACTTCCCCCACCCCCGCTCCAGAGCCTGAGCCGCCCCCATCGCCCGTCCCGCGTGTGGCGGTGGCGAGATTGCCGACAAGGATGCGCATCGTGCGCTGGCTGCGCCATTTCTGGCCGGCCCCGCTGGGAATCGATGGCCGCGAACGCCTGCGCTTCATCGTGGGAGCCGTGCTGGGCATCTTCCTGACGGCGGTGCTCAGCCGCTGGTGGGTGGGAGGCGGGCATGCCCACGGACCCTGGATGCTGGGCGCGCTGGGGGCCAGTGCCGTGCTGGTGTTCGGCATGCCGTCGAGCCCTCTGGCCCAGCCCTGGCCGGTGCTGGGCGGCAGCACCTTGTCGGCGATGGTGGGGGCGGTGTGTGCCGCGCTGGTGCCCGACCCTGCGCTGGCGGGTGCGCTGGCGGTGGGCCTGTCCATCGCGCTCATGGTGCCGCTGCGCTGCCTGCACCCGCCCGGTGGTTCCATGGCGCTGTACGTGGTGCTCACAGCGGGCGACGGCCTGCACCTGGCGGCTTTTCCTGTCCTCTTCAACGTGCTGGTGCTGTTGCTGGCGGGTGTGGTCTACAACAGCCTCACCGGGCGCAGCTACCCGCATCCGCAGCAATCGCCGGCGCGCACCGCCGTGGCCAAGGGCGCCTTTGCGGCATCGGACGTGGATACGGCGCTGGCGCACTACAACCAGGTGCTGGACGTGAGCCGCGCCGACCTGGAAGGCCTGCTGCAGCTGGCGGGCCGCGCCGCCTTCCAGCGCACGCTGGGTGAGGTGCGCTGCGCGGACATCATGTCCCGGCCGGCCATGGCGGTGGAGCAGGGCATCTCCCTCAAGGATGCGTGGACCCTGATGCGCACCGAAAAGATCAAGGCCCTGCCCGTGGTGGATGCGGACCGGCAGGTGCTCGGCATCGTCACCGTGGCCGATTTCATGCGGCTGGCCAACCTCGACCTGCACGAGGGCCTGGGCCAGCGCCTGCGCGCCCTGGTCAAGGGCCGCGGCGGCCAGCCCGCCAGCGTGGGCGAGATCATGTCGCACCCCGTGCAGGTGGCCCGGGTGGGCCAGCACGCCATGGACCTGGTGCCCCTGTTCTCGCAGGGCGGGCACCACCATATCCCCATCGTCGACGAGGGCGGGCACCTGGTGGGCATCATCACCCAGACCGATCTGGTGCGCACCCTGGCGGTGGCCGTGCAGGGACAGGATCCCGGGGCCTGACGCGTCCTGCCGGTGCGTCCCGCGAGGGCCTCGGCAGCGCCCCGCGACACTGCGGCATTCTCGCCATAGGCAAGCCGTGGTACATCGCGGTACAATCGACAGGCTATGCACAGCGCTCTGCCTGTCCATTGATACGGATTTGCCTTTAACCGTGTAGCGTCGTTGGTTCGCCTTGCCGTGCTACAGCACTGCCTGCGGCTCCCGCCTAGCTACACGGTCAAATGCAAATCCGTATGAAGCCGTCTCCCCGGCCCTCTGCCTGATCTGCGCCCCGGGTGCAGCGACTCCCACCGCCCGCAATGCACCGTGTGTCGAGCCCGACCACGCTGCATCGGCCGTGGTGGATGCCCCAGCGTTCAGGTGCCGATCACCAGATTTTTTGATTTTTGAAAAGACAAGAGAACATGGCCAAAGAAGAACTGATTGAAATGCAAGGCTCCGTGACCGAAGTGCTGCCCGACTCGCGCTTTCGCGTGACGCTGGACAATGGTCACCAGCTGATTGCCTACACCGGCGGCAAGATGCGCAAGCACCACATCCGCATCCTGGCGGGTGACAAGGTCTCCCTGGAAATGTCGCCTTACGACCTCTCCAAGGGCCGCATCACCTTCCGCCACTTGGCCGGCCGCGGTCCAGGTCCGTCGAGCCGTTGATTGCCTGCCGCCATGCGGCCACGCCGGTGGCCGTGCGCTGGTGGCTGCTGGTTCGCCGTTGTGTTTTCCCGTTGGTTGTTGGTTGAGTGATTGATTGAGTTTCCCCCCATCGCCGCAGTTTGCATCGCCCTGGATGCATGACAGCACTGCCGATGGAACCCTGGTCCGGTGCAGTCGCTGCAAAAAATTCAAAAAAAGCGCGCATTTGGCCAGAACCCGAAATTTCCCGGGTTAGAATACGAGCTGTCGGAGCGTAGCGCAGCCTGGTAGCGCATCTGCTTTGGGAGCAGAGGGTCGCGAGTTCGAATCCCGCCGCTCCGACCATTATTGGCAAGGCCTGCAGAAGCAATTCTGCAGGCCTTTTGTCATTTCCGGGTCGCCATTGCACGCAAGCGTATTCGCACTGACCCTGCCAGCGAGGGGGCAACGGCTTGCCATCGCTTATCTCCCCCGCATCATCCTTTCCCCTCCGAGTTTTCTGCCGTTGTTGGCCTTGGGGCCCGTCCAGCTTGGGCCAGCGCTCTGGCCAGCGCCAATGACCTGCAGGAATGCTCTGAAAAGCCACCATGCGGCCTGAAATCGGGTAGGATTACTGTATGAAAATACAGTATTTGGCTTTGATCCCGGGCTCCATGCACGGGCATGCCCTGTCCAGGGCCCTGGCGCGCCCGCAGCGGTTTTCCGTCGTCGCCTGACCTTGCGCATGCCTGCCCTCGGTTGCTTCGCCCATGTCCGCCGTTCCTCTCCGTTCCCTGGCTGCCAGCGCACCGCTGCGCCTGGCAGGCGTGTGGCTGGCCGATCAGTTGGGCACGTCCACCGCGGCGCGGGTGCAGGCCACGGGGCATGCGGGGCTCGATGCGCAACTGCCGGGCGGGGGTTGGCCCGTGGGGGCCATGACCGAGGTGCTGCAGCCGGCGGTGGGCCTGCATGTATGGCAACTGGTGCTGCCAGCCCTGGCCCAGGCCACGGTCGCGCGGCCGGGGGCCGTGGTGCTGGTGGCGCCGCCCTATGAGCCGTTTGCACCGGCCCTGCGTGCGGGTGGGTTGGACGCGGCGCGGCTGTGCCGCGTGCAGACCACCTCTGCAGCGCAGGCCCTGTGGGCGGCAGAGCAGGCGCTGCGCTGCCGCGATGTGCAGGCGGTGCTGGCTTGGCTGCCGCAGGCCGCACCCGAGTCGCTGAGGCGGCTGCAGCTGGCGGCTGCGCAGATGGGGCAACTGCTGTGGGTGTTCCGCCCTGCCAGGGCGCGCCAGCAGGCATCGCCCGCACCGCTGCGGCTATGGGTCGATGCGGTGGCCGATTCGGGCGGTGCGCAATTGCAGGTGCAGGTGCTCAAGCGCCGGGGGCCGCCCATGGAGCAAGCCCTGGGGCTGCCCGCCAGCAATGCGGCGCTGGCCAGGGTGCTGGCGGCGTCGGCAGCACGCGGCGAGGGGCGACGTGCGGCCCCACAGCAGCCAGCCCGGCCTGCCGTGGTGCTGCCATTGGTGGCGTGGCTGGATCGCCTGCCTGGAGGAGGTGTGCAGCATGCACTGGATCGCATGGCCATTGCCGCCCACACCCACTGATACTGATACGGACAGCGATGCCCGGCCTGTCGTGGTGGCAGTGCTGCCGGCCGCAGCCGGGCCGCGCCAGCCCCTGCCGCAGGCCCAGCACGAGCACTGGTGGGCGCTGCAGTTCACGCCGCGCGTGGCGCGGGTGGATGGCGAGGCCCTGCTGCTGGAGGTTTCGGCCACCGAGCGCCTGTGGGGCGGGCGTGAGGCGCTGCTGGCGCAATTGCAGCTGCGCAGCCCCCCATGGCCCGCCGATCCGCCATCAGGGGCCGGCGATCCGGATCCATTGCCAGAACCTGCGGAGCAGACCAGGCGCTTGACCCCTTTTGCCGAGGCCCCCACCTCGCTGCAGGCCCTGGCCTTGTTGCGCCTGCAACTGGCGGGCCAGCCCCTGCCCAGGCACCTGCCCGATGGCCTGCCGCTGCACACGCTGACGGCGCTGCACCCGCACCTGTCCAGCCTGGCGCGCATGGGCTGCCGCACCTGGGGCACCTTGCGCGCGCTGCCGCGCGATGGCGTGGCCCGGCGCCTGGGCGCGGCCGTGCTGCTGGCGCTGGACCGGGCCTACGGCCACATCGCCCACAACCACGCCTGGGTCGAATTGCCCGAGCGCTTCGAGCTGACGGCCGAGCTGCCCGCGCTGGCCACCTCGGCCGACGCCTTGCTGTGGTCCGCCAGCCGCCTGCTGTCGGCCCTGCAGGCCTGGCTGCAGGCGCGCCAGCAGGGCGTGCTGGCGCTGGAGCTGGCCTGGCGGTACGACCTGCGCCGGGTCGATGGCGTGCTCATCGCCCCCTGGCATGCACTGACCGTGCGCACCGCCCAGCCCACGCACGAGCTGGCGCACCTGCGCCGCCTGCTGGCCGAAAACCTGGCGCGCACACCCTTGGCCGCACCAGCCAACCAGATCACGCTGCGCGCGCTGGAGACCGCGCCCTTGCCCCATGCCAGCGCCAGCCTGCTGCCACCCGACGGATCGCCTGGGGCGGACGGGGAGGGCGAGGCCTGGCACCAGTTGGTCGAGCGCTTGTCGGCCCGCCTGGGGGCTGGCCAGGTGCAGTCCGTCACCCTGCTCGCAGACCACCGGCCCGAATGCATGCAGCGCTGGCAGCCAACGGCCGAAGCTGGGCCTGTGCCAGCAGCGAAGCCTCCACATGGCGAGCACGCGCCCGAGGCCGTGCTGTGGCCCACCTGGCTGCTGCGCACCCCGCAGCGCCTGGCCATGCAGGGCCACCGGCCGTGCTACCAGGGGCCGCTGGGCCTGCTGGCCGGGCCGCACCGCTTCGATGCCGCCTGGTGGGAGGAGGGGAGCTGTGCCCAACAAGCGGATCAGGTTGATGACGGCCAAGGTTCGCAAGGCCGCAGCGGACTGGTGCAGCGCGACTACTTCGTGGCCCTGAGCCCTGCGGCAGGACGCGTCTGGATCTTTCGCGAACGGCTGGCGCATGCGCCTGCGGGGGCGTCGCGCGACCGCTGGTTCCTGCAGGGCCTGTATGCGTGATGGAAATGCACCATGACCCACACCCTTCCTGATCGCCCGCCGGCCAGTCCCGCCGCACCGCTGGCGCTGCCGGACTATGCCGAACTGCACTGCATCTCCAACTTCAGCTTTCAGCGCGGCGCCTCGCAGCCCCAGGACCTGGTGGAGCGCGCGGCCGAGCTGGGCTACCGGGCCCTGGCGCTGACCGACGAGTGCTCGGTGGCCGGAGTGGTGCGCGCGCACGGCCCGGCCAAGGCGCTGGGCTTGCAGTTCATACCGGGCAGCGAGTTCGCCTATCCCGGGTTCCGTCTGGTGGCGCTGCCGCGCAACATCGAAGGCTGGGGCAACCTGTGCGAGTTCATCAGCGCCGCGCGGCGCACCGCGCCCAAGGGCACCTACGAACTGGGGCCGGTGTCCGGCGTGGCACAACTGCAGGACTGCGAGCTGCTGCTCATCCCCGACCGCAGCGTGCAGCATGCGATGGACACCGCTGCACTGCTGGCCTGTGTGGAACAGGCGCAGGCGAGCTTCGGCCAGCGCTTCTGGCTGGGGGTGGAGTTGCTGCTCGGGCCCGACGACGACCTGTGGCTGGCCACCTTGCAGCAGGTGTCGCGACAGACCGGCGTGCCCCTGGTGGCGGCAGGCGACGTGCACATGCACCTGCGTTCGCACAAGCCGCTGCAGGACGTGATCACAGCCGTGCGCCAGGGCTGCACCGTGGCCGAATGCGGCTTTGCGCTGCAGCCGAATGCCGAACGGCATCTGCGCCAGCGCGTGCGCCTGGCCGGCATCTACCCGCCCGAACTGCTCGCGGCCACGCTGGAGATCGCGGCGCGCTGCACCTTCAGCCTCGAAGAGATCAAATACCAGTACCCCTTGGAGGCCGTGCCTGAGGGGATGACGCCGGCTGAAGGCTTGGCCTGGCTGACCTGGGAGGGCGCGCGAGGCCGCTACCCGCAGGGCGTGCCGGACAAGGTGGTGGCGCAGATATTGCGCGAGCTCGCGCTGATCGCCGATTGCCAGTACGAGATGTACTTCCTCACCGTGCACGACATCGTGCGCTTTGCGCGCGGCGAGGGCATCCTGTGCCAAGGCCGCGGCTCTGCCGCCAACTCGGCCGTCTGCTACTGCCTGGGCATCACCGAGGTGGACCCTGAGCGCACCAAGCTGCTGTTCGAGCGCTTCATCAGCAAGGAGCGCAAGGAGCCACCCGATATCGACGTGGACTTCGAGCACAACCGGCGCGAAGAGGTCATCCAGTACGTCTATGGCAAGTACGGCCGCAACCGCGCCGCCATCGCCGCCGTGGTCACCAGCTACCGTACGCGCAGCGTGCTGCGAGACGTGGGCAAGGCGCTGGGCGTGCCTGCGCAACTGGTCGATGCCTTTGCCAAGGACCACCACTGGTTCGATGAGGAATTCGCGGCGCACCGCCTGCAGGAGATGGCGCAGGCCATGGGCGAGCACCTCGGCCTGCACACCGCCGAGCTGTGGCTGCAGCTGTCGGCACAGCTCAAGGGCTTTCCGCGCCACCTGAGCCAGCATGTAGGGGGCTTTGTGCTTACCCAGGGGCTGCTCACACGCATCGTGCCGGTGGAGAACGCCGCCATGGTGAACCGCTCCATCATCCAGTGGGACAAGGATGACTTGGACGACATGGGCCTCATGAAGGTGGACGTGCTGGCCTTGGGCATGCTCAGCGCGCTGCGCCGCTGCCTGGATCTGCGTGCAGGACTGCGCAGAGAGCGTTGGGCGTTGGCAGATATTCCGGACAAGGACCCAGCCACCTACGACATGATCTGCGCCGCCGACACGGTGGGTGTGTTCCAGATCGAAAGCCGGGCCCAGATGAGCATGCTGCCGCGCCTGCGGCCGCGCAAGTTCTATGACCTGGTCGTGGAAGTTGCCATCGTGCGGCCCGGGCCTATCCAGGGCGGCATGGTGCACCCTTATCTGCAGGCGCGCGAGCGGCAGCGCAAGGGCGAATCTCTGGTGCTTGAAAAGAAGGAACTGGAAGAAGCGCTCAAGAGAACCCTTGGAATCCCGATTTTTCAAGAACAGGTCATGCAGATTGCGATGATCGCCGCCAAATTTTCTGCTGCTGAAGCCGATGCGCTGCGTCGCTCCATGGCCGCCTGGAAGCGCACAGGCGGGGTGCACCACTTTGAAGAGCGCTTGGTTGAGGGCATGGTGAAAAACAACTACGACCGTGGCTTTGCCCAGCGTGTTTTTCAGCAGATGCTGGGCTTTGGCGAATATGGTTTCCCCGAAAGCCATGCCTACAGCTTTGCCCTGCTGGCCTACAGCAGCAGCTGGCTCAAATGCCATGAACCGGCC
>JAZKEE010000001.1:9970-11343 GCA_040387235.1 Pseudomonadota bacterium
CAGCTTTGCCCTGCTGGCCTACAGCAGCAGCTGGCTCAAATGCCATGAACCGGCCTGCTTTCTGGCGGCACTGCTCAACTCGCTGCCCATGGGCTTCTACACCGCCTCGCAACTGGTGCAGGATGCCCGCCGCCACGGCGTGCGCGTGCTGCCCATCGACGTGACCTGCAGCGACTGGGAGTGCACGCTGGAGGGCGCGCCCGAAATGCTGCAACCCGCCAAGGGCCTGGCCGAACCACCGCTGCCCCAGCCCGCAGTGCGCCTGGGCCTGCGCTTGGTGAGCAGCCTGGAGACAGCAGCGGCGGAACGTTTGGTCGAGGCCCGCGTGCAGGGCGGCCCCTTTGCCAGCACCGAAGACCTGGCCCTGCGCGCCCGCCTGAACCACCAGGACATGCAGGTGCTGGCCGCGGCCGATGCACTGGCCCGCCTCTCGGGCCACCGGCGCCAGCAGATGTGGGACGCCTCGGCACAGCACACCGCACCGGCGCTGCTGCGCGACGTGCCCGTGCACGAGGCCCCGCTGCAGCTGCCCGAGGCGCCTGAAGGCGAGGAGATTCTGTTCGACTATGCGGCCACCGGCCTCACCTTGCGCCGCCACCCGCTCTCGCTGCTGCGCAACCGGCTTGCGCGCTGGCGCCTGCTCACGGCGCTGCAGCTGCGCAACGTGCCCGATGGCCGGCTGGTGCGCGCCTGCGGCATCGTCACCGTGCGCCAGCGTCCGGGTTCGGCCAAGGGCACCATGTTCGTCACGCTGGAAGACGAGACCGGCCCCGTCAACGTCATTGTCTGGCCCGCCATGGTGGAGCAGTGGCGCGATGCCATCCTGCGCTCACGCCTGCTGGCCGTGCAGGGCCTGTGGCAGTGCAGCCGGCATGGGGAGGACGAAGAAAAAGGAAAGGATGCAGCAGGAGATGCCTTCGTGGTGCGCCACCTGGTGGCCCAGCGCTTCAAGGACCTGACGCCGCTGCTGGGCCGCATGGCCGGGGCGCTCGATGGCAGCCGCGACTTCCATTGATACGGATTTGCCTTCAGCCGTCAACGATGGTTGAGTCGCTTTGCCGTGCCAAAGCACTGTCTGCGGCTCCCCTCCCAGTTATCCGATTGGACGCAAATCCGTATGAGCGATGCGGCTACGGCTCTTTCAGGTATGCACCAGGGTCCATGAAAAAGGCCTTCCTGGTCCCCTGGGTCGCCCCATCGATCTGCCACGGGGCAGGCAGCAGCCGCACGATGGAGTAGTGCAGGTGCGGCGGCTTGCCCTGGGCATTGCCGCTTGCGCCCACGGTGCCGATCGCGCTGCCCGATGCCACTGGCGCCAGCGCATGGGTGCTGATGCGGTCCAGGTGCGCGAAGTAATGCAGTCGCCAGCGCGG
>JAZKEE010000001.1:11443-56763 GCA_040387235.1 Pseudomonadota bacterium
GGTGGTGCGGCACGCTCGGGAGACGAAATGGGGCGATTATTCCCGCACCCATGCCGCCTTGGCCGTCAGCGCGCAACCCCCGGCTTGCTTGCAGCACGCCGCGCCGGTTCGGACGCCGTGCCCGCAGCCCCCTCGGCACCCGGTTTCACAGGCTCCTTGGCCAGGTCCAGCAGGGGCTTGCAGTAGGTGTCGTCATCGGCGGCCGGCACGGTCACAGGCACCAGGGCGAGTGCGGCGGGGGCCGCCACGGCGGCGATCACGGCGGCGCCCGCGCGCAGCAGCAGCGGGCCGGGCTCCACGCCCACGTTCGGGTTGCCGAAGGTGCCCTTCACATACAGCGGTGTGCGCAGCGAGAAGAACTTCCACTTCAGCGACTCGGGCTTGATGCGCAGGTCCAGGGCTTCGGTGCCCAGGTCGATGGTGCCCGTGGCCTCGATCACCGCATCGTCGGTGCTCATCTTCACCACGCGGGTCTGGGCCAGGCCATCGACCACGGTGAAGTCGGCCACTGCGCAGCGCAGGTGCACTTCCTTGTCGTCGCCAAACAGCTTGCCGACGATGATGCTGCCCACATTCAGCGCGGCCAGGTCCAGCATCTGCTTGCTCAGCGTGCCCTCGCGCACATACAGCCGCGCCTCGCCCGTGCCCTTGCCCAGCAGGCCCGCCACGCTGTTGCCCTGGCTTTGCAGTGCCACGGCTCCATCCATGCGGCCAAAGCTTTTCTTCATCAGTTCCACCTTGGGGAACAGGGCCGAGAGCTTGAGCCCCTCCACCTTGCCGCGGATCTGCGCCTTGAGCGGCGGGGTGCGGCCGTCGATGCTCACCTCCGACTCGATCTTGCCCTCGGCCACGCCGAAGGTCAGCGGTGCAAGCCTGAGCTGCGCGTTGTCCATCACGGCGCGCATGCTCAGGTCCTCCAGCGGCAGGCTTTCGGGCCGGATGATGTTCTTGCCCTTGAACTGGATGTCCATGTCCATGGCGTTCCAGCGCTCGGCGGCGAACTTGGCGTCAGGCAGCACCTTGCCTTTGTCATTGCCCTTGCCTTTGCCGCGGTGGGTGTTGTCGCTTGCCGTGGTGCCCAGGGCGGGGCCCAGGTCGGCCAGACGCAACTGGTTAGAGTTCATGCTGCCCGTGAGCTTGGGGCGGGGCTTGCCCGAGGTGTACTTGAGGTTGCCGTGCAGGTCGCTCTGGCCCACCTTGCCGTGGAAATTGCTGTAGCTCCACACGGCGCGCTCAGGCTCCAGGCTGCCTGTCAGGTGCCCACGCGTCTCGAAGGGCGGTGTGCTGGGCAGCACCAGGCCGGTCACTTCGTACAGGTCGGCCATGCTGTTGGCCTTGAGCCTCACGTCGAAGTCCATGCCCGACAGGGCCCCGGGGTTGGCCAGGATGCCCTCTGCCGACAACGCCGCACTGCCCGCGGTGGCCTCGATCTGCAGCGGGTAGTTGACCACCTTGTCGCGCAGGCTGATTACCTGGCCGGCGCGGCCGCTGCCCTCGACCTGTGCCTTGGCAATGCGGCCCTGCAGCTCGAACTTCAGGCCATAGGGCACGGGCGTGCCGCTCTCGCTGCCCTTGCTGGCCGCTGCATCGCGCGAGGCCGCTGCTTCGGCCGAGGAGGCCGCCGCTGATGCAGGCAGGATGGACGCCTTGGCTGCCTTCGCACTGCCGGCCTGTGCGGTATCGACCGGCTCCGTAGTGTTCACGCGCGCCTTCAGGTCCACGTCCTTCATGGCGTCGGCATAGGCCAGCAGGCCCTGGTTGACCACCAAGCGGTCCACGTCGAAGGTCCAGCGGCTCTTGGGGGCGTCAGGGTCCTTGTGCTTGAAGGTCCAGTTGTTCGCGCCGTCCTTGGTGCGGGCCAGGGAGATCTCCGGATCGGTCAGGGCCACGGTGTCGATGGCCAGGTGGCGCGAGAGCAGCGGCAGCAGGCTGATGGATGCGCTGGCGCTGGCGATGCTGGCCATGGTGGCGGTTGCGGGCAGGGTGGCCGTGGTCGGGGGGGTGGATGCCGAAGCCGATCCTGCCGATGCGGCGCTGGCAGGGGCCCGGGCCGCGGCAGTGCCCTGCGCTTTGTCGTTGCCCTTGGCCTTGCCTTGCTTCTTGTCATCGCCGCCGAACGGGGGCTCAAAGCCCGCCGGGTTGTCCATCACCAGGCGCTCTGCCTTCACGGTCACGCCCGGCACCCAGCGGCGCCAGCCTTCCTCCAGCGGCTGCGGCCAGCGCCAGGCGGCCGAAAGATCGCCTTCGATCTCGAAGCGTCGGCCCGTGGCCTCGCTGACCTTTTCATTGACCAAAGGCTTGTAGCGGTTCCAGTCCATCAGCGACAGCACCACGCCAACGAGGACGGCCAAGCCCACGAGCAGGCCCGCCAGCACAAGCGCCCACTTCACGGCCCGGTGCAAAGGCTTGCGCACAGGGCGAACGGCTGGCGGAGGCGGGCTGGGCATGTCGGTCGATGGCGTGGCGGGCATGGAGCGTGCGGACAGTCAAAAAAAGGGAGAAAAGAGCGAAGATCGGTGCACATGCAGCGAGCCCGGGCGCCGTTGCATGCAGTCGGAGCCATGCTAGCCCGCAACCGTGCTGGCCGGGCCCGTGCGCGCCCAACTGCCGCACTTGTCCTACATCCCGGGCGCGGGGTGGCCAGCGTCCGCCTTGCGCAGCAGGGCCTGGGCGCAGTCCCGCAGTGCATCGCGCAGGGCCGGTGGGTGCAGCACCTCGAAATCGAAGGACAGCCGCGCCAGCTGCCTCGCATACCAATGCAGGTCGTCTACCTGGCTGTGCAGCAGCACGCCACCAGCGTGCGGCGAAAACAGGCCGATGGCATCGAACAGCTCTTCGCGTGCCGTGGCCAGGGCGGTGTGCAGCAGCACCTGCACGCTGAACGTACGCGGCAGCGAGGCCACGCCCAGCGCCAGGTGGCGCACCGCATCGAAATCCTCGGGCACGCCGAACGATGCGGGCAGCGGCTGCACGTCCTGCATGCGGTCGAGACGGAACGAGCGCAGCCCGCCGCGCAGATGGCAGTGCCCCACGGCATACCAGCGCCCGCCGCGCCAGGCCAGGCCATAGGTGTCGAAGGCGCGCTCGGTCACCTCGCCCTGGGGTGTGCGGTAGGCCAGTTGCACGCGCTGGCGGGCATGGGCCGCCGCACTCAAGGTGAACAAGGCCTGGTTGTCGGCCGGCGCGTCGGGGTGCGCCAGGTCCAGTTGCACCGTGTCGCCCAAGGCGCGTATGCGGCGGCGCAGCGGCTCGGGCATCACGCGCTCGAGCTTGGCGCGGGCGCTTTCCACGGCCGGCGCTGCCTCGGCCAGGCCCAGGCGGCGCGCTGCCAGCAGGCCTACCGACAGGGCCAGCGCCTCGTCGTCGGTGAACACCATGGGCGGCAGCTTGAAGCCCGGCATCAGCCGGTAAGCGCCGTAGCGCCCGCGCTCGGCCACCACCGGTATGCCCAGGTCTTCGAGTTTGCGGATGTAGCGGCGCAGCGTGCGGCCATCCACCTCCAGCCGCTGGGCCAGTTCGGTGCCGCTCATGGCGCCGCGCGCCTGGAGCAGTTCCAGCACGCTGAGCACACGGGTGGTGGGGGAGGTCATCGGGCCATGGTGTTATCGAATCAGGGCCGATTGTGTCCTGATTCGTTTTTACATTGCCATCAGGCGGCTCCGAGTCCGGGGCTGGATGGGAGGGTTTGGCGATGGAATGGGCAATCGATTCTCTGGCACTGCAGCACACGGCGCACCTGTGGCTGTTCTTCGTGGTGCTGCTCGGCGTGGTGGCCTTGCCGGGGCTGGACATGGCCTTTGTCATGGCCAGCTCGCTGGTGGGTGGGCGCCGCGCCGGGCTGGGTGCGGTGGCGGGCATCATGGCCGGGGGTGCCTGCCATACGGCCATGGGAGCGCTGGGCGTGGGGGTGGTGCTCAAGCTGTTCCCCACCGCCTTCAACGCGCTCTTGCTCGCTGGCGCAGCCTACGTGGCCTGGATGGGATTGGCGCTGCTGCGCAGCCGCTCGGCCTTCGATGGCGCGGTGCACACCCGCCAGCGTCCGCTGGCGGCGACCTTCGGCAAGGCCGTGCTCACCTGCCTGATGAACCCCAAGGCCTACGTATTCATGCTGGCCGTGTTTCCGCAGTTCCTGCGGCCCGAGCACGGCCCCATATGGGCGCAGGCCCTGGTGATGGGGCTCATCATCACCGCCACCCAGGCCGTGGTCTACGGTGTGGTGGCCCTCGGCGCGGCCCAGGCCCAGCGCAGCCTGCAGAGCAACCCGCAGGCCAGCGTCTGGACGGCGCGGGCCGTGGGAGCCTTGCTGCTGCTGGCCTCGGCCTGGACCGCATGGGAAGGCTGGCGGCTGTAACGGGCCGGCTAGGCGCCGTGTCGCAGCCAGTACGGGTAGTACGACAAGACGCAGCAACGACGCCAGAAGAGTTTTGTGAGCCGCTCTTAGAATGCGCCACCATGCACAGCCCCCACCGTTCTTTCGCCCCGCCCATGCGCGACGGCGTGGGCCCGAGCTGCGTGGTGCTGCCCACCCATGGGCAGGGCAGCATGCTCGACTTTCTGGCCGAGCGCCTGCCTGCGGTGGACCGCAGCGAATGGATGGCGCGCATGCAGGCCGGCGACGTGGTCGATGAGCGAGGAGCGGTGGTGGCACCCGCGCGCCCGTTCGAAGGCGGGCTGCGCGTGTACTACTACCGGCACCTGGCCGATGAGCCCGAGATACCGTTCACCGAAACCGTGCTTTACCAGGACGAGCACCTGCTGGTGGCCGACAAGCCGCATTTCATGCCCGTCACACCCTCGGGCCGTTACCTGCAGCACACGCTGCTGGTGCGCCTCAAGCGCCGCCTGGGCCTGCCCGAGCTGTCGCCCCTGCACCGCATCGACCGTGACACGGCCGGGCTGGTGCTGTTCTCTGTGCAGCAGCGCACACGCGGCGCCTACCAGGCGCTGTTCCGTGACCGCACCATCACCAAGCACTACGAGGCGGTGGCGCCCTGGCGCGCGGACCTGGCCTTTCCGCGCGAGCATGTGAGCCGCATGGAGGAAAGCCCGCAGTTCTTTCGCATGCACGAGGTGCCGGGCGAGCCCAACAGCCACACCTGCATGGAAGTCTTGGAGAGGAGGGGCGACTGGGCGCTGTACCGCCTGTCGCCCATCACCGGCAAGCGCCACCAGTTGCGCGTGCACATGGCAGCTCTGGGCCTGCCCCTGCGCAACGACCCGTTCTACCCGGTGGTCAACGATCCGCCGGAGGGCGATTACTCGCGCCCGCTTCAGCTGCTGGCACGCTCGCTCGCGTTCACCGATCCGCTCACGGGCGAAGGCCGGCAGTTCGCCAGCCGGCTGCAGCTCAATACACTGGATTGATCAGCCGCGCGGCACGCTGCCCCGGGCCACGGCATCCACGTAGACGTTGCCGCCACTCGAGATGTGCCGGCACATGTGGCGGTCGGCCGCGTCCTCGTCGCCGTCGAGTATGGCCTTCATGATGTCCTGGTGCTCTGCCAGCGAGTTGCGCACGCGGTTGGGCCGGTCGAACAGCGAGCGCTGCGGATGCCGCATGCGCAGGCGCATCTGGCGCAGCTGGCGTGCCAGCACCTCGTTGAGGCTGCCGTCGTAGATGGTCTGGTGAAACCAGCGGTTGGCCTCTTCGTAAGCCACTGAGTCGTCCTTGGTGGCTGCGGTCTCGCAGGCCTGGAAGGAGGCCTGCAGGTCCCGGCGCAGCGCCGCCGGCATGCGCCGTGCCGACAGGCGCGCGGCCAGGCCTTCGAGCTCGGTGAGCATCTCCAGCATGGCCACGTACTCGGTCAGTGAAAGGGTCGCGACCACGGCGCCATGGCGCGGCACCATCTCCACCAGGCCAGCGGTGGCCAGTTGCTGGATGGCCTCGCGCGCCGGGGTGCGCGAAACCTCGAAGCGCTCCATGAGCTCCTGCTCGTCGATGCTGCAGCCGGCATAGAGCTTGCCGGAGATGATCTCTTCCTCCAGGGCCTCGCGGATCTTGTCGCTGAGGTTGACGCGGGGCGGTGTCGTGGTAGTGGTGGCCATGTTCGTAGTGGCCGAATGATAATGCGCGGGCGGCCGCATCGTGGTCGGCTCAGGTGCTGGCGCTGGTAGCGCGCTGCCGCTCCTGCAGCACCTCGCCGAACAATTGCAGGCGCGCTGCGGCAAACGCCGGGCGCTGCTGCATGGCCTGCCACCAGCCGTGCACGCGTGGGTGCGTGGCTTCGGCCAGGGCCGCCGGCTCGATCTCCGCGATGCGCGCAATGAAGGGTGCGGCGGCAATGTCCGCCAACGAATAGACGCCGCCGATCAGCCAGGGCGAGGACGCGGTGGATTCGGCCACCAGCATCTCCTCCATCCGGTCCACCAGCAGCAGCAGCTTGCGCAGGGCCTCGGTCTTTTCCTCCTCGCTATAGGGCTTTCGGGCGATGCGCACCCAGGCCTCGCGCCGCTCGGCGGTGGGGATGCGTGCCAGCTTGTCCTGCAGTTCCTGGTCACTCCACTGCTGTGCGGTGGATTGCAGCATCAGGCTCCAGTTCAGGATCAGCAGGTGGGGCAGCGATTTCTCGTCGGTCCAGCGCACGAAATTGCGCATCTGCGCCAGCGCGTAGGGGTCCGTGGGCCGCAGCGGGGGCTCGGGCGCGATGTCGTCCAGGTACTCGCAGAGGGTCGAACTCTCGTGCAGGAAGCGGCCGGGGGATATTTCCAGCGCCGGCACCACCCCGTTGGGGTTCATGGCCAGGAATTCGGGTGCGTGCTGTTCCTGTTTGCTCAGGTCCACGGCCACGCTGTCGTAGGGGATGTTCTTTTCGGCGAGGCACAGGCGCACGCGGCGCGAGGCGCTCGACAGCCAGGCATGGAAGAGTCTCATGGTGGTGCAGTGGTAAAGATCAGGGGATGAGGACGGGCGCGCCGGTGGTGGCGCGGCTTTCGAGGTCGCGGTGCGCACGCTGCACCTCGGCCAGCGGGTAGCGCTGGCCTGTGCCCAGCCGCACATGGCCGTCGCGCACGGCGTCGAAGAAGGCCTGGGCCGACGCGCGCAACTCGGCCGGGTCGGCCACGAAGCTGCGCAGGGTGGGGCGGCACACGCTGAGCGATTTCGCATGCAGGATCTGCAGATCGAAGGCTTCCACGTCGCCCGAGGCCGTGCCGTAGTTGACCGCCAGGCCGCGCGGGCGCAGGCACTGCAGCGAGGGCAGAAAGACGTCCTTGCCCACCGCGTCGTACACCACGCCCACCCCCACGCCGCCGGTCAGCTCCAGGGTGCGGGCCACGAAGTCTTCGCGGCGGTAGTCGATCACATGGTGGCAGCCATGCGCCAGCGCCACCTCGGCCTTGGCGGCCGAGCCCACGGTGCCGATCACCGTGGCGCCCAGCGCGCGTGCCCACTGCGACAGGATGAGCCCCATGCCGCCTGCAGCCGCATGCACCAGCACCGCCTCGTCGGGGCGCACCACGTACAGGCGGCGCAGCAGGTATTCGGCCGTCAGGCCGCGCAGCAGGTTGGCGCCCGCGATGTCCTGGGGTATCCAGTCCGGTAGCGCCACCACCCGGTGCGCCGGCACGTTGCGCGTGACCTGGTAGGCCCCTGGGTGCAGATACGCCACGGCCTGGCCCGGTTCGAAGCCCGCCACGCCCGGGCCCACGGCCTGCACCACGCCCGCGCCCTGGGCACCGGGGGTGATGGGGAAGGGGGCATTCGCCGAGTGCGGCCCGTGGCCTCCGCGACGCTGGTAAATGTCGGCGAAGTTCAGGCCGATGGCCGTCTGGCGGACCTGGATCTCGCCTGCGGCGGGTGGGGGAACGTCGACCTGCACGGGCTCGAGCACGTCGGCCTCGCCGTGGCGATGGATGTGGATGGAGGGGCTTTTTGTCATGGCAGCGCCATTAGAGCCTTCAAAATCTTCTAAAAATATACATACAAACCATTAGTGTATTTTTATAAATGTTCTGCGCATACTTAAAAAAGGCCGACACCGATCGGTCACCAACGATCAGGAGACAACCCATGTTCTTGCGCAGACGAGAGTTCGGTGTGATGGCGGCCAGCGCGCTGGCCTTTCCCGCAATAGTCCGGGCACAGGCCCCAGTCCTGGCAGCCCTGCACGCCGCCGCCCGCAAGGAGGGCGAGCTGACCTGGTACACGGTGCCCCAGACCTCCGAGGTGGCCGAGAAGATGGGCCGCACCTTCACGGCGCGCTACCCGGGCGTGAAGGTGAACGTGGTGCGCACCACGGCGCAGGTGGCCTACCAGCGGCTCAACCAGGACCTCAAGGCCGGCACGCCCAACTGCGACGTGTTCACCTCCACGGACCTGGCGCACTACGTGGACCTCAAGGGCCGCAACCTGCTGCTCAAGTTCCTGCCGGCCGCCGTCGCCCGCCAGGACAAGCGCGTGCAGAACATGGACCCGGACGGCTACTTCCACGCTTCGAGCTGCTTCATGATGGGCCTGGTCTACAACACCCAGAAGGTGTCGGCCGCCGCGGCCCCCAAGAGCTGGGCCGACCTTCTCGACCCGAAATGGAGCGGCGCTGCCCTGGTGGCGCACCCCGCCTACAGCGGCGCGGCCGGCGCCTGGTGCATCGAGATGCGCAAGCTCTACGGCGACGACTTCTTCAAGAAGCTGGCGGCCAACAAGGCGCACGTCAGCCGCTCCACCATCGACGCGGTGACGGCGGTGATTTCCGGCGAGTCATCGGTCTCCGCCGGGCCGATGAGCCTGGCCGCACGGTCGGCCGCCAAGGGAAACCCGGTGGCCACGCTGGTGCCCAAGGAGGGCCCGGTGCTGATCCTCTCGCCCACGGGCATCCTGGCCAACACGCGCCGGCCCAATGCGTCCAGGCTGTTCATGGAGTGGATGCTGGGCAGCGAAGACACCGAACGCATCTCGGTCGAGGAATTCAGCGTGCCGCTGCGCGCCAACGCCAAGCCCGCACCCGGCGTGATCGGCCTGGGCGATGCCAATCCGCTGCTGGCGCCCACGCCGCCGCAGATGGTCGCGCAGATCCCCAAGGTGATCGATGCCTGGCGGGAGGCCTTCGGTGTCTGACGCCATGGCCCTCCATCCACCGGCCGTGCGCCGGGTCTCCGGCCGCCTGGGCGATCCCTCGGTCTGGCTTTTCGGTGCCCTCATCGTGGTGCTGGTCCTGCTGGTGGCCAATCCCATCCTGCGCCTGGTGTGGGACAGCTTTCACACCGCAGACGGCCAATGGTCACTGCAGAGCTACGTGCAGGCACTGGGCCGCGGCCGCCATCTGCAGGCGCTGCTCAACTCCCTGTACCTGGGCGTTGCCGTCACGGTGATTGCGCTGGCCCTGGGCGTGCCCCTGGCGCTGGCCGTCTCGCGCACCAACATGCCGGGGCGCGGCTTTACGCACCTGAGCGTGCTGGCAGCGTTCGTCATGCCCAACTTCCTCGGAGCCATTGCCTGGATCCTGCTGGCCGGGCCGAACGCCGGCTGGCTCAACCGCCTGGTCGTGGACTTCACCGGGGTGCAGAAGGGTCCGTTCAACATCTTCAGCTTCTGGGGCCTGGCCTTCGTCATCGCGCTGTACACCTACCCGCTGATCTACGTGTTCACCAAGTCGGCACTCGACCTGGTGTCCACCGAGCTGGAGGATGCCGCGAGCATTCACGGGGCCGGCAAGTTCCAGACCATGGCGCGCGTGACCTTGCCGCTGGTGCTGCCCTCCATCATCGGCGCGGCCATCCTGATCTTTCTGGAGGCGATTGCCCTGTACGGCACGCCCGCGCTGATCGCCATCCCCGCGCGCATCAACCTGGCCACCACGCAGATCGTCTCGTTCTTCCAGTACCCGCTGCAGGTGGAGCAGGCGGCGGCGTTCTCCATGCCCATCCTGCTGCTGACCATCGTCATGCTCATGCTGCAGCGCAGGCTGCTGGCGCGGCGCGGCTACGTCTCGGTCTCCGGCAAGGGCGGCGAGCGGCGGCCTTTCGACATCGGCTGGTGGAAGTGGCTGCTGCTGGCCTACTCGGCGCTGGTGGCGCTGCTCTCGGTGGTGATGCCGCTGGCCATCCTCGTCCTGGCGTCGGTGTCCAAAGCCTGGGGCAAGGGGCTGGCGCTCGATAACCTCACCTGGGACAACTTCTACGGCATCTTCTTCGAGCAGCTCACGGTGCGCTCGGCCATCCTCAACACGGTGCTGTACTCGGGCGCCACGGCACTGGTGTGCGTGGGCATGGGCATCTGCATCGCCTATGCCACGCAGCGGCGCATCACGCCGTTCCCGGTGTTCGTGCAGTTCCTGGCGCTGGCGCCCGTGGCCGTGCCGGGGCTCATCCTGGCCATCGGTCTCTATGCCGCGTACGCCGGGCCACCGTTCTCGCTGTACGGCATGGGCGTGCTGATCGTGATCGCCTTCACCACGCGCTTCCTGCCCATCGCGGTGGCGGCCAGCGCGGCCGGGGTGCGCGCCCTCAACCCCGAGCTGGAGGAGGCCGTGCGCATCCTGGGCGGCAGCCGCATCACCGTGCTCACGCGGGTGGTGGCGCCGCTGCTCAAGAAGACGCTGCTGGGTGCATTCGTGCTCGTGTTCGTCATCTGCACCAAGGAGCTGTCCACGGCGGTGTTCCTCACCGGGCCGGCCTCGCGCGTGGTCTCGGTGCTCACGCTGGACCTGAGCGAGCAGGGCAACTACGAGACGCTGGCCGCCATGGGCGTGGTGCTGGTGGTCATCGTCACCGTGGTCGTGGCCATCGGCATGAAGCTCGCGGGGCGCGACTTCATGCTGCGCCGGGGCTGATGAACTGAGGAAGCAAAAAATATGTCCAAACTCGAACTCAAAGACCTGCGCAAGAATTACGGCAGCGCGTCCGTGGTGGATGGCGTGTCCCTGCAACTGCGGCGCGGCGAACTCGTCACCCTGCTGGGCCCCTCGGGCTGCGGCAAGACCACCACCTTGCGCATGATCGCCGGCTTCATCGAACCGAGCGCCGGCGCCATCCTGGTGGACGGGCGCGAGATATCGTCGCCCACCCGATCCCTGCCGCCCGAGCACCGCGGCATGTCCATGATCTTCCAGAGCTATGCCATCTGGCCCAACATGACCGTGGCCGAGAACGTGGGCTTCGGCCTGCAGGTGCGCAAGACACCTGCTGCCGAGACAGCGCAGCGTGTGAAGGAGATGCTCGACGTGGTAAAGCTCGGGCCCTACGCGCAGCGCTACCCGGCCGAGCTGTCGGGCGGCCAGCAGCAGCGCGTGGCCCTGGCCCGCGCCATGATCGTGCGGCCCGAGGTGCTGCTGCTCGACGAGCCGCTGTCCAACCTCGATGCCAACCTGCGCGAGGAGATGGCCGCAGAGATCCGCCGCCTGCACGACGAGTTCCGCTTCACCACGGTGTACGTCACGCACGACCAGACCGAGGCCATGGCCATCTCCGACCGCATCGCCGTGCTGCACCAGGGCCGCCTGGAGCAGATCGACACGCCCTGGAACCTCTACAACCGGCCGCAGACGCCCTTCGTCGCGGGCTTCATCGGCAAGACCAACCTGGTTCAAGGGGCGGTGCAGGGCGGGCGCATGCGCCTGGACGGACTGCCCGACGGCATCCCGCTGCAGGCCGATGCGCCGGTGGGCGATCGGGCCAGCCTGCAGGCCTCGATCCGGCCGCAGTCGCTGTACCTGGGCAGCGCGCCCGGCGGTGCCGTGCCGCTCGGGGCCGTGTCGATCGTGGGCCGAACCTACCTGGGCGAGTACTGGCACTACCTAGTGCAGCCCAGCGCGGGCGGCGCGCCGCTGAAGGTCCACGCAGCGCCGTCCCTGGTGCTGGAGATCGGGCAGCAGTCGATGATGTACGTGGATCCCCACGCCGTGGCGGCGGTGCAGTGATGTCGTCGAGGAACGAATTTGCCATGCAAGCCAACGCCACCTCCACCACCTTGCCGCTGTCGGGCTACCGCGTTCTCGACCTCACCATCGCGCGCGCCGGCCCCGTGGCCGTGCGCCTGCTGGCCGACTGGGGGGCCGACGTCGTGCGCATCGACCCGCCCGACCGCAAGCCCACGCTGGGGCCGCGCCGCGGCTCCGACGAGCAGAACCTGCACCGCAACAAGCGCAGCCTGAGCCTGAACCTCAAGACCCCCGATGGCATGCGCGTGCTGCGCAAGCTCGTGGAGTGCAGCGACGTGGTGGTGGAGAACTTCCGCTCCTCCGTCAAGGAGCGCCTGGGCCTGACCTACGAGGCCCTCAGCGCCGTGAACCCGCGCATCATCCTGGCCAGCATCTCGGGCTTCGGGCAGACCGGCCCGTATGCGGAGCGGCCGGGGCTCGACCAGATCGTGCAGGGCATGAGCGGGCTGAGCTCCGTGACCGGCGAGCCCGGGCGCGGTCCGTACCGCACGGGCATCGCCATCTCGGACACCACGGCCGGCATGTTCCTCGGCCAGGGCATCCTGCTGGCGCTGCTGCACCGCGAGCGCACGGGCCAGGGCCAGTGGGTGCACACCTCGCTGCTCGAGGCCATGCTCAACAAGCTCGACTTCCAGGGCGCGCGCTACACGGTGGACGGCAACGTGCCGCGCCAGGAGGGCAATTCGCACCCCACGCTGGTGCCCATGGGCACCTTCCAGGCGCGCGACGGGCAGGTCAACATCTGCGGGCCCGGTGCCGCCATGTGGGCCAAGCTGTGCGACTTTCTGCAGGCATCGCACCTGGCGCAGGACGAGCGCTACAAGGACCAGCCCTCGCGCCTGGCCCACCGGCGCGAGCTGGAGGAGGCCATCAGCGCGCTCACCCGCCAGTTCGATGTGGCCGACCTGGTGGAGCGCCTGAACCAGGCCGGCGTGCCCTGCGGTCCGGTGTACGACATCGGCCAGGCCTTCGAAGACACGCAGGCAAGGCACCTGCGCATGACACGCCCCGCGCTGCATGCCGAAATGGGCGCGCTGCAGCTGCTGCGCTCGCCCATCAACCTGTCGGCCTGCGCGCATGCCGAGGCCTTCCACCGCGCGGCGCCCGATGCCGGCGAGCACACCGACGACGTACTGCGCGAGCTCGGCTACAGCGCCGAGTCGATCACAACCATGCGCAGCGAAGGGGCCGTGGCATGAGCACGATGGACCTGGGGACTGCGCGCATCCTGGCCGAGGTGCAGGATGGCGTGGGCTGGATCACCTTCAACCACCCCGAGCGGCGCAACGCCATGTCGCTGGACATGTGGCAGGGCCTGGGCATCGCAGCCGAGGCCTTCGAGCGCGACCCGGCCGTGCGCGCTGTCGTCATGAAAGGTGCGGGCGGCAAGGCCTTCGTCTCGGGCGCCGACATCTCGGAGTTCGAGCAGCACCGGGCCGACGCGCAGCAGAAGCAGACCTACGACGCCATCGCCGCACGCGGCCATGCCGGGCTGGCGGCGCTGAGCAAGCCGTTGGTCGCCATGATCGAAGGCTACTGCGTGGGCGGCGGTCTCGCCATTGCGCTCGCAGCCGACGTGCGCTTTGCGGCCTCGTCATCGCGCTTTGCCATCCCTGCGGCCCGGCTGGGCCTGGGCTATGACTACCGGGGCGTGGCTGCGCTGGCGCGCCTGGTAGGGCCGTCGACTGCCAAGGACATCCTCTTCAGCGCGCGCTTCCTGGAGGCCGACGAGGCGCTGCGCGTGGGTCTTGTCAATTTCGTGGTCGATGGCGCACTGCTCGGTGACCGCGTGGCCGCCTATGCCGCGCAGATAGCCGCCAACGCGCCCCTGACTGTGCATGCGGCCAAGCAGGCGCTGCAGGCGTTCGAGCACTACGCCGACGCGGCCGAAGGCGCCGACGCGGTTGCAGCCCTGGTGCTGCGCTGCTTTGACAGTGAAGACTACCGTGAGGGCCGCCGCGCCTTCCTGGCCAAGCGCACCCCCCAATTCCAAGGCCGATGAAAATCCCGATGAACGCACTTCCCGAACTCACCACCGACGGCGCGGTCGCCACCATCACCCTGCGCCGGCCCGAGCAGGCCAACCGCCTCACGGCCGATGACCTGGAGCACTTGGCCGCTCTGATCGTTGAGGTCAACCAGCGACCCGACATCCTGGTGCTGCAGCTGCGCAGCACCGGCAAGTACTTCTGCAGCGGCTATGACATCGGCAGCATCGGCGCGCCGCGCAAGATCGATTTTGCCGGCATGGTCGATGCACTGGAGATGGCGCGGCCCGTGACCATCGCCGTGCTGCATGGCGGCGTCTACGGCGGCGCCACCGACCTGGCACTGGCCTGCGACTTCCGCGTGGGCGCCGAGGGCATCGACATGTTCATGCCGGCCGCGCGCCTGGGCCTGCACTACTACCGCTCGGGCATGGAGCGTTACGTGAGCCGGCTGGGGCTGGACCATGCCAAGCTGCTGTTCCTCACTGCGCGCAAGATGGGCGCGGCGCAGATGCTGCGCATCGGCTACCTCACGCAGCTGGTGGAGGCGGCGCAGCTGGAGGAGGAGGTGGCTGGCCTGGCGCGCGACTGCGCGAGCATGGCGCCGCTGGCCCTCGTGGGCATGAAGCGCCACCTGAACCGCATGGCCCGGGGAACGCTGGACGTGGACGAACTCAACGCCGACGTCCTGCGTGCCTACCAGTCGGCGGACCTGCGCGAGGGCCAGGCAGCCTGGGCGCAAAAGCGCCCACCCCAATTCACGGGCCAGTGATGAACGGCATGCACCAAAGACCTACCGCCATGAAACTGCACTGCATCGCATCGGCCCTGCTGCTGGGCCTGGCGGCCCCGGCCCTGGCCAGCGACTACCCCGCCAAGCCCATCCGCCTCATCGTGGGCTACTCGCCCTCGGGTGCGGGCGATGGCATCGCGCGCATCGTGGCCGAGGCCATGGGCAAGGAGCTGGGGCAGGGCATCGTCGTGGACAACAAGCCCGGGGCGGGCAGCACGCTGGCCTCCACGCTGCTCTCGCGCGCCCCGGCCGACGGCTACACCATCGGCCTGGCCACGGGCACGCTCTACGGCATCGACCAGCACCTGTACAACGTGCGCTACAACCCTGCGGACTTCACGCCCATCAACCGCCTCACCGTCTCGCCCCTGGTGCTGGCGGTCAGCCCCAAGAGCGGCATCACCCAGCTCAAGGACCTGGTGGCTGTGGCCAGGGCGCGGCCTGGCAAGCTCAACTACTCGTCGTCGGGCATCGGCGGTTCGCCGCACCTGGCGGCGCTGAGCTTCGAGAAAGCCATCGATGCCGCCATGGTGCACATCCCCTTCAAGGGCGGCGCACCCGCGCTCCAGGCCGTGGCCACGGGCGAGGTGGACCTGTCGTTCGGCACGGCAGCCTCGGTGCTGCCCCTGGGCCGCCAGGGCGTGGTGAAGATGCTGGGCGTGACCACGCAGCAGCCATCGGCCGTGGCGCCCGGTGTGCCCACGCTCGATTCGCAGGGGCTGCCGGGTTTCGAGTTCTCGTTCTGGTTCGGGCTGTTCGGCCCGGCCAAGCTGCCCCCCGATGTGCAGGCCCGGCTGGTGGCCGCATCCAGCAAGGTGCTGGCCGATCCACAGGTGCAGGAGAAGCTGCTGTCCACCGGCAACGAGGCCGCGCCGTTTGCCACGCCAGCCGCATTCAACGCCTGGGCGGCCGATGCCGGCAAGGCGCAACTCGAGCGCGTGAAGAACGCCAACGTGAAGGTGGAGTGATTGATGACGATGATCGACGTCCATTCCTGGGCCACGCCCAACGGCCACAAGGTCCACATCATGCTGGAGGAGTGCGGCCTGCCGTACCGTGCGCATCCCGTGAACATCGGCGCGGGCGATCAGTTTCGCCCCGAATTCCTGGCCATCAGCCCGAACAACAAGATCCCGGCGATCCAGGATCCCGAGGGGCCGGACGGGCAGCCCATCGCGCTGTTCGAGTCCGGTGCCATCCTGCTGTACCTGGCGGGCAAGACCGGTCGCTTCCTGCCGCCCAGCGACCGGGGTCGCTACGAGGTGCTGCAGTGGCTCATGTTCCAGATGGGCGGCGTGGGCCCCATGCTCGGGCAGAACCACCATTTCAGGCTCTATGCGCCCGAGAAGATCCCCTACGCCATCGAGCGCTACACCAACGAGGCCCAGCGCCTCTACGGCGTGATTGAGCGGCGGCTGGCCGCCAGCCCCTGGCTGGGTGGTGAGGATTACTCGATTGCCGACATGGCCGTGTGGCCCTGGCTGCGCAACTGGGAAAGGCAGGGCATCACCTTGTCGGACCATCCGCACCTGGAACGCTGGTTTGCTGCCGTGGGCAGCCGCCCGGCGGTGCAGCGCGGCATTGCCGTGCTGGCGGACCTGCGCAAGCCCGCCCACGATGCGCAGTCGCGCGATGTGCTGTTCGGGGCGCAGCAGTACGCAAAGCGCTGACTGAACCGGCTCAGGTGAAGCGCACCGACAGCCGCGACAGCGGCGCGTCGAAGTCCGCGCTCCACTGCTGGCCGGCCTGCACCGGCCAGGCATTGGTCCAGGTGCCGGTGGTGACCACGTCGCCGGGCACCAGATCGGGTGCGCCAGGGCAGGCGCGCAGTTCCTTCAGGAAGTGGTGCAGGGCGCGCAACGGGCCTTCCAGCACGTTGGCGCCGTTGCCCTGCTCCACCAGCTCCCCGTTGCGCAGCAGCGCCACGCGCGCGGCAGCCAGGTGCTGGTCCAGTTCGCCCGCCGAGCTGGCGAACTCGCGCACGGAGCGCTGCGGGCCCACCAGCAGCCGAGCATGCAGGGCGCTGTCGGCCACAGTCTGGGCGGCATGGAACTTCCAGTCGGGCAGGTGCGACTGCACGATCTCGAAGCCCGGTGCCACCCAGTCGATGGCATCGAACAGATCGTCCATTGACGCGTCCGGCGCCGGCGTGTCCTTCAGCCCGAACACCGCTTCGGGCTCGATGCGCGGCTGCGCGCAGCGTTCCAGCGACACGCTGCCATCTCCATCGCAAAAAGCCAGCGTGGTCGACCATACCGTGCCCCAGATCGGGCCGAACACGTTGTAGTGGGCCCAGATGTTGCGGTTGGTGAAGCCGATCTTGTAGCCCCTGGGCTTCTCGCCCCGGGCCTGGCGCAAGGCGCGCACCGCCAGGGCCTGCTGGTAGGCGGCGGGCACGTCTCCATGGGGCGATGCATTGTCGCTGGCGGGCCACAGCGCGCCGCTGTCGTAGTGGGCGAGAAGCGTCTCGGGGTTCATATGTGTTGCTCCACCGTCTTACGGCTGTCCATTTTGGGCCAGGCACTGGCGGTAAGGGCTTCAAAGATTTACATTGACCCGGATCAAGATTCGATTGACAGATTCAATCAACCACGCAAGGTGCCCCCATGAAATCCTTTGCCGCCCGGTCCATCGCGTTCAAGCTGTCGTTCGTGGCCCTGGCCAGCCTGCTGGTGGTCTTGTTGAGCACCATGGCCCTGGTCAGCAGCATGGTGTGGAAGAGCTTTGGTGCGGCGTCCCGGGGCGAGGTACGGCAATACGCGTCCCAGGTCGCCACCCTGGTCAAGACCATGGACGAGTCGGCACAGCAACTGGCCCGGCGCGACTTTGGCCTGTTGAAATCGCGTTTCACGGGCGCCTTCAGCCTGGCCGAGCAGCCGGGTGCCGATGGCAAGCCGGAGGCGGTGATGAGCTTCCAGGGCAGCCCGCTCAACGGCAACTTCGAGTTGGTGGACCGCTTTTCCAGCGAGGCCCAGGGTGCGGTGGCAACCGTCTTTGCGCGCACGGGTGACGATTTCATCCGTGTGACGACCTCTCTCAAGAAGCAGGATGGCGAGCGCGCCTTCAAGACCCTGCTGGACCGCAAGCACCCGGCCTATGCGCTGGTGTCCGAGGGCAAGTCCTACATCGGCCGCGCCAACCTGTTCGGCCGCGACTACATGACCGTCTACGAGCCCATCCGCGAGGGCAACCGCACCATCGGCATCCTGTTCATCGGCTCCGACATCGCACCCATCCTGGGCAGCCTGGGCGAGCTGATGGCCAGCCGCAAGCTGTTCGACACGGGGGCGCTTTACGCGGTCGATGTCTCTTCGGGGCCGGCGCGCGGCCGCATCACCGGCCTGGGCGGCTCGGGCACACCGCCGGTCGTGGACGAGAAGGTGGACGAAGGCAAGGCCTGGCTCGCATCCCTGACGGCGGCAGAACAGTCCGGCGACTTCGAAGCCACCTGGTCACCGCGCCCCTCCGGCAACGCCACGGTGCGCCGCTTTGTCGCCGTGGAGCGCTACAAGCCCTGGAACTGGGCCGTCGTGGCCGAAGCACCCGTGTCGGAACTCACGGCCGAAGCGCGCATGGCCTTGACCTGGCTGTGGCTGGGCGTGCTGGTGGCGCTGGTGCTGCTGGCCGTGGTGCTGGTGCTGGCCACGCGGCGCCTGGTGGGCACACCGGTGCAGCAGCTGAGCACGGCGCTGGGCTACCTGGCGCAGGGCGACCTGACGCATGCGGTGGCAGTGAAGTCCCGCGACGAGATCGGTACGCTGGCGCAGGCCATGGAAGGCTTTCGCGTGCGCTTGCTGGAGAGCCTGGGCACGGTGCGCTCCAGCGCCGAAAGCGTATCTGCCGCCAGCGCCGAAATCGCCCATGGCAACCAGGACCTGTCGGCCCGCACCGAAAGCCAGGCCAGCTCGCTGGAGCAGACATCGGCCAGCATGGAGGAACTGGGTGCCACCATCCGACACAACGCGGACGGTGCCGCCCAGGCCAACCAGCTGGCCGTGCGGGCCAGCCAGGTGGCAACCGATGGCGGCAAGGTGGTGTCCCAGGTGGTCAGCACCATGCATGGCATCAATACCAGCAGCCAGAAGATCGCCGACATCATCGGTGTGATCGACGGCATCGCCTTCCAGACCAACATCCTGGCCCTCAACGCCGCCGTGGAAGCGGCACGCGCCGGCGAGCAGGGCCGCGGCTTTGCCGTGGTGGCCGCCGAGGTGCGCAACCTGGCACAGCGCACTGCGGCAGAGGCCAAGGCCATCAAGGAGCTGATCGTCGCCAGCAGCACCATGGTGCAGCAGGGCTCGGTACTGGCCGACCAGGCCGGTTCCACCATGCAGGAGGTGGTCCAGTCCATCGGGCGCGTGGCCAGCATGGTTGCCGAGATCAGCGCCGCCAGCAGCGAGCAGACTGCCGGCGTAGGGCAGGTGGGCGAGGCCGTCACCCAGCTCGACCAAGCCACGCAACAGAACGCCGCCCTGGTGGAGGAGATGGCGGCCGCCGCCAGCAGCCTGCGCAGCCAGGCCGAGCAGATGGTGGGGGCCGTGGCGCAGTTCCAGCTGGGGAGCGACGGAGTGCACCATGCGCCGGCCCTGAGCGCCAGGCCGCAGGCACGCCTCGGTGCGGCACGCTAGCGGCATGGCACGAAGAATGAAAACCGGGGGTGGGTAGACGGACGTCCGGGAGAACTGGAGCGGGTGAAGGGAATCGAACCCTCGTCAGTTGCTTGGGAAGCAACAGCTCTGCCATTGAGCTACACCCGCAGTGCGCCGGATTATAGGGGCACTGCTGCCGGGCCGATTCACGCCGCCTGCGCAAGCACCGTGTGGCGCCCTTCAGTGGCCAGCACCTGCCGGGCATTCAGGCTATGGATGGGAATGGACGCATCCTGAGGTATGCCGCCCGACAGCTGCAGGGCCATGTAGCGGCCGCAGCACACCCGCAGGAAGGAGGCGAAGTTGTCGACCTCGCCGCGCTCGGCCACCAACTCGTCGTACAGCTTGGTGCACAGCTGGGGCACGCCCATGCCGTCGCGCCGGGCGATCTCCCCCAGCACCTGCCAGAACAGGTTCTCCAGCCGGATGCTGGTGGCCACCCCGTGCAGCCGCACCGAACGGGCGCGGCTTTCGTACAGGGTGGGGTCGGCGCTGATGAATACCTGGCACATGGCATTGGCCTTTCTGCATGCAACAGTCTCCATCATCGAAGACCGCGCCAGCCGCGTCAAATCGCAGAACAGGTTCTTACAGGCTGATGCGTGTGCCCAGCAGGGCCAGGAACTGCGCGATCCAGGCCGGGTGCGCAGGCCACGCCGGTGCGGACACCAGGTTGCCCTCGGTCACGGCGGCATCGATGGCGATTTCTGCGAACGTGCCACCCGCGATCTCCACCTCGGCCCGGCAGGCCGGGTAGGCCGAACAGGTGCGCCCCTTGAGCACACCGGCACCCGCCAGCAACTGGGCGCCATGGCACACGGCGGCCACCGGCTTGTTCGTGTCGAAGAAATGCTTCACCGCCGACACCACGGCCGGGTAGGTGCGCAGGTACTCGGGGCCGCGGCCACCGGGGATCACCAGCGCGTCGTAGCTGGCCACGTCCAGGCCGGCGAAGGTGGCGTTGAGCGTGAAGTTGTGGCCCGGCTTTTCGCTGTAGGTCTGCGCACCCTCGAAGTCATGGATCGCCGTCTTGATGTGGTCGCCGGCCTTCTTGTCCGGGCACACCGCATGCACCGTGTGGCCCACGGCCAGCAGGGCCTGGAAGGGCACCATGGTCTCGTAGTCCTCGCAGTAGTCGCCGCACAGCATGAGTATCTTCTTTGCCGCCATTTTGTGTCTCCTCAAAGGTCAGGGGAGTCCATTGTTGGGTTGTGGAGCGTGGGGCGGGTGTTAGCCGGCTACTACATGCGACATGGGGCCGACAGGCCGTCTGCCGAGGCAAAAGCGGCGCGTGTACCGGGCATATCCCGTACGAGCCATCCGGTCATGTTCGCGCCTTTTTCGCATAACCAAGCGCGTTTTGCTTTGTTCCGCTGGCGGCGCCGAGCCCCTAGATTCCGTCCATCGGTTGCCGCAATGGTTGCAGCACCGGCCACCCGACAAGAGAGGATGACCCGCATGAGCCAGCCACAGCACACGACGACGAACCACCCCGCCCAGCCCCTGGGCCGCCGCCTGAGCGCATGGGTGCTGGGCGCCGGCATGGCGCTGGGCGCATCGATGGCCTGGGCGGCCACGCCCATCCCGGCGGGCCCGCTGGTCAGCACCGAGTGGCTGGCGCAGAACCTGGACAACACCCAGGTGCGCATCGTCGAGGTCAGCGTGAACCCGGGCCTGTATGAACGCAGCCATGTGCCCGGCGCAGTGAACTTCTCCTGGCACCAGGACCTGAACGACAAGGTGCGCCGCGACATCGTCGGCAAGGAAGCCTTCGAGGCGTTGCTGTCCAAGGCCGGCGTGACACCAGAGACCACGGTGGTCCTCTACGGCGACACCAACAACTGGTTTGCCGCCTGGGGTGCCTGGGTGTTCGACATCTACGGCGTGAAGAACGTCAAGCTGCTCGACGGCGGCCGCAAGAAGTGGGAGGCCGAGAACCAGCCGCAGAGCAACCGCGTGCCTGAGCTTACGGCCACCAGCTACAAGGTCACGCAGGTCAACACGCAACTGCGCGCCCGCCTCGCCGACGCCCTGGCTGCGGCCGAGGGCAAGAGCAATGCCAAGCTGGTGGATATCCGCTCGGCCGATGAATACACCGGCAAGATCTTTGCGCCGGCTGGCGTGCCCGAGTTGAGCATCCGAGCCGGTCACATCCCCGGCGCCGCCAACGTGCCCTGGGGCCAGGCGGTCAAGGAAGACGGCACCTTCAAGTCGGCCGACGACCTGAAGAAGCTCTATGCCAACGTGGGCATCGACGGCAGCAAGCCGGTCATCACCTACTGCCGCATTGGCGAGCGCTCCAGCCACACCTGGTTCGCGCTGTCCAAGATCCTGGGCTACAGCGTGAAGAACTACGACGGCTCGTGGACGGAATACGGCAACGCCGTGGGCGTGCCCATCAACAACCCGGCCGGCACGGTCTGGGCCGCCAAATAGGGCGTACCGAGTTTTTTGGTAGGGGGTCTCTTTACAGCCCGCTTCGGCGGGCTTTTTTTCGTTCCGGTGCCATGACGATGACAACGACAAGCAACCACCCATTCAAGTTTCTTTCTCCCATCGCTGCGGTGGTCCTGCTGGGCGCACTGGCGCTGTCCACCCGCTGGATCGGGGGCCTGGCGGGCGGGCGCACGCTGGTCTTTGCCCTGGTGACCGGCGCCGTGCTGGGCCTGGTGCTGCAGCGCTCGCGCTTTTGCTTTTACTGCCATGCACGCGATTGGTTCGAGGGTGGCGACCCGCGTGGCCTGCTGGCCATCGTGCTGGCGCTGGCCGTGGGCCTGGTGGGCTACACGGTGGTGCTGGGCGGCTGGCTGCCGGTGCCGCAGCCGGGAAAGCTGCCGCCGGACATGCACATCGGCCCGGTGAGCTGGGTGCTGGTGGCCGCCGGCCTGTCGTTCGGTGCAGGCATGGTGGTCTCGGGCTCATGCATCAGCGCGCACTGGTACCGGTTGGCAGAAGGCTCTGCGGTATCGCCGTTTGCGCTGCTGGGCTCGGCGCTGGGCTTCATCCTCGGGTTCAAGACCTGGAACGGCCTGTACAGCCTGAGCGTGGCCGACGCGCCCGTGGTCTGGCTGCCCGCGCACCTGGGTTATGGCGGTGCGCTGCTCGCGCAATTGGCCGTCCTGGCCGCAGTGGCGGCCTGGCTATGGCGCGGCTTTGCACGCGAGCCGGTGGGCGAGGGCCAGCGCGCGGCGGGCGTGCCTGGCCTGGGTGCCGCGTGGCAGCGGCTGTGGGCAGGGCGCTGGAGCTACTGGGTGGGTGGCCTGGCCGTGGGGCTCATCGGTGCACTGGCCATCGTGCGCATGCGCCCGCTGGGCGTGACGGCCACGCTGGGCAGTGCGGCGCGCCAATGGGCGCAGGGGCAGGGCTTCATACCGGACCGGCTCGACGGGCTCGATGGCTTCGCCGGCTGCGCCACGGTGCCGCAGTCCACCTGGCTCACGCCCAACGCGCTGCTGCTCGCGGGGCTGGTGGCCGGGGCCTTCATCGCCGCGCTGGCCAGCCGCCAGTTCGCACCGCGCTGGCCCACCTGGCGCGATGCCGTGCGCGGACTTTCGGGCGGCGTGCTGCTGGGCTGGGGCGCGATGACCGGGTTGGGCTGCACCATCGGCACGCTGCTCTCGGGCGGCATGGCGGGTGCGCTTTCGGCCTGGGTGTTCGGCGCATCGCTGTTCTTCGCCGTGTGGGCCGGGCTGCGCGCCAAGGCCCTGTTCAGCAAGACCTCAAAGACCTGATCGCAATGGGGCCATCTCAAGGCATTGGCTGACGCCGAGGGGCCATTGCCTGGGGCACCATGCATGGACGGCCCCGTGTGCGGGCCCCATTGCATGAGGGAACGAATGGCTTCCAAGGACAAAGACAAGGACACGAAGGCCAAGAAAGCCACTTCCGACAAGCCCAGCGCGGCCCAGGAGGAAAAGGACGCCAAGGCCCAGCGCGAGCTGGGCATCGTCGGCCCGCATGGTGACATGCGGCTGGCCTCGGTCGTCATCGAGGGCTACAGCCTGGAGCTGCGCGATGGCGATGGTTTCGTCGGCGACGTCGCCAGCCGCACGGCCTTTCGCCACATGCTCGATGCCTGGCGCAAGCTCTTCACGGCCATGGACGGCAAGGACCCCATGGGGCGCAAGTCCACGCGCGAGTTGAGCAAGCACCAGCTCGACGCCATGCTCGAGAAGGACGGCATTGCCGCCCAGGCCATCGAGGCCGCCTCGGAGGACTACGCACTGCAGCTGGCGCACGTGGTGCAGCGCTTTCTCAAGCACAAGACCTGGAAGGGGGTGGAGCGCATCATCATCGGTGGCGGCTTCCACCAGAGCGAGGTGGGCGGCCGCTCCATCGCGCGCGCCGGCAAGATCCTCAAGGCCGAGAAGGTGCCGGTGGAGCTGCGCACCCTGCACCACCATGCAGACGAGGGCGGGCTGATCGGCTGGGTGCACCTGGCACCGCCGGCGCTGCTGCAGAGCTACGACGCCATCCTGGCGGTGGACATCGGCGGCACCAACGTGCGCTGCGGCATTGTGCAGACGCATTTGCACAAGGCACCCGACATGTCTTTGGCCGAGGTGCTGCGCCGCGAGAAGTGGGCCCATGCGGATGACGAGCCCAAGCGCGACGAGCTGGTAGAAGGCATCGCCACCATCCTCGAGGACCTGATCGCGTACGCCGAGAAAAAGGAGATCCGCCTGGCCCCCTACATCGGCGTGGCCTGCCCGGGTCTGATCGTGGAAGACGGTTCACTGGCTGGCGGCACGCAGAACCTGCCGGGCAACTGGGAGAGCACGCGCTTTCACCTGCCGCGCGACCTGTGCGAGCGGCTGCCGCACATCGGCGATGGCCGCACCCAGGTGTGTCTGCACAACGATGCGGTGGTGCAAGGCCTGTCGGAGATGCCTTTCACCAACGACGTGGACCGCTGGGCCATCCTCACCGTGGGCACGGGGCTGGGCAATGCCAGCTTCACCAACCGGCGCGATGCGCCGGGGCAGGGGTGATGCTCACAAGCAATTCATGCCCGGGGTCCGGGGGATCAGCTTGCAGTTGAACGCCATGCTGCGCGCCACACCCGTGCCGTAGTTGCGCTGGAACTCGGCCAACTGGTTTTCGCGGTAGCGCGGGTGGAAGGGCCAGCCCGTGGGTTTGTCCAGGCTGTCGGCCCATACCATCACGGTGCAGACGCTGTCGCCTCCACAGGCCTGGAGCGCCGCGTCCTCGATGAAGCGCGCGTCGCGCGCCTTGTCGCTGGGCACCATGACGTACTGCATGCTGCCATTCTTCTCGAAGACCGTGGTTTGCGCGTGGGTGACGGTGGCAGTGGCTGCGGTCAGCAGCGCCAGGATGAATGCTTTCATGGGGGCGTCCCTCGGTTGTGATCGGCCGGCAGGCCACTCGGCGGCCGCCTGTGGCTGCAGACGCACAGCCCCCCGAGGGTGGCGCGCTTGCCGACCGGACGGGGGATTCTGCGCCAGTCCACCATCGCCCGGTTACTGCTGGTAGCAGCGGCTGGCGCCGGGCACGAGCTTGCAATTGAACCGCATGCCATCCGCCCCGCCATAGTTGCGCAGGTATTCGGCCAGCTTGTTGTCGTCGTAACGCGTATGGAAGGGGTTGCCCGCAGGCTTGTCCAGGCTGTCGGCCCAGATCATCACGCGGCAACTGCCCTTGTTCTGGTCCTGGCAGAACCTGTATGCCGCATTCTCCATGTACTGCGTGTCCCGGGCCTTGTCGGTGGGAACCATGGCGTAGTGCATGGTTCCGTGCGATTCAAAGACGGTCAGGCCGGAGTTTTGCGCGTGCGCGGCGGTGGCTGCGGTGAGCAGCGCAAGGATCATGGCTTTCAAAATGGTGTCCCTCGGTGAACGTGCGGCCGGAGGGCTGCCCTGGAATGGGCGCCTCTTGGTGGTGGAGTCGCCGGCCGCACGGCGGGGATTGTGCCCCAGCCCGGGCCGTTGCCGGGCGAGGTTCTTCAATGCCTTCGGGCGCTGCGCCACCTACTTCTGGATATCACCCAGGCACAGGTACTTGATCTCGACGTAGTCGTCGATCCCGTGGTGCGAGCCCTCGCGACCCAGGCCCGACTGCTTGACGCCGCCGAAGGGCACGTGCTCGGTGGCCAGGATGCCCACGTTGATGCCGACCATGCCGTATTCCAGCGCCTCGGCCACGCGGAAGATGCGGCCCACGTCGCGGGTGTAGAAGTAGCTGGCCAGGCCGAATTCGGTGGCGTTGGCGGCGTCGACGGCCTCCTGCTCGGTCTTGAACTTGAAGACCGGGGCGAAGGGGCCGAAAGTCTCCTCGCGCGCGCACAGCATGTCGGGCGTGGCATTGGCAATCACCGTGGGCTCGAAGAACTGGCCCGCCAGGCGCTTGCCGCCGGCCACCACGGTGCCGCCCTTGGCCACGGCATCGTCCACATGGCGCTGCACCTTCGCCAGCGCCGCCTCTTCGATCAGGGGGCCCTGGTTCACGCCGTCCTCGAAGCCATTGCCCACCTTGGCGGTCTTGACCTTGGCGGCGAACTTGGCGACGAACGCGTCGTACACACCCTCCTGAACGTAGAAGCGGTTGGTGCACACGCAGGTCTGGCCGGCGTTGCGGTACTTGCTGGCAAAGGCGCCTTCCACGGCACTGTCGATGTCGGCGTCGTCGAACACCAGGAAGGGCGCGTTGCCGCCCAGTTCCAGCGACATCTTCTTCACGGTGGGGGCCGACTGTGCCATCAGGATGCGGCCCACCTCGGTGCTGCCCGTAAAGCTGATGTGGCGCACCACGTCGCTCGCGCACAGCACCTTGCCGATGGCAATGGAGTTGTCGCTGTCGGCCGGCAGGATGTTGAATACGCCGGCCGGGATGCCCGCACGGATGGCCAGCTCGGCCGCGGCCAGGGCCGTGAGCGGGGTGAGCTCGGCCGGCTTGATGACCACCGGGCAGCCGGCGGCCAGGGCCGGCGCCACCTTGCGCGTGATCATGGCGAGCGGGAAGTTCCACGGCGTGATGGCGGCGCACACGCCGATGGGCTGCTTGAGGACCATCAGCCGGCGGCTGTTGTCGAACTGCGGCAGGGTCTCGCCGTTGATGCGCTTGGCCTCTTCGGCGAACCACTCCACGAAGCTGGCGCCATAGGCCACTTCGCCCTTGGCTTCGGGCAGGGGCTTGCCCTGCTCGGCCGTCATGATGCGGCCCAGGTCGTCCTGGTGGGCCATCAGCAGGTCATACCACTTGCGCAGGATGATGCTGCGCTCCTTGGCGGTCTTGGCCTTCCAGGCGGGCCAGGCGGCGTTGGCAGCGGCAATGGCGGCCTCGGCGTCTTTCGGCCCCAGGTTGGCCACGCTCGCGAGCTTCAGGCCCGTGGCCGGGTCGTTCACGTCGAAACGGCTGCTGCCCGCCACCCATTGGCCGTTGACGAGGCCATCGGTCTTGAGCAGGCTGGGGTCCTTGAGCAGTGAAAGGGGGGAGTTCTTCATGTCCATGGTGATGTCTCTTCGGGATGGTCAGGGGTGGTGAGCGCACTGCCGCGTGGCAAGCATAGCGGCAGGATGAAAGTTGGGGGTGTCTCGGGTGTATCAGTGGTTTGCGCCTGTGTTCGCGCTCAGGCCCTGCGCCCGCGCAGCCATTCCAGCACCAGCAGCAGGCTGGTGGTGAACAGGATGAGCAGCGTCGCCACGGCGGCGATGGTGGGCGATATGTTCTCGCGGATGCCGGTGAACATCTGGCGCGGCAGCGTGGCCTGCTCGGCCCCTGCCAAAAAGAGCGTGACCACGACCTCGTCGAACGAGGTGGCGAAGGCGAACAGCGCCCCCGAGACCACGCCGGGTGCAATCACCGGCAGCGTGATGCGAAAGAAGGTCCTGAACGGCGTCTCGCCCAGGCTCAGCGAAGCACGCACCAGGTTGTGGTTGAAACCCGCCAGGGTGGCCAGCACGGTGGTCAGCACGAAGGGTGCGCCCAGCGCCGCGTGCACGATGATCAGGCCCACATAGCTGTCGGCCAGGCCCAGCGGTGCGAAGTACAGGTAGGTTGCCACGCCGACCACGATGATGGGCACCACCATGGGCGCGATGAGCACCCCCATCAGCAAGCCCTTGAAGCGAAAGTCCGCGCGCGACAGGCCCACTGCCGCCAGCGTGCCCAGCACCGTGGCGACCAGTGTTGCGGCGGGCGCCACGATGAAGCTGTTGCGCGTGGCCCGCGCCCATTCGGCCGATTCGAACAGGTTGCGGTACCACTTGAACGACCAGCCGGTGATCGGGTAGGCCAGGAACGAGCTTTCCGAGAACGATAGCGGCACCATCACCAGGATGGGTGCCAGCAGGAAGGCGAGCACCGCCACGCACAGCGCGCGCAGCAGCCACCACAGCGCCTTGTCGGCGGGTGTGGCGTAGCGGGGGAATTCGGGCATTCGGAACATGGGGGGCCTCGGGTCAGCGATGGGGCGTTGTTGGCAAAAGAGAGTGGCTGCCGGTCAGCCCAGGCTCAGCTCGGCCTTGCCGATGCGGCGGTACACGCCATACAGCACCAGCGTGGCGGCCAGCAGCACGGCCCCGAGCGCGCAGGCCATGCCCCAGTTCACTTCGACGTTGGTGTAGCGGGCGATGTAGTAGCTGAGCATCTGATCGTCGGCGCCGCCCAGCAGCGCCGGCGTCACGTAGTAGCCGATGGCGAGGATGAACACCAGCAACGCCCCCGCACCGATGCCGGGGTAGGTCTGCGGCACATACACCCGAAAGAAGGCCGCCAGGGGCGGGCTGCCCAGCGACACGGCGGCGCGCACGTAGGTGGCTGGCACGTTCTTCATCACGCTGTACAGCGGCAGGATCATGAACGGCAGCAGGATGTGCACCATGGCGATGATGACGCCCGTGCGGTTGAACAGCAGGGCCAGCGGCTCGTTCACCAGCCCCATCCCCATCAGGCCGCGGTTGACCAGGCCTTCGGATTGCAGCAGCACGATCCAGGCAGCCACGCGCACCAGGATAGAGGTCCAGAACGGCACCAGCACGAGGATCATCAGCACGTTGGCCGAGCGTGCCGGCAGCGAAGCCAGCCACCAGGCCAGCGGGTAGCCGATGGCCAGGCAGATCAGCGTGACCACCAGGCTGATGTGGAAGGTGCGCAGCAGGATGCTGCCGAACGCGCGCTGCTGCTCGGGCATGCGCTCCACCTGGCCCAGTGCGTCGCGCTGCAGATCGACCGAAGCGAGCAGGTAGTCCGGTGTCCACCGGGCGCCGTTGCGTGCGATGGCGTGCCACAGCGGGGCTTCGCTCCAGCGTGCGTCCCTGGCGATCAATTGGTCGCGGATGGATTCGGGCGTGCCCGCCGTGGGAAGGCCTCGGTACGCGCCCATGATGAGCGAGCGCGCACCGGGCACGTCGGAGTTGAGCCGGCGCGCCAGCGCCCCGGCGTCGGCACTGTCCGGCAGGCGCGCCAGGTCGCCTACCAGCGCGGCATAGGCGGCCGGACCGGGCGCCTGTTGGCGATCCCAGCCTTCGAGTGCGGAAATGGTGGCCGGCAGCGCGTTGGCCACTTCCGGGTTTTCGATCGCGCGCTGCAGCAGCGCCACGATGGGGACCAGCAGGGTGAACAGCAGGAACACCAGCAGCGGCAGGGTGAGCGCGAACGCCCGCCACTTGCGGCGTGACTCGGCGCGCGACAGGGCTTTGCGCAGCGCACCGGGCGCGCTGGTGCCCGGTGCGGTTGCGGCGGGGACGGCGAGGGTGGCTTGCTGCTGCATGGTGTCCTGTGCTCCGGCTGCCGCTTACTGCGTTGCCCAGGCCGCGAAGCGCTTCTCGAGCGCCTCGCCCTGGTCGGCCCAGAAGCCCACGCTGAACTGCAGCGCCTCCTTGGCGTTGGCGGTGGAGGTGGGCAGGTCGTCCAGCACCTTCTTGTCCAGCTTGGCCAGTGCCTTGGTGTTGGCCGGTCCGTAGGCGATGTTCTGCGCATAGGCCGCCTGGTTGGCGGTCTGCATGGTGAAGGCGATGAACTTCACGGCCGCATCCTTGTTGGGGGTGCCCTTGGGGATGGCCCAGTAGTCCAGGTCATAGATGCCACCCGGCCAGAAGATCTTGAGGTTGCGGCCTTCGCGGTTGGCCGCGTCGATACGGCCATTGAACACCGTGGTCAGCGCCACATCGCCCGCCACCAGGAACTGCGGCGCCTGGGCGCCGGCTTCCCACCACTGGATGCTGGGCTTGAGTTCGGTCAGCTTCCTGAAGGCGCGGTCCGCACCTTCCTTGGTGGCCAGCACCTTGTACACGTCGGCGGGCTTCACGCCGTCGGCCAGCAGCGCGAACTCCAGGTTGTAGCGCGCGCCCTTGCGCATGCCCCGCTTGCCCGCGATCTTCTTCGTGTCGAAGAAATCGGCCCAGCTGGTAGGTGGCGTCTTGAGCTTGTCGCCGTTGTAGGCCATGACGGTGGACCACACGAAGATGCCCACCGCGCAGTCGTTCACCGCGGCGGGCAGCAGGTCGCCCTTGTCCACGATCTTGCTGTAGTCGAGCTTCTCGAACAGGCCTTCATCGCAGCCGCGCGCTGCATCCGGCGACTCGACCTCCACCACGTCCCAGGTCACCTTCCTGGTCTCGACCATGGCCTTGATCTTGGCCTGTTCGCCGTTGTACTCCACGGCCACGATCTTGTTGCCAGCCTTTTCGTAGGGCTCGTAGAACGCCTTCTTCTGGGCATTGGCATTGGCGCCGCCGAAGTTCACGACGGTGATCTGCTGCTGCGCGAAGCTGGGCAGTGCCATGCATGCAGCAAGGGTTGCGCATGCGATCAGACTCTTTTTCATGGTGCAGTTTCCTTGGAAAGGACGTTGGGAAAGGGGAAGGCGTGAAAAGAACAAAAAGGACACGGTGCCGGTGCTTCAGACCGCATAGATGCGGGTGGATTCCGGCGGGAACTCCAGCAGCACGTTCTGCCCCGGTTGCGGGTAGGCCGATGCGTCGGAATGGGTGAGGGCCAGCTTCACGGTGGCCTGCTCCTGGCCGTGGCCCAGGTCGCACATCAGGCGAAGGTGGTCGCCGTAGTAGATGGAGCGTGCGACCGTGGCCGGCACGGCCGAGACACGGGGATAGGAGGAATACGGGTGCAGCACGATGCGCTCGGGCCGCACGCAGGCCTGCACGCGGCTGCCCAGGGTCGCGGTGTTGACGTTCACCCCGGGCAGCAGGTAGCCGCCGGGCATCTGGATGGCCGTTCCATCGCCCGCGCCCTGCAGGGTGCCGCTGAGCACGGTGTTGTCGCCCACGAAGCCCGCCACGAAGCGGTTGGCTGGGCTCTCGTAGAGTTCCTCCACGCCGGCCAGTTGCTGGATGATGCCTTCGTTGAACACCGCCACCCGGTCGCTCATGGTCAGGGCCTCGCCCTGGTCATGGGTCACGTACACGAAGGTCACCCCGAGCTGGCGGTGCAGCTCCTTGAGCTCGATCTGCATGTGCTCGCGCAGCTGTTTGTCCAACGCGCCCAGGGGCTCGTCCATCAGCACCAGCTGCGGGTTGAAGACCAGGGCGCGCGCCAGCGCCACGCGCTGCTGCTGGCCACCCGACAGGCGGGCCGGCAGGCGCTCGCCCATGCCCGCCAGGCGCACCATGTCCAGTACCTTGCGCACCCGTTCCTGCTGCTCAGCGCGGGCCACCTTGCGCACGGTGAGCGGGTAGGCCACGTTCTGCTCCACCGTGAGGTGCGGGAACAGCGCGTAGTTCTGGAAAACCATGCCGAAATTGCGCTTGTGCGGCGGCGTGCCGGTGATCTGCCGGCCATCGAGCAGGATGTCGCCGGTGGTGGGCGATTCGAACCCGGCCAGCATCATCAGCGTGGTGGTCTTGCCCGAGCCCGAAGGCCCCAGCAGGCTCAGGAATTCGCCGCGATGGATGTCCAGGTCCAGCGAGCGCACGACCAGCTGTTCGCCGTCATAGCTCTTCTGCACGCCGCTGAAGCGGACCAGGGGTTCGTCGGAGGTCATGGGTGTCGTCAGGTGAAGGTGGGAGTCGTTGGAGCGGCCCGGTCAGCCCACGGCGGCGAAGCTGTCGGCCAGGATGGCCAGGCCTTCGTCGAGCAGTTCGTTGGACGCCGTGAGCGGCACCAGGATGCGGACCACGTTGCCGTGGGTGCCGCAGGACAGCAGGATCAGGCCGCGGCGCGCGGCCTCGGCCACCACCTTCTTCGTCAGTGCCGCATCGGGCCGGGCGGTGTCGCCGCCCTCGAACAGCTCCATCGCCACCATGGCCCCCAGGCCGCGCACGTCGCCGATGGCGGGCACCTTGGTGGCCATGTCCTTGAGTGCGCGCACCAGCAGCGCGCCCACGTCCTGGCTGCGGGCCAGTAGCTTTTCCTTCTCGAAGGCTTCCATCACCGCGAGTGCCGCAGCGCAGGCCACGGGGCTGCCGGCATAGGTGCCGCCCAGCCCGCCCGGTGCCGGGGCGTCCATCACCTCGGCGCGGCCCACCACGCCCGCCAGCGGGAAGCCGCCGGCCAGCGACTTGGCCGTGGTGATCAGGTCGGGTGCCACGGGCCATTGCTCGCAGGCGAACCAGGTGCCGGTGCGGCCGGCGCCGGTCTGCACTTCGTCGGCGATCAGCAGGATGCCGTAGCGGTCGGCCAGGGCCTTGAGGCCGCTGATGAATTCGCCAGGGGCGATGTAGAAGCCGCCTTCGCCCTGCACGGGCTCGATGATGAAGGCCGCCACGCGCTCGGGCTCGATGTCGTTCTTGAAGATCAGCTCCACCGAATGCAGGGCATCTTGCACGCTCACCCCGTGCAGCGGGTTGGGGAACAGCGCGTGGTACACCTCGCCGGGGAAGGGGCCGAAGCCGATCTTGTAGGGCGCTACCTTGCCCGTGAGGCCCAGCGTCATGTTCGTGCGGCCGTGGTAGCCGCCGGTGAATGCGATCACGCCCGGGCGGCCGGTATGGGCGCGTGCGATCTTGACGGCGTTCTCCACCGCTTCGGCACCGGTGGTCAGCAGCAGGGTCTTCTTGGCGAAGGCGCCGGGAGCCAGGGTGTTCAGGCGCTCGGCGACTTCCACATAGGGCTCATAGGCCACCACCTGGAAGCAGGTGTGGGTGTACAACTCGAGCTGGGCCTTGACTGCGGCCACCACACCGGCATGCAGGTGGCCGGTGTTGAGCACGGCGATGCCGCCTGCGAAGTCGATGTAGCGGCGGCCTTCCACGTCCCACAGTTCGGCGTTCAGTGCCTTCTTGACGAAGATCTCGTGGGCCTGGCCCACCCCGCGGGCGACGGCGGCATGGCGGCGGGCAAGGAGGGCGGCATTGGTGAAGTGGCGATCGTGCTGCATGGTGTTGGCGGGTGGGTTGGACAAGCGGATGCGAAGGAATGGAGCGGATTCTGGGAGCCGTGCCGCAGGCCGTCCATGTACACACACCGGCGCTTTGCCGCGCACTGTGCAGGTCTAGAATCCTGTACAGGCAATCCCTGATCTGGTGTGCGCCAACACGGTGCACAATTCGCTCCCCTCTTTGCTTTCCCGATGCTCACTCTCAGCCCGGACCTCCAGACACCTCTGGTCAGCCAGATCGTCGATGGTCTGCGAGGCCTCATCGTCAGCCAGGTGCTCAAGCCTGGCAGCAAGCTCCCCTCGATCCGCGCCTTTGCGGCCTCCCACGGTGTCAGCGTATTCACCGTGGTCGAGGCCTACGACCGGCTGGTGGCGCAGGGCTGGCTGGTCTCGCGCGCGCATGCAGGCTTCTTCGTCAAGCGGCGCAGCGACGATGCCGGTGTGCCCGCCGGTGGTGCGCGCGAGCGGCCGGTGCCCCGTTTCGATGCACGTTGGTACCTCAAACAAATTTTTGAAAACCGCAACCTGCCGATGAAGCCGGGCTGCGGATGGCTGCCCCACGACTGGTTGTTTGGCGATGCGGTACGCCGCAGCATGCGCCAGCTGTCATCGGACGGCCCCGAACTCGATGGCTATGGCCTGCCCCACGGCCACATGGCGCTGCGCATGGTGGTGGCCGAATCGCTGGCCGAGCAGCACCTGGCGGTGGACCCGGACCAGATCCTGCTGACGCAAGGCTCCAGCCAGGCGCTGGACCTGGCGGCCCGGCTGCTGCTCAAGCCTGGCGACGTGGTGCTGGTCGACGACCCGGGCTATCCCAACCTGTTGTTCATGCTGCGCTTCGCGGGGGCGCATCTGGTGGGCGTGCCGCGCACCGCCACGGGCTACGACCTGCCCGCGCTGGAGGCGCTGCTGGCGCAGCACAAGCCCAAGGCCTTCTTCACCCAGCCGCGCCTGCAGAGCCCCACCTGCTCCATGGCCTCGGTGGCGCATCTGCACCGGCTGCTGCAGCTGGCCGAACAGCATGGCTGCACCTTGGTGGAGAACGACATCTATGTCGATATGGACAGCAGCGTGCGCCCCTCGCTGGCGAGCCTGGACCAGTTGAGCCGCGTGATCTACGTGGGCAGCTTCTCCAAGACCATCTCGCCCAACCTGCGCACGGGCTACGTAGCGGCCAGGCGTGACGTGCTGGACGAGCTGTTGCAGCTGAAGATGGTGTCGGGCCTCACCTCGTCAGAGATCACCGAGCGCATCACCTTCGGCGTGGTGACGGACGGCCGCTGGCGCAAACACCTCAAGTCGTTGCGCGAACGCCTGGCCGAGGCGCACCGCAGCGTGGGCCGCAGGCTGCAGGTCCTGGGCTTCGAGCTGTTCCACGAGCCCGAGGCCGGGATGTACCTGTGGGCACGCCATCCCGACCTGCCCGACAGCGCCGAGCTGTCCATGGAAGGCACGGGCGAGGGCATCATGCTCGGGCCCGGCGCGTTGTTTCTCGTGGAGCCGCGCCCCACGGGCTGGCTGCGCTTCAACGTGGCGTTCTGTGGGGATGAGCGCATGTGGCGCTTTCTGGAGCAGCGCATCGCGCTGGGAAGCCAGCGCGCGCAGTAGGCCCGGCAAACCGCTTGCTGCCGAGCAGAATTCCATCGGACGACCAGGCGGGGCGCCGCAGCCCGTGCTGCCGCAGGGCAAGGGGGCCAACGATGCCATGCCGTTGGCGGCAAGTCGACATCACCGGTCGATGATGCGCCGCGCAAACTGTTCCAGGTAGTCCATGAGCTGGTTGGCACCGGCCACGGCATGGGCCTCGTCGCCGCTGGCGATGCCCTGGGCCAGGTGCATGTGGGCGCGCGCACCCTCGGTCACATCGCCCTCGTGCTGGTACGCATACCAGAAGCGGCGGCACTGCACGATCAGCGGCGCCACGGACTTCACGGCCGACTGGTTCTGGCTGGCCAGGTGCACGATCTTGTCGAGCTCGTGGTCGGCCAGCATGTAGCCGTCCAGGTGGCCGCGCTCTGCGGCGCGCACCATCTCCTCGGCACAGCGCACGATGGCCTGGCGCTGCGGCGCGGTGGCGCGGCGGGCCGCGCAGGACGCGATCAGCCGCTCCAGCACGCGGCGCGTCTGGATCACGTCCAGATGGTCGGCCAGGTCGATGTTGGAGACCTGCAGCCCCCGGCGCGGCTGCTGCATGATGAGCCCGATGGACACCATGCGCAGCAGCGCCTCGCGCACGGGCGTGCGGCCCAGGCCCGTGCTCTCGGCGATCTCCGCCTCCACCACCGGACTGCCTGGCTGCAGTTGCAGGGTGGAGATCATGGACTCGATGGCGTCATAGGCCACGTCTGCCGCGCGCCGCTTGGGGCCGGAGTCTTTGCGGGGGGCGGGGCTGCTGCTGCTCTGTGTCATCGGGGGTGGGACTTGGTGGAGCATGGCCCCCGGGGCTGGGGCTCATGGGTCTGCTCCATCTTAAATCACAGGCTGGCGCCGGCCTTGCGCAGCTCTGCGATCTGCGGCGCCTTGGGCAGCCACAGCTTGTCGAACTCCTGGATGGTGGCTTCGGGGTTGAAGGACGACGCGGTCTTGAACGCGATCGACGTGCCCTTGAACTTCTCGATCAGGCCCGCTTCGGTGGTCACGATGTCGTTGATCTGCGCGTCCAGCGACTGCGCGGTGAGTCTGCGCACAAGGTCCTTGTCCTTGGCATCGAGCCCCTGCCAGATGCGGCCCGAGACGAGCGGGGCGAAGGGCATGAACAGCGCATTCATCTGCAGCAGGGTCTTCGCGACCTTGTCGAAGCGCTGGTTCCAGGAGAACTCGATGTCCGCCTCCAGTCCGTCCACCTGGCCGTTGCTCATGGCATCGAACACCTGGGGTGTCGGAATGGGCGTGGGCGCGGCGCCCAGCATCTGGTAGAAGTCGCGGTACACCGGCGTGGGGTTGATGCGCAGCTTCATGCCCTTGAGGTCGGTGGGCACGGAGATGTCCTTGGTGGCGAACACCGCGCGCATGCCGGTGATGCCCCAGCCCAGGCCGATGGTGCCGGTCTCGCGCGGCAGCACTTCCAGGAGCCTGGTCGCGGCCGGGTGCCTGACCAGCTTGGCCACGGCGGGTGTGGAGCGCACCAGGTAGGGCGCGTTGATGGCCGCGACGCTGGCCACGCGCGAGCCCAGTTCGGCCGCCTGGATCCAGCCCATGTCGAGGGCGCCCGACTGCAGCTGCTGCATCATGGCCGCTTCGTTGCCCAACTGGCCCGAGTGGAAGACGGTGACGCTCAGGCGGCCGTCGGTTTCCTTCTTCAGTGCCTCGCCGAACTGCAGGGCGGCGCGGTTCCAGGAATGCCCGGCGGGAGTGATCAGGCCCAGGCGGAATTCCTTGGCGCCAGCGCCCTGTGCGAACACGAGCGGGGCGGCAAGGGTGGCGGCGGCGGCCACGGCGTGGCGCTGTACGAACTGGCGGCGGGTGGTGGTCATGGTGGACTCTCCTTGGTCGGGGACAGGGACGGACGGGAACGGGATGGGAAAGCAAAGAAGAAGGGGCGGTCCTACTCCAGCAGCGCCAGGGACAGGCTGGGGAACAGCGACAGCAGCACCAGGGCCACGCAACTGATGAGGAAGAAGGGCAGCGTGACGATGAACATCTTTCCGGGCTTGGCCCCGGTCACGGCCGAGGCGACGAAGAAGCTCAGCCCCACGGGTGGCGTCATCAGGCCCAGCACCAGGTTGACCACCACCACCACGCCGAAGTGGCGCGGGTCGATGTGGTAGACCTCGGTGGCAATCGGCAGCAGGATGGGCACGGTCATGATCAGCCCGGGAATGCCATCGATCACCGTGCCGATGACCAGCAGGATCACATTGGTCAGCAGCAGGAAGGTGATCGGGTCGTGCGCCACGGTCTGGATCCAGGCGGCCACCATCTGCGGCACCTTGCCGTAGATCAGCAGCCACGAGAACACGGCGGCGGCGGCCACCAGGAACAGCACCACCGCCGAATAGATCGCCGAGCGCAGCAGGATGGCCGGCATGGCGTTGAAGCGAAACTCCTTGGTGACATAGCGGCCCACCAGGGCCGATGCCAGCGCGCCCACGGCCGCGGCCTCGGTGGGGTTGGCCAGGCCGCTCAGGATGGAGCCGACGATCACGATCGGGATCAGCAGCGTGGGGCTGGCCTGCACGATGGTGCGGGCGCGCTGGGCCAGGGTGCGCCTTTCGCTGCGCGGGTAGTCGTAGACGAAGCCCATGAGGGCGATCACGATGAAGAACAGCAGCGTGAGCAGCACGCCGGGGATGATCCCGGCGATCAGCATGTCGCCCACGGCCACCTGGGCCAGCACGCTGAACACCACGAACATGACCGAGGGCGGGATGATGGGCCCGAGCATGCCGCCATACACCGTGAGGCCGGCGGCAAAGGTCTTGTCGTAGCCCTGCTTTTCCATCTCGGGCACCATCACCTGCGACATGATGGCCACCTGCGCCGTGGCCGAGCCGATGATGGACGACACCAGCATGTTGGCCAGGATGTTCACGTAGGCGAGGCCCCCCTTGACCGAGCCGATGAAGGCCATCGACAGGTCCACCAGCCGGCGCGTGATACCGCCGCTGTTCATGATCTCGCCGATCAGGATGAACAGCGGGATGGCGATCAGGCCGTAGCTGTCCACCCCCGCGAACATCTGCATCGGAAACGACTGGAACAGCACCGTGCCGCCGGTGGCGAAGATATAGACGATGCCCGAGAGGCACAGGCACACGCCGATGGGCACGCCGACCAGCAGCGCGGCGAGGAAGAAGAGGGTGGTGATCATGGGGCAGGCCTTCAGGGTTCAGTTCACGGCGTCGGCGTTGACCACATCGAAACCCGGGTGCGTGCGCCGCTCGGCCGCGCCCATGTCCTCGAGCAGGTTGGCCAGCGCATGCACGCAGAAGGTGGCCGAGAAGATCGGCAGGATCAACTGCAGCACCCAGGTGGGCCAGTTGAGCGTCTGCGTGCGCTCGGTGTAGAGAAAGTTGAAGCTCTCGGCCGCGTACTCCTTGGCGTCGAAGCCGTAACGGGCGATGCCGACCGGGTCCATCCACAGCCAGCACATCCACAGCATGGCCGCGCCGAACAGCAGCACACATGCTGTGGCCACGCCCTTGATGGCCTTCGCGGCGCGTGCACCCAACTGGTCCGTGAGCATGGTCACGGCAAAGTCCATGCGCAGCCGGGTCATGACCGAGGCGCCCACGAAGGTCAGCCACACCACCGTGTACACCGCCGCCTCGTCGATCCAGTAGATGGGCATGCCGCTGTAGCGGGTCACGACGTTGAGCAGGATCAGCGCCACCAACAGGGTCATCAGCGCGGTGAGCAGGTGGCGCTCCATGCGCAGCAGCCAGCTGGAGAAATCCAGCAACCAGCGGATGGGGGCGCGTGGTGGCGCCACGGGAGGGGTGGCTGAGGTGGAAGCGGAGGGCATGGGGGTGGCTCTGTTGGAGTGGTATGGAGGAAGGATCTACGGCACCAAAATAAATATCTTCTTAATATATGTAGAAGCAAGATGAGTGCCCGTAGCGGAGGGTGCGAATGCCCTGATCGGGTGCTTCTTGCCGCGGGGGCTCAGCCGGAGGGGGCGTCGTCGCCAGCCGCCGCCAGGGTGGCGATGCGTGCCGGCGCCAGCAGATGGCGCGGCGGCGCCGGCGTCCAGCCGAACAGGTGCTGCGTGGCGGCGCTGCAGATGCGCCCCTGGCAGGCACCCATGCCGCAGCGCGTGTGCAGCTTGGCGTCGATCCAGCTGCTGCAGCGTGCCAGCTCGGCATGGGGCACGTCTTCGCATCGGCACACCAGGGTGTCGGGCCGGGCCAGGGCCTTGAGGGATTCAGCCAGTGCGAAGGACGCCTGCAGCGCCTGGGCAAAGCCCTCCCAGCGGCGCAGTGTGGTGTGCAGTGAGCGCACCGGGGTGGTGTTGCCGGCCGCCGCATGGCCTGCGATGGCGCCCTGGGCCAGCGCGCGCTCGCTGCCGCCAAAGCCCGTGCACTCGCCGGCGGCGTAGACGCCGGCCAAGCTGGTGTGCATGTGTGCGTCCACCTGCAGGCCCAGGCCGCCGCTCAGGGGGCCACCCAAAGTACAACCCAGCAACTGTCCGAGGTGTGTGTTGGGCACCAGGCCAAAGCCGCAGGCCAGGCGATCGCAGGCGATGGTTTCTTCGCCGTGCCCCGTGCGCAGGCGCACGGACTGCACCTGGCCGTCACCGGTGGTTTCGAGCACATGGCTGCCCGCGCGCAGTTGCGGGTGCAGCAGCGTGAACGCCTGCACCGCCTTGGCGGGCCAGCGCGGCAGCTGCGCCGCAAAGCCTGCGAGCGCACGCCAGCCGGCCTGCTCGGCCACCCGCACCACCTGGGCGCCGGCCTGGGTGGCGGTGGCAGCGGCGGCCAGCAGCAGCGGGCCGGTGCCTGCGATCACGATGCGCTGGCCCCGCACGGGCAGCCCGGCCTTGACCAGGGCCTGCAGGGCGCCTGCACCGGTGACGCGCGGCAGCGTCCAGCCCGGAAACGGTAGCAGCAGCTCGCGCGCACCGTTGCACAGCACGATCCGGTGGCTGTGCTGGGTCCAGCCCCGGTCGGCGTCTTCGAGCAGCAGGGCCGGGGCATGGTCGGCCCGTTGCCGCTCGCCCAGGCCCACCACACGGGTGCCGCACAGCAGCCGGATGTTGGCGTGCCGCGCCAGAGCCTCGCGGTGCTGGTGGGCCAATGGCGGCAGCGTGGCACCGGGGCCATCGCGCCAGATCTGGCCGCCGGCTGCGGGGTTGTCGTCCACGATGGTGATGGCCGCACCGCTGGGCGCTGCCGCCAGCGCCGCCGCCATGCCGGCGGGGCCGGCGCCGATGATGAGGATGTCGCAGCGCGCGTGCGCCTGCGTGGGGCTGGCTGTGTTCATGGGCATGGCGTGCCGGTATCGGTGTGGACCTGCATGCCCTCGGTGCACACGGTCTGGCAGGCCAGGCGCGTGCGGCCGTCGATGCGCACCCGGCACTCATGGCACACGCCCATGCCGCACAGCGGCGCGCGCGGCTGGCCGGTGATGGAGGTGCGCGTACGGCCCGGCGGCACCTGGGCCAGGGCTGCAGCCACGCTGGTGCCGGGGGCGACCTGCAGGCGCACGCCGTCGGCGTGGATCTGGATGGTGGCAGTGATCATGCGATCAGGCTCCCGGCAAAGCGATCGGGCGAATAGGGTGCCGGGTCGAGCGGCAGCGCTGCGCCCGTGATCTGTGCGGCCAGCAGCTGTGCCGTGGCTGGGGCCGTGGTCACGCCCAGACCCTCGTGGCCCACGGCCAGCCACAGGTCGCGCTGGTGCGGGTGGCGGCCGATGATGGGCAGGCCGTCCGGCGTGGCTGCGCGAAAACCCGTCCAGGTGCGGATGGCGTTGAGCTCGGCCAGCCCCGGCACGTAGTCGAGCGCGCGGCGCAGCATGCGCGCCAGCACGGCGTTGTCGATAGCCGGATCGGTGGTGTCGAACTGGCGCGACGAGCCGATCAGCAACTGCCCCGTGGGCCGCGGCTGCAGGTTGAAGGCGACCGAGGTGCCGTCGCTCTGGTGGGCGTTGGTGATGTAGCCCAGCTCCACCAGTTGGTGGCGCACCGTGCCGGGATAGCGGTCGGTGATGGCCAGATGCCCCTTCTTGGGGCGTATCGGCAGGCCGGGGCACAGCCCGGTCGCATGGATGCCGGCGGCCAGCAGCACGGCGCCACCCTCGCGCAGGCTGCCATCGGCCAGGTGCACGCGCCGGCCATCGATGCGCGCCACCTGGGCATGCTCGACGGGAATGGGCCGTGCCGCATGCGCCAGCAGCCACTGCGCGGCATTGGGGGCGTAGACCACGCTGTCGCCACCCACCTTGAGTGCGCCATGCAGGCCGGGGCGCAACGCGGGCTCCAGCCTGGCGAGGGTGCGGGCGTCCAGCAACTCGCAGGCGATGCCGTGCGCGCGCAGGCCGTCGGCCTTGGCCTCGGCACCGGCCATTTCCTCGGCGTTGGCAGCGATCCAGAGCGTGCCGCAGTTGGCATACGCGCAGCCGGGCAGGTCGGCATTCATGCGCGGGCCCCAGGCGTGCCATTGGGTGAGCGAGGCCTGGCTCAGCGCCAGTTCGGCCGCGTTGTCGTCCATCACCACCAGGTGGCCCATGCCGGCCTGCGTGGCACCGCCGCGGCGCGCGTCCAGCACCAGCACCGACAGGCCGGCGTTGGCCAGCAGGTGGGCACAGGCGGCGCCCACCATGCCGGCACCGATGACGATCACGTCCGCAGCTTGCATGGGGCGGGTGGCTTAGAGGCGGATGCCCCAGGCAAAGGGGTCGTCCCGGGCGATGAGCAAGGTGGCCTCGGCGCTCATGTGGGCGCGGCCGCGCAGCGTGGGGACGATCCTGCCGGGCGTGTCGCCCTGCTCGTAGCGCGCCTCGAAGCTGCTGCCGATGATGCTGGCCTGGCGCCACACCTGGCCGGGCTCCAGCTTGCGGTCGGCCGCCAGGCAGGCCAGCTTGGCGCTGGTGCCGGTTCCGCAGGGCGAGCGGTCGTAGGCGCCGCCGGGGCAGAGCACGAAGTTGCGGCTGTCGGCCACGTCGTCGTCGGCAAAGAGCTCGATGTGGTCGATCTCGCCGCCGTTGTCGCCGCGGATGCCCTGGTCCTTGAGGGCCTGCTGCACGGCGCTGGTGTAGGCGGTCAGCGCTGGCAGGTTGTCGCTGGTCACTCGCTGGCCGTGCTCGCTCATCAGAAAGAACCAGTTGCCGCCCCAGGCCACGTCGCCCGTGACCGTGCCGATGCCTGGTACTTCAAGGGACAGGCCCTGGTGCAGCCGGTAAGCGGGCACGTTGCGCACGCTGACCGAGCCGTCCTCGTGCAGCGTGGTCGTCACCGTGCCCACGGGCGTCTCGATGCCATGCTCGCCGGGCTGCAGGCGCCCCAGGTAGGCCAGCGAGGCCACCAGGCCGATGGTTCCGTGGCCGCACATGCCGAGGTAGCCGGTGTTGTTGAAGAAGATCACGCCCGCCGCGTTGGCCGGGTCCTGCGGCGCGCACAGCAGCGCGCCCACGATCACGTCGTTGCCGCGCGGTTCCAGCACCGTGGCCGCGCGCCAGGCGTCGTGCTGGCTGGCCAGCAGCGCGCGGCGCTCGGCCATGCTGCCCGTGCCCAGGTCGGGAAAGCCGCCCACCACGAGGCGCGTGGGTTCTCCCCCGGTGTGGGAGTCGAGGATCTGGATGCGTTGCATGCGGGTGTCGTGGGTCATGGGGTCACAGGGCTCCAAGGGTTCGGCAATCGTAGCCGGCGGCGTCATGGTTTCGAAGAGATGTGCAGGGTCGCTGCGGCCTATGGAACTGGCACGGCCAAGGCCAGTGCCCCCGTGCAAGGGCCGCCCCGCCGCACTGGGGGCGCGCCCCTGGGGGGAAGGCGCGAAGCGACTCAGGGGGCTTTCAGTAACTGGCCAGTGGCACGGGGGCGGTGTTCCTGAACGTCAGCACCGTGATGGGCGCCTGCTTGAGGTTGCCCTTGTCGTCATAGGCATAGGTGCCTGCCACGCCTTGGTGGCTCAGCTGGCCCATCTGCGCGCCGACCTTGGCGGGCTCCACGGACTGGGCCTTCTGCATGGCATCGGCCATGAACATCACCTGGTCGTAGTACGAGGCGGCATAGGCATCGGCATCGAGCTTGAAGCGTGCCTTGTATTTGGCCTTGAAGGCCGGGCCTGCGGCGGCCTTGTCGAGCATGGTGCCGCCCTGGGCGCAGAACACGGTGTCGTTGACGGCCTCGCCGCCGAGCTTGCCGACCTCGGGGCTGCACAGCGTGTCGCCGCCCAGCAGCTTGGCCGTGAGGCCCAGCTGCTTCATCTGGCGAGCCATGGGCGCCGCCTGCGGGGCGTAGCCGCCAAAGAAGATGGCCTGTGGCTGCTTGCCCTTGAGGCTGGTGAGGATGGACAGGAAATCGGTGGACTTGTCGGTCGTGAACTCCTGGCCCACCACGGTCAGGCCCTGCTTTTTCGCCTCCTTGGTGAACTGGTCGGCCACGCCCTGGCCGAAGGCCGTGCGGTCGTCGATCACCGCCACCTGCTTGACCTTGAGCACCTGGGCGGCATACACGGCCATGTTCGAGCCGATCTGGGTGTCGCTGGCGATGATGCGAAACAGGTTCTTGTAGCCGTTCTCGGTGACCTTGGGGTTGGTGCCCACGGTGGAGACCATGGCGCCGCCGTCGCTGTAGACGCGCGAGGCCGGGATGGCCACGCCCGAGCAGTATGGGCCCATGACGAACTTCACGCCGCTGTCCACCAGCTTCTGCGCCACGCTCACGCCCGTGCGGGCGTCGCACTGGTCGTCCTCGGACACCAGCTCGAACTGGAGGGTCTTGCCACCCACCACGATCTTCTTCGCATTGAGCTCTTCGACGGCCAGGCGCACGCCGTTCTCGTTGTCCTTGCCCGCGAACGCATTGGGGCCCGACAGCGGACCGCTGTGGCCGATCTTGACGACCTGCTGCTGCGCCATTGCCGGTGCACAGAGCAGCACCAGAGCTGCCAGCGCTGTGGGGGTCATGAATCTGGATGTCATGGGAGACCTTTGGTGGGATGAAGGGAGTGGGGGAGGGCGCGCGCGATCAGGCGACCGACTGGTACTCGGTGGGGCGCGTGTCCAGCGCCTTCTGGACAACGCGCTCGATGAAGGCACGCTCCTCGCCGATCAGCGGCAGGCGCGGGCGGCGCATGTGCTCGGTGCCCACACCCACCAGCACATCGATGAGCTTCAGGTTCTGCACCAGCTTGGTCGATACGTCGAGGTGCAGCATGGGCGTCATCCACTGGTAGAGCTTGAGCGCCTCGGCAAAGCGGCCGGCCTTCATCAGGTCGTACAGCGCCACCGTCTCGCGCGGGAAGGCGCAGCCCACGCCGGCCAGCAGGCCATCGCAGCCCAGCGCCAGGCCTTCGTAGGCCAGGTCGTCCACCCCGAGGAAGAGCTGGTAGCGGTCGCCCACGGTGTTGCGCAGGTCGGTGATGCGGCGGATGTTGTCCGTGCTCTCCTTGATGGCGGCGATCCACTCGCAGTCGGCCAGCTCCAGCATGTGCTCGGGTTTCAGGTCCACGCGGTAGGCCACGGGGTTGTTGTAGACCATGAGCGGCTTCTGTGCCGCCTTGGCCATGGCGCGCACGTTGGCCATGGCTTCGCGCGCATCGGCCACGTAGATCACCGAGGGCATCACCATGTAGCCGGCCACGCCCAGCTTGTTGCCGCCGTCGATGTAGCGCAGCGCCTCGCGGGTGCTGGTCTCCGACACGTTGGCCAGCACGGGGACGCGGCCATCGGCGGCGTCGAGCGCGATTTTCGCGACCTGCAGCTTTTCTTCCAGCGTGAGGGTGCTGGCCTCGCCCAGCGAGCCGCAGGTCACCAGGCCATGGATGCCGTTGCGGATCTGGAAGTCGATGTGGCGTGCCGTGCCTTCGGCATCGATGCTCTCATCGGCGTGGAACTTGGTGGTGATGGCGGGGAAGATGCCTTGCCAGCGGGGATTGGTCATGGATGGACTCCTGGTAATAAAGAAGAAAGCAACGGAAGGATGGAAAACAGACGAGGAATGGGGCGGCTGGAGTGAGGTTTTAAATATATTAAGAAAATATTTGAAATATCTTGATAGGGTATTTAGCAGCTTGCATGCCAGCCGGATTTGCGCTTGCTTGCCCTCTTCGGGAGGAGCGGGCAGGGGTGCCAGGGGCGAAGATGGGGCGTTGGGAGGGGGCTGCCTGCCCCGGGGTGGAGCGCCGGGCACCGCAACGGGGTGCCCAGGGCAGGCCCAGGCGCAAGGCGTGGTTGGAGCGTGGCCGTTGTGCGCGGGGGGCTGCCAGCCTGTGCGATGCCCGTGCCCCGAGCGCGTTCGCGACAGCGAAGTGCAGTGTCTCTGGTGGCTGCAGGCCGTTTCGCCCCTCCGTCTCGATAGAATCTCAGGTTCTCCCCATAAACCGGGTGGCCGCGCCCTGCGCGCGAGGCCCCTCACTGATCCAGGCCTGTTGCCCCTTTTCGCACATGACCAACCACACCACGCCCTCGTTCTCGGTTGCCGACATCCGCAAGTCCTTCCTGGACTTCTTTGCCTCCAAGGGCCACACCATCGTGGCCTCGAGCTCGCTGGTGCCGGGCAACGACCCCACGCTGATGTTCACCAACTCCGGCATGGTGCAGTTCAAGGACGTGTTCCTGGGCACGGACAAGCGCCCCTACAACCGCGCGGTATCGGTGCAGGCCTGTCTGCGCGCCGGCGGCAAGCACAACGACCTGGAGAACGTGGGCTACACCGCGCGCCACCACACCTTCTTCGAGATGCTGGGCAACTGGAGCTTCGGCGACTACTTCAAGCGCGAGTCGCTCCACTGGGCCTGGGAGCTGCTGACCACCGTGTACAAGCTGCCCCCCGAGCGCCTGCTGGCCACCGTGTACCAGGAAGACGACGAGGCCTACGACATCTGGACCAAGGAAATCGGCCTGCCGCCCGAGCGCGTGATCCGCATCGGCGACAACAAGGGCGGCCGCTACAAGTCCGACAACTTCTGGATGATGGCCGACACCGGCCCCTGCGGCCCCTGCAGCGAGATCTTCTACGACCACGGCGACCACATCCCCGGCGGCCCCCCGGGCAGCCCCGATGAAGACGGCGACCGCTTCATCGAGATCTGGAACAACGTGTTCATGCAGTTCGACATGGCCG
>JAZKEE010000002.1:0-6021 GCA_040387235.1 Pseudomonadota bacterium
TGCCCAACCCCATGCTGTCCATCAGTGACGCGGCATTCGGTTACACCACGGACGACGAGATCAAGACCATCCTCACCGGCGTGAGCAAGTCGGTGCTGGCCGGTCAGCGCATCGGCATTCTGGGCGCCAACGGGCAGGGCAAGTCGACCCTGGTCAAGACCATCGCCCGCGAAATGGCGCCCATTGCGGGCACCGTGACCGAGGGCAAGGGCCTGTCCATCGGCTACTTCGCCCAGCAGGAGCTGGACGTGCTGCGCCCCGGCGAGAACCCGCTGGAGCACATGATCCGCCTGGCCCGCGACATGGGCGCCGCCGCCCGCGAACCCTCGCGCGAGCAGGACCTGCGCAGCTACCTGGGCAGCTTCAACTTCAGCGGCGACATGGTCAAGCAGGCCGTGGGCACCATGAGCGGCGGCGAAAAAGCCCGCCTGGTGCTGGCCATGATGGTCTGGCAGCGCCCCAACCTGCTGCTGCTGGACGAGCCCACCAACCACCTGGACCTGGCCACGCGCGAAGCGCTGTCGATGGCGCTCAACGAGTTCGAAGGCACCGTCATGCTGGTCAGCCATGACCGCGCCCTGCTGCGCGCCGTGTGCGACGAGTTCTGGCTCGTGGGCCGTGGCGTGGTGGGCCCCTTCGATGGCGACCTGGACGACTACCAGCGCTATCTGCTCGAGGAGGCCAAGCGCCTGCGCGAGTACTCGCGCCAGGCAGAAGCCGCCGCCGCGAAAACGGCTGCGGCGGCTGCCGCCACGAGCGCTCCCGCCCCTGCTCCCGCACCGGTAGCCGCGCCACCCGTGGTGGCTGCCAAGGCCCCTGCGCCCACCGCCGCTGCGGGGGCCGGCCGCGACCAGCGCAAGCTCGACGCCCAGAGCCGCCAGCAGCTGGCCGAGAAGACGCGCCCCCTGAAAAAGGAGCTGGAGCAGATCGACAAGCGCCTGGCGGCACTGGCAACCGAGCGCAGCGCCTTGGAGCAGACCCTCACGCAGGCCCTGCCGCCAGCGGAGATCGCCGAGTGCGGGCGCCGGCTGAAGGCGGGCCATGACGAGACGGCGCAGCTGGAAGAACGCTGGCTGGAAATTTCTTCCGCCCTGGAAGAAATTTCGGCGGCTGCCGGTGCGTGAAGTGTAAAACCCTGTAAACACTCACCCATGTTTCAAGTGGTTTCATTCGGTCGCGATTGACTTTTTAGCTATCATTTTTGAAAAAATCAGGGGCCGCCAAAGCAACGAATTTGGGTTGCATTTTTTTGTGAAACGCTGTCAACCAAGCCGGGAGTGAACGCGTTGTTGGTACATCACAGGAGTTTTCCAGTATGAATACCACCGCAATCATGTCCGCCTGGCCCGAAGACGAACGCGACCGCAAGCGCGCCCCGGCCCGCTACTGAGGGTGTGGCAGCCCCGGCTTGCAGTCCGGGCCGCCCCTTCTTTTCACAGTTCAAACCACTCCAGCAGGAAAGCCCCGCCATAGCGGGGTTTTTTTGCGTCCCGTGCAGACCGCCACCGGCTTGACCGCGATGGTGTCTGCGCGGCGGCTCCCAGGCCCGCCTGCACCCACCAGGGCCCGTCTTTCTCTGCACAACACCTTCGCATGTCCGCTGGACCTGCCGACACTGCCGACGGCCTGATCGCGCCCGAATCCTCGCCCACTCCCGCCCAGTGGACACATTGTCAAGCGCCCGACAACGCTGGTGGACAAGGCAGCGAGCCCAGGCCCGGCACGGGTGCAGAACAATCCATGCATTGCCCTGGCCCCGACGCCCCAGCCCCCTGCTGGGTGTGGGGGCCGCCCCGGCGAACGTCTCGCCGGCACCAGGGACTCAATCCATGGAAAGGAAGACCACCAATGGGAATGCTCCACCACAGCCTGGGAAATACGGCGCGTATCCAGCACTCGCTGCGCTTCGCATGCGCCAGCCTGCTGCTGGCGGCTTTGGGCGGCCTCGCGCCATGCGAGGCCGGCGCGCAGACACGCTACACCTGCCGGGACGACAACGGCAACAACTACACCTCCTTTCGGGCCTGCCCCCAGGGCATGAAGACCACGTCGGTATCGGCCGGCCCCACGGCAAGCGAGTACCGGGCCGAACGTTCGTCCAGCCGCTCGGTGCCCTCCTCGCCCGCGCCGGACCACCAGCAGTACATGAGCGAGCGCTGCCGCACGCTGAACGACACCATGCGATCGGCCTACTCCCGGGGCATCAAGGCAGACGTGCAGGATGGCATGCGCCGCGAATACAACCGCGACTGCCGCGATGAGGAAAGCGAAGCCTCCTCCCGGTACGACAGGGAGCGGCGCGAAGCGCGCCAGCAGCAGCGTGACGAGGACCGCCAGGTGCAGCAAGCCCAGCAGGCATCGCAGGCCGACGAGGCCCGCCGCGGCCAGCAGTGCGCAGAATCGCGCCGCATCCTGCACCTCAAGAAGACGCGCACGGACCTGACAGAAGGCGAGCGCAACGACCTCAAGCGCTTCGAGGATGCGTACCTGGCGCGTTGCGCACGCTGAGCGAACTTTCGCCGTTGCGCGATTCGCAACGGTGCGTCGATCGGGGCGGCGTCTCTGGCGCCTGCGACGACCTATCCCTCGCTGCACGCCAGAGGATAACTGTCGTCCCGAAACACTTTTTTGACGTTTGTCATGATTGACCGATAGAATCAGGGTTTTCCCTATGGTTGCGCTGTCCATGCGGCCAGGGGCCGTTGGTCACCACGGTATCCCGTGGCAGCGCCCTCCTTCTCTTCGATCCATCGCCTCCTTCCATGCAACGTCGCCAGTTCACCCAATCCCTTCTTGCCACCGCCACCGGCCTCTCGCTCGCACCCCTCGCATGGGCAGGCCCCCAGGACGCCATCGACTCCAAGATGGTCACCATCGGCTGCTCGCTGGGCCTGTCGGGCCCTCTGGCCAGCCTGGGCAAGGAACTCAAGCAGGGACTGGACGCCGGCATTGCCCAGGCCAATGCACGCAGCGGCGGCACGGGTGGGCGTGAACTGCGCCTGCTGGCCCTGGACGACGGATACGATCCGGCCCGCTCCGAAGAAAATGTGCGCAAGCTGATCGCCGATGGCAATGTGGCGGCCCTGCTGTCGTGCATGGGCACCAGCAACAACCAGCGCATCATGCCCCTGGTGGACGAGGCACAGATCCCCTACGTGGCCCCGCAGAGCGGCGCATCGTCGCTGCGCAAACCTGAGTACCGCTCGGTCTTCCACGTGCGCGCCAGCTACTCCGACGAAGCCCAGCGCCTGGCCAAGAAACTGGTGGCCATGGGCATCACCGACCTGGCCGTGGTTTACCAGGACACTGCGTTCGGCAAGGAATTCCTGGCCGATGTGAACAACGCACTCAAGGCCGTCAACCAGCCCGCGCCCAAGGCCTTCAAGCTCGACGCCAAGGGTGAGCAAGTGGCCGCCGTGGTTCAGCAGACGCTGGCAGCCAAGCCCATGACGGTGCTGCTTGGCACGGCAGGCGATGTGAGTGCCGCGCTGATCAACGAATTCCGCAAGGTATCGGCCAGTACGCCCCTGGCGGCCACCAGCGTGGCATTGAGCGGCGAAAACATCCGCCAGCTGGGAACCAAGGCCGGCGGCCTTGCCCTGTCGATGGTGATGCCCGATGCCTCGCGCACCAGCGTCGCGCTGGTGCGTGACTACCAGCGCGCCATGCGTGCCGTGAACCAGCAGGAATTCTCTTCGCGCAGCTTCGAGGGCTATGTGAATGCCCGTGTGCTGATCGATGGCCTGGACCGCGCCGGCCGCGACCTCAGCCGCGCCAAGCTGCGTTCGGCGCTGGCCGGTTTGCGCAGCAACGACCTGGGTGGCTTCACGGTCGACTATGCAGGTGGCGCGCCCTATGTCGGTTCCAAGTTCATCGACCTGGGCATCATGGGCTCCAACGGCCGCTTTGTGGGCTAAGGCCTGAACAACGCTCTGCTGGCGTCGTTGCTGCGCTTGCCGTACTGGAAGTATGTTTGCGGCGCAGCGCCTGGTCAGAACCGCTGTGCTGAGCTAACTGCAGGCCTCGATCCGCTGGGCTGAAAGCAAAGAACAAAAAACCCGCCGAGGCGGGTTTTTTTGTGGATGGATCCCATCTATGGGAATCAGCCCATGTGCAGGCCGCCGTTGACCGAGAAGTCGGCTCCGGTGGCGTAGCCGCCCTCCTCCGAGGCGAGCCAGGCGATGATCGAGGCGATCTCGCTGGGTTCGCCCAGGCGCTTGACGGGCACGGTGGCGACGATTTTTTCCAGCACATCGGGGCGGATGGCCTTGACCATGTCGGTGCCGATGTAGCCCGGGCTCACGGTGTTCACCGTCACGCCCTTGGTGGCCAGTTCCTGCGCCAGGGCCATCGAGAAGCCGTGCATGCCGGCCTTGGCGGCCGAGTAGTTGGTCTGGCCGGCCTGGCCCTTTTCGCCGTTCACGCTGCTGATGTTGACGATGCGGCCCCAGCCCTTTTCCACCATGTCGGCCACCACCTGCTTGGTGACGTTGAACATGCTGTTCAGGTTGGTCTCGATCACGGCGTCCCAGTCCTCGCGGGACATCTTGAGGAACATGCGGTCGCGCGTGATGCCGGCGTTGTTCACCAGCACGTCGATGCTGCCGTGTTCGGCCTTGGTCTTGCTGAAGGCTTCGACCGTGGAATCCCAGTCACCCACATTGCCGACCGATGCGTAGAACGCGTAGCCGAGTGCCTTTTGCTCGGCCAGCCACTTGGCGTGGTCGCGGGTCGGGCCGCAGCCCGCAATGACCTTGAAGCCTTCCTTGTGCAGGCGCTGGCAGATAGCCGTTCCGATGCCCCCCATGCCCCCGGTGACGTACGCGACTTTCTGGCTCATGTAATTACTCCTTATTTAGTGATGCGCTCCATGCCACTCTACCCAAGAAATACGGCCCTTCCCTGGAGGAAAACACTGAGCGGCCTTTCTTTTTGGTGAAACAAAGCGTGTGATAGCCTGCAAGGTTGCGGGCCCGCCGATGCCCCGCAAGCCATGCAGGGCCTTGCAGTGCGCGGTGTTGCACTGCAATGGGGCATGCCAGCGCCATGCGCGCGCCACGCACGTGGCATGCAGTCATTGCATGCGCAGCAGAACTTTGCTGCCAAGGCCAGGCAATCACACCAACGCACCATGAAAAAAGCCCGCAGCGGGTGCTGCGGGCTTTCGTCCACGGTCGGGCGCATCGCGCCCGGTGCCCATCATCAATCGGCGGTGGCTTCTTCCGGCTCTGTGGGCTCCGACTTGGCCGAGCGTTCCTTCTTGGGAAGGGGCTGGATGTCGAGCAGCACTTCCGGCGTTTCCACGCCCTTCTCGTCCGCCTTCATCTCGATGTCCACCGTGAGGCGGCCACCTTCGGTCAGGCGGCCGAACAGCAGTTCGTCGGCCAGCGCGCGGCGGATGGTGTCCTGGATCAAGCGCTGCATCGGGCGGGCGCCCATCAGCGGATCGAAGCCCTTCTTGGCCAGGTGCTTGCGCAAGGTGTCGGTGAAGGTGACCTCCACCTTCTTCTCGGCCAGCTGGGTTTCGAGCTGCAGCAGGAACTTGTCCACCACGCGCAGGATGATCTGCTCGTCGAGCGCCTTGAAGTTGACGATGGCGTCCAGCCGGTTGCGGAACTCGGGCGTGAACAGGCGCTTGATGTCGCCCATCTCGTCACCGGCCTGGCGCGGGTTGGTGAAGCCGATGGTCGCCTTGTTCATGGTCTCGGCGCCGGCGTTCGTCGTCATGATGATCAAGACGTTGCGGAAGTCTGCCTTGCGACCGTTGTTGTCCGTCAGCGTGCCATGGTCCATGACCTGCAGCAGCACGTTGAAGATGTCCGGGTGTGCCTTCTCGATTTCGTCGAGCAGCAGCACCGCGTGCGGCTTCTTGGTGATGGCTTCTGTCAGCAGGCCACCCTGGTCGAAACCGACGTAGCCCGGAGGCGCGCCGATCAGACGGCTCACGGCATGGCGTTCCATGTACTCCGACATGTCGAAGCGCAGGAGCTCGATGCCCATGATGTAGGCCAGTTGCTTGGC
>JAZKEE010000003.1:0-7406 GCA_040387235.1 Pseudomonadota bacterium
TGTTCCACATGCAGACCAACCTGCGTTTCGGCTGCGTGATCCTGCGCCACTACCTGGACCGTGAGCGCGGCAGCCTGTTCATGACGCTGGGGCGCTACAACGGCTCGCGTGGCCGGGCGCCCTATCCGGATGCGGTGCTCGCCGCTGCGCGCAATTGGCAGTTCAGCGACAGCGCCTCAGGAACCTGAGGGGGCAGGTCAGGCGGGCTTGTTCAGCACCTGCAGCAGCTCGCCGTTCTCGTACATCTCCATCATGATGTCCGAGCCGCCAATGAACTCGCCATTGACGTAGAGCTGGGGGATGGTGGGCCAGTTGCTGTAGTCCTTGATGCCGGCCCGGATCTCGGGGTCTTCCAGCACATTGACGGTCTTCAGCGACTTGGGCTCGACGCCACAGGCCTTGAGGATCTGTATGGCGCGGCCCGAGAAGCCGCACTGGGGAAAACTGGCCGTTCCCTTCATGAACAGCAGGACGTCGTTGCCTTTGACCAATTGGTCGATGCGTTGCTGGGTATCGCTCATTGCCTAACTCCTTGTACCTGGACGCGGATTATTTCACTTTCATTCTGGTTGCGCTGGTGCAGGGCCGTGCATCAGGGGCGCAGCCAGCGGCCACCGGTGCAGCGCTCGTGGCCTGCCAGGTCATGCCGGCTCTGGACGGCCGCGAAACCACCGTCGCGCAACAGCGCGCGCACAGCGGCGGCCTGGTCGAAACCGTGTTCGAGCAGCAGCCAGGCCCCATCTTCCAGGCGCACTGGCGCATGCGCCACGATGTGGCGGATGTCATCCAGGCCATCGGCACCCGACACCAGCGCCTGCAGCGGCTCATGCGCCAGCGCTGGAAGATGGGCGTCGTGCTCGGCGATATAGGGCGGGTTGGACACGATGCAGTGGTAACGCCGCTGCACGGGTGCCAGCCAATGGCCTCGTAACACCTGCAGGCGCAGGCCCAGCCGCTGCGCGTTCTGGCGCGCCACGGCCACGGCCGCTTCGCTGGCGTCTACCGCATCCATCTGCAAGGCGGGCAACTGCTGTAGCAGGGCCAGCGCGATGGCGCCGCTGCCGGTGCCCAGGTCCAGCGCGGCGAGCGGGGTTCCGGGCGGGTGCCGGGCGGCTTCGTCGTGCAACACCTCCAATGCCCATTCCACCAGGATCTCGGTGTCTGGCCGCGGGACCAGCACGCGGGCGTCCACCAGCAGGTCCAGGCCGAAGAACTCCTTGTGCCCCGTGAGGTAGGCCAGGGGCTCCCCGTCCAGTCGTCGGCGCAGCAACGTGGCAAAACGGTCGGCGGCATCTGGTGCCAGCACGTCGTCGCCATGGGCCAGCAGCCAGCTCCGGCGGTGGTGGATGTCGGTGGCCGGAGTGCCCAGCGCGCTCAGCAGCAGCAACTGGGCATCCAGGCGGTCCGCCCCCTCGGCCTGGGCCTGGCGCAGCGCGGTTTGCAGATCGGCCATGGGAAAGGAGGAAAGGTGAAAAGGGGCGGGCGATCAGGCCGCGCCCACCTCCAGCGCGGCCAACTGCTCGGCCGCCTGTGCCGCCTGCAGGGCCTGGACGACGTCGCCCAGATCCCCTTCCATGATGGTCAGCAGCTTGTAGAGCGTGAGGTTGATGCGATGGTCGGTCAGCCGCCCCTGCGGGAAGTTGTAGGTGCGGATGCGGTCGCTGCGGTCGCCCGAGCCGATCAGGTTCTTCCGCTCGGCCGCATCCTTGGCGGCGCGTTCGCTGCGCTCCTTCTCCTGGATGCGGGCCGACAGCACCTGCAAGGCCTTGGCCTTGTTGCGGTGCTGGCTGCGGTCGTCCTGGCATTCGGCCACGATGCCCGTGGGCAGGTGGGTGATGCGCACGGCCGAATCGGTCTTGTTGATGTGCTGGCCGCCGGCGCCGCTGGCGCGGTAGGTGTCGATGCGCAGGTCGGCCGGGTTGATCTGCACCGCCACGGATTCGTCGGGCTCGGGCAGCACGGCGATGGTGCAGGCGCTGGTGTGGATGCGGCCCTGGGTCTCGGTCAGCGGCACGCGCTGTACACGGTGGCCGCCGGACTCGAACTTGAGCGCGCCGTAGACCTGCTCTCCCGTGATACGGGCCACCACTTCCTTGTAGCCACCCAGTTCGGACGGGGACTCGCTGATGATCTCGGTCTTCCAGCCCTGCCGTTCGCAATAACGCGTGTACATGCGCAGCAGGTCGGCGGCGAAGAGCGCGGATTCATCCCCGCCGGTGCCCGCACGTATTTCCAGGAAGGCGTTGCGGGTGTCGTCCGGGTCCTTGGGCAGCAGCATGCGCTGCAATTCGGTGTCGAGTTCGGCGAGCTCCGTGCCTGCGGCATCGAGCTCTTCCTGGGCCATGGCCACCATGTCGGCATCACCCGCCGAAGCTTCCAGCAGCTCGCGGGCGGCCGCGGTGTCGGACTCCCGCTGTTGGTAGCGTGCCCAGCGCCCAGCCACCGACGCCACGTCGGAATGCTCGCGTGACAACACCAGGAACTGCGCCATGTCGCGCATGATGTCTTCGCGCGAGAGCAGGAATTCCAGCTCGCGCAGGCGCTCTGCGTAACGTTCGAGTTGCTGGCGGAAAAAGGCTTTCATGGGCGTGGACTGTCGGCGGACCGTGGGGGGCTCCAGCGTTGCCGGAGCACTGACGCCGGCAGCAAGCCACCGGCATGCGCGCGAAGAGCGCCGCTAACGTTCCTTGCGCAGGAAGAAATGCTGCACGGCCGCGCTGGCCTGCGCGCGTGCCTCGGCATCGCCCGCACGCAACTCGGCCATCGCGCCATGGAGCATCTTCTGCGTCAGGCCGCGGGCCAAAGCGTCCAGCACGGCTTCCACATCTTCACCCTTGGTCAGCAGTTTGCGCGCACGCTGCACCTCGGCCAACCGCCATTCGTCGGCCTGGGCATTGAGCTGCTGGATCAGCGGCACGGAGCCGCGTTGCTCGACCCAGTGCATGAAGCTCTGTACGCCGGCATCGATGATGGCCTCGGCCTGCGCGACGGCGGCCTGGCGCTGGGCCTGGCCGGTCTGCACCACATGGGCGAGATCGTCCACGGTGTAGAGGTAGACGTCCTGCAGCGCCTTGACCTCGGGCTCGATATCGCGCGGCACGGCCAGGTCGACCATGAACATGGGGCGGTGCTTGCGGCGCTTGAGTGCGCGCTCCACGGCGCCCAGGCCGATGATCGGCAGGCTGCTGGCGGTGCAGCTGATGACGGCGTCGAATTCGTGCAGCCGCTCCGGCAGGTCGGACAGGCGCATCACCGAGGCGTCGAACATCGCGGCCAAGCGCTCGCCGCGCTCCAGGGTGCGGTTGGCCACCATGATGGAGCGGGGCTTGCGCGCCGCGAAATGCGTGGCGCAGAGCTCGATCATCTCGCCGGCCCCGACGAACAGCACCTTGACCTCGTCGAGTTGTTCGAAGAGCTGGCTGGCCAGGCGCACTACGGCGGCCGCCATGCTGATGGAGTGGGCGCCGATCTCGGTGGAGGTGCGTACCTCCTTGGCCACCGCGAAGGAGCGCTGGAACAGCTGGCTCAGCGTGGTGCCCAGGGCACCGGCCTGCTCGGCGCTGCGCACCGCGTCCTTGAGCTGGCCGAGGATCTGGGGCTCGCCCAGCACCATCGAGTCCAGGCCACTGGCCACGCGGAAGGCATGCCGGGCCGCCAGGTGGTTCTCCAGGGTGTAGGCGTGGGAGCGCAGCAGTGCGGGCGACACGCCGCCCGCATGGGCCAGCCAGTCCAGCGTGGTGGTGGGATCGGGCCGCTCGGCGGCGCAATAGATCTCGGTGCGGTTGCAGGTGGATACGATGGTGGCCTCGGGCGCGCGCGAGAAAGCGCGGCGAAAACCCTCGAGGTGGGAGGCCATCTGTTCGCTCGCGAACGCGAAGCGTCCGCGCAGATCCAGCGGCGCGGTGGTGTGGTTGATCCCGAGGGCCCAGACTGCCATAACCGCCGATTATAAAATTGCCAGCGCCATGGGGCTTTTGCTCAGCATCAACCATCTTCTCAATTTCGCCGCGCCGGCTGTCGTGCTTGCGTTGCTGATGCCCCTTTGGGGGCGGTGGATGGGAGCGGGCGCCATCCGGCCACACGGTTATCTGCGCCAATGCGCCGTGCACGCGGGACTGGGGGTGGCCGTGTTGCTGGCGGGGCTGTGGTTCGGTGGGCGCGACGCCATGATGCTTACCTATGGCGCGCTGGTGCTGGTGGCCGGCACAGCCCAGTGGGGCATGCGCGGCCTGCGTTAGCAGTGCCGGTCCGGCTGGCGCCGGCCCCGGTCGTGCTCAGACCGGTGTGCGGGCGTCCTCTCGCCGGTCTTCGCTGTCGTGGCGTTGCGGCGGCGGATCGGAGACCGTCACCTTGTCCCGGCCATCGGATTTGGCGCTGTACAGCGCGCGGTCCGCGAACTGGATCAGGGCGTCCAGTGTGGCGAAGCGGCCCACCGGCACACCGACCACCCCGATGCTCACGGTCATGGGGATGGGCTCTTTCTGGGTCGCCAGTAGCAGTGGCGTGGCGGAGACGGCCTGGCGCACGCGTTCGGCCAGCAGCAGCGCCTGCTCCGCGCCCGTGTTGGGCAGCAGCATGACGAATTCCTCACCGCCCCAGCGCGCCAGCAGGTCGGTATGGCGCAGCGCATGGGTGCAGCGCCGGCCAATCTCCTGCAGCGCCAGGTCGCCCACCTGGTGGCCATAGGTGTCGTTGATGCGCTTGAAGTGGTCGATGTCCATCATCAGCAGCGCCAGGGGTTGCCCATGGCGCCGGGCCAGATCGACTTCGCGCCGCGCCGCGGGCACGAAGCGGCGGCGGTTGCCCAAGCCGGTCAGGGCATCGGCCAGGGCCATTTCCTGGACCTGCTGGCGCGCGGATTCGAGCGCGATCACCAGCAGGATGGTGGTTCCGCCGAACAGGATGCCCAGGGGAATCGGCACCAGCAAAGAGATCCACAGCGCATCCCCCATCTCCGAGTGGCCCATGCCGTGCACCAGCAGCCATGTGAGGCCGAGCGAACCCAAGGCGCCGGCGAGCGTGACGAGCATGGTGGCGCGCAGGGCGCCCAGGCGTGTGATCCATGCCGAGAGGTGGCGCCGCAACGGCATGCCGCCATGCGGCTCGAAGGGGTCTTGGGAGGAGGGGCGCACGGGCGGAGTGTCAGGCCAAGGCGTCAGGGTTCTCAGACAAGCACCAACGGACCTTGTGCCACAGCCAGGGGTTCCTTGCCGGCCAGAAACAGCCAGTTGGTGTGCGGGCCGTGCACGGTGTGGCGCAGGCCCTGCACCTCCAGCCAGTTGCCCTCGGGCATGGCCAGCACGCGGGCATGCGGGTTCATTACCAGGTACTCGGACAGTCGCTGGTTACGGGTCTCGCCCTGGTGGCCCGTTGGCAGGGCATTGGTGTAGTGGGCGTTGATCTGGAACGGCAACACTCCCAGCGCATCAAAGCCGCCCGGGTTCACGATGGGCATGTCGTTGGTGGTGCAGATGGTGGGGGAGGCCAGCACGGCTCCCGCGCTCCAGCCGATGTAGGGCTTGCCCGCCATGATGGCCTCGCGCAGCGGCTCCAGCCCCCGGTGTACCCGCATCTCGTGCAGCAGCCGGAAGGTATTGCCACCGCCCACGATCAGCACCTCCGCCTCGCCGATGGCGCGCGCCAGGTCGAGGCTGGTGTGCGCGGTGGCGAGTTCCAGGCCGCAGGGGCGCAGCGCCTCCTGCACCATGGCCAGGTAGGAGTCCCAGGCGATGGTGGTGCCCGCGAAGGGGAAGAACAGGGCCTTGCGGCGTTGGGCCACGAAGGTGGTGATGGCCTCGCGCGCGTGCACCAGGTATTCACCGGCGGCGTTGCGCGAGTTGCTCAACAGCAGCAAGCGTTGGGGGGATTCGGGGTGGCTGGTCATGGCGTTCCTTGGCAACGGCGGAGAGGTGGTGTTGCGGCGATCATTGAACATCCGGCAACGCCGGCTGCCGCGGCGGACGCCAAGGATGCGCCGGGGCAGGCATATTCTGCCAGCCCGTAGCCTCTTGCCCTCCGGTTGGGTGAGATAGCCGCCGTATGGCGTACGTCGTCCAGAGCCGGTTCAGGCGCGCGCAGAGGGCGGGAATAGATCGACGCGGTCGGTGATGATGCCGTCAGTGCCCAGCGCGATCAGGCGTTGCGCGGCCCAATCGTCGTTGACGGTATAGCTCAGGCACTTGAAGCCCATGCCCTGGGCCTGGGCCACCAGGGGCGCGTCCCACAGTGCGTGGTTCAGGACGACGGCCACACACTCCAGTGCCTTGGCCGTGTCCAGCCACTCCGCGCGTGGTGTGTCCAGCAGCAGGCCGCGCGGCAGTTGCGGCGCGCTGGCGCGTGCGCCCTCCAGGGCCTCGGGATCGAAGGAGGTCAGCAGCGGTGGCACCGAGGTGCCCTGCCACAGGACGGCGGCCTCGCGCGCCACCACTTCGCCGGTGTGGCGCTCCGTGCCGGGTGTGGGCTTGATCTCGATGTTCAGGAACAGCGCGTTGTGCAGGCAAAAGCGTGCCACCGCGGCCAGCGTTGCCAAGGGTTCGCCCGCGTAGGCGCGTGAATGCCAACTGCCAGCATCCAGCTGGGACAACGCTTGCCAAGGCTGTGCGCCGCCGATGCCCTGGCCGTTGGTACTGCGGTTCAGCGTGGCGTCGTGCATCAGGAAGGGCACGCCGTCCTGGCTCAGCTTCACGTCGCACTCGAACATGCGGTACCCATGGCTGGCACCCAGGCGGAAAGCTGCAAGGGTGTTTTCGGGGGCGAGCTTGCCGGCACCCCGGTGCGCCACCCAGTAGGGGTACGGCCAGGCGGTCGTGGTCACAACCGCTTGCTTGTGGTGGCGTCGAACCAGTGCAGGCGGTCCTGGCGCGGTGTCACGTGGATGGTGCTGCCCAAGGTGGGCACGGCATCGGCCTCTTCGGTGCGGATGATCACCATCTCGTTGCCGGAGCCGTGTGTCCAGCGCCCGTAGACCAGGCGCTCGGCGCCCAGCATTTCCACGGCGTCGACGCGCAATGCCCATCCCGTGTCGGTGATGTCCAGGTGCTCGGGGCGGATGCCCACGATGGTGCCGGGTTTGGCGTCGGGCGCATCGCGCAGCAGGTTCATGGGGGGCGAACCGATGAAGCTGGCCACGAAGGTGGTGGCCGGCTTGGTGTAGACCTCTTCCGGTGTGCCGAACTGCTCCATCACCCCGGCGTGCATCACGATCATGCGCTGCGCCAGCGTCATGGCCTCGACCTGGTCGTGGGTCACGAACAGTGAAGTGATACCGAGCTCGCGGTGCAGCTTCTGGATCTCCAGGCGGGTCTGGGCGCGCAGCTTGGCGTCCAGGTTGGACAGCGGCTCGTCGAACAGGAACACCTGGGGCTGGCGCACGATGGCGCGGCCCATGGCCACGCGCTGGCGCTGGC
>JAZKEE010000004.1:0-9253 GCA_040387235.1 Pseudomonadota bacterium
CGTTGGTGTGCAGCGTGGCCAGCACCAGGTGGCCGGTGAGCGAGGCCTGGATGGCAATCTGCGCGGTTTCGAAGTCGCGGATTTCACCGATCATGATGATGTCCGGGTCCTGGCGCAGGATGGCGCGCAGGGCCTTGGCGAAGGTCAGCTCGATCTTGCTGTTGACCTGGGTCTGGCCCACGCCGGGCAGCTCGTACTCGATGGGGTCTTCCACCGTCATGATGTTGTTGCGCGAGGCGTCCAGCCGCCCCAGGCCGGCGTACAGCGTGGTGGTCTTGCCCGAGCCCGTGGGCCCGGTCACGAGGATGATGCCGTGGGGCTGGGCAATCAGGCCTTCGAAGCGGCGCAGCGTGTCGCCCTGCATGCCCACGGCTTCCAGGCTGAGCTTGCTCTCGCTCTTGTCCAAAAGACGCAGCACGGCGCGCTCGCCATGGGCGCTGGGCAGGGTGGAGACGCGCACGTCGATGGCGCGCGTGCCCAGGCGCAGGCTGATGCGCCCGTCCTGCGGCAGGCGTTTTTCCGAAATATCGAGGTCGGCCATGATCTTCAGGCGCGAGATCAGGGCCGCGTGCAGTGCGCGGTTGGGCTGCACCACCTCGCGCAACGAGCCGTCCACGCGAAAGCGCACGCTCGAATGCCGCTCGTAGGGCTCGATGTGGATGTCGCTCGCGCCGTCGCGCGCGGCCTGCGTGAGCAGGGCATTGAGCATGCGGATGATGGGTGCGTCGTCGGCCGTTTCCAGCAGGTCTTCCACGGCGGGCAGGTCCTGCATCATGCGCGACAGGTCGGCGTCGGACTCGACCTCGCTGACCACGGTCGCGGCGCTCGATTCGCCCTGGGCATAGGCGGCGCTGATGCGCTGGGCCAGGGCCGGGGCCTCCAGCGACTGCAGGTGGCGGACCTTGTGCTTGCGCATCACTTCCGACAGCGCGGTCACATCGGGCGCAGGGCCGTGCCACAGCACGAGCTGCTGGCCATCGTCCTCCAGCAGCAGCTGCGAGGTACGGGCAAACGCGTAGGGCAGGGGGTGGCGCATGGGTCAGAGAGTCTGGCGAGTCACCGTGGCAGCGGGCGCGAGCTCGCGCACCATCGCAGCAGCGGAATCGGCCGAAGCCGGGTTGTGGTAGGGGCCTACGCGCACGCTGGTGCGGGGCCCCTGGCTTGTGTCCACCGGCTGCTCCGAGATGGGGAGCGCCGAATTGCGCAGCCTGGCCAGTGCAGCCTGCGAGGCCGAGTCATCGCCGAACACGCCGGCACGCACGTAGTAGGTCGGAGCAGTGGCCGCAGCGGGTACAGGGGCTTCGCTGATGGGCACGCCCGAAGGCGTCAGCCGGGGCGCTGGCTGCACAGGCGTCACCAGGTCCTGCAGGGGGGCGGCAGGTTGCACACGCGGTGCCGGGGTGCTGCGCTGGGGCAGTTCCGGCAAGACGGGGGCGCCCGATACCGAGCGCAGTGGCAGGCTCGACGCGGGTTGCGTCACCTGCTGCAGCCCGCGGATCGCGTCGTAGCGGTCCACCATCAGGGCTTCGCTGGTGGCAGCGTCACGCACCACCACGGGGCGCAGGAAGACCATCAGGTTGGTCTTGTTGCGCGAGCGCTTTTCGCTGCGGAACAGGCCGCCCACCACCGGCAGGTCGCCCATCACCGGCACCTTGTCCTCGCCCTGGGAGTAGCTGTCTTCGAGCAGGCCACCCAGCACGATGATGCTGCCATCGTCCACCACCACGTTCGACTCGATGGAGCGCTTGCTCGTGGTGGGGCCGTTCACGGCGCTCAGGGTGTTGCCGTCGATCTTGGAGACCTCCTGGTAGATCGACATCTTCACGGTGCCGTTCTCGCTTATCTGCGGGCGCACCTTGAGCATCAGGCCCACGTCCTTGCGCTCCACCGTGGTGAAGGGGTTCACCGTGTTGCTGCCGCCGGTGTTGGCATACGAGCCGGTCGGGAAGGGCACGTTGTTGCCGATCACGATGCGGGCCTCTTCGTTGTCCAGCGTCATCAGGTTGGGGGTGGACAGCACGTTGGCGTCGCCACTGTTCTGCAGGAAGTTGGCCAGAGCTCCCAGGTAGTACTGGCCGTTGATGCGTGGCGCCAGCGCGAGGTTCAGCCCGTTGCTCAGTCCCCCCCCGTTGCCCGTGGGGAGCAGTCCGGTGTAGTTGCCGGCTGCCAGATTGGCGGCAGCGTTCAGGATGTTGACGCCGCCACCTTGTGTGGAGTTGGTGCCGATGACGCCGACGGTGCCATCGCCTTGCTTGCCCAGCACGCCCTGCCACTGGATGCCGAACTCCGCCAGCTTGGTGGCGGAGACTTCCACGATCAGGCTTTCTACCAGCACCTGCGCGCGGCGTCCGTCGAGCTTGTCGATCACGCTGCGCAGCTGGCGGAACAGCGGCTCGGGCGCCGTGATGATCAGCGAGTTGGTGGTCGGGTCGGCCTGGATCTGGCCGCCGGTGGAGGGCTGGTTGCTGTTGGCGCTGCCCATGCCTGAACCCGCACCCATGCCGGAGCTGCTGCCCAGCCCGCCAAGGCTGCTGTTGCTGCTGCTGTTGTTTGTGTTGCCGCTCAGGCCACCGCTGTTGCTGCCGCCGCCGGACAGCGAGTTGGACGAGGCACCACCGCCGGAAATCGCCGGCGTGCTGGCGCTGGCGCCCCCGCTGGAATTGCCGCCCATGCTGGCCATGGCCGCGCGCAGGGTGGTGGCGAGCTTGGTGGCATCGGCGTTCTTGAGGTACACCACGTGGATGTTGCCCGTGGAGGCGCTGCTGCCCGGCACCGGAGGCTGGTCGAGCTTGTCCACGAGCGCACGCACCATGGCCACTCGCGCAGGGTTGGCCGCACGCAGGATCAGCGAATTGCTGCGCGGCTCGGCCAGCAGCGTGGTCTTGAACGATGTATCCGCCTGGCCCTGGGCAGCGGCGGGCGCGGCGCCGCTGCCGCCATCGATGAGGCGCGCCACCAGGGGCGCGAGGTCGACCGCCAGGGCGTTGCGCAGCGGGATGATCTCCACGTCGCTGGCATTGGAGACGTCCATCGCCGCGATGATGCGGCCCAGGCGTTGCAGGTTGTCGGCGTAGTCGGTGATCACCAGCGAGTTGTTGCCGGGGTTCACGTTGATGGTGTTGTTGGGGCTGATCAGCGGGCGCAGCACCGGCACCAGGTTGCCCGCGTTCTCGTAGTTGAGCTTGAATATCTGCGTCACGATCTGCCCGCCGCCGGGCGTGCCACGCGCCGAGCCCGACTCGCTCACACCCACGCTGCCGCCCTGCAGCTTGGCGTCGGCTTCGGGCACCACCTTGTACAGGCCTGCCGACTCCACGACCGTGAAGCCCTGCAGGCGCAGCGCTGCCAAAAACTGCTGGAAAGCGGCCGAGGGAGGCACGGCACGCTCGGTGATCAGCGTGATCTGGCCTTTCACCCGCGGATCGACCACCACGTTGCGCCCGGTGATGGTGGCCATGGTGCGTGCCACGGCCTCGATTTCGGCGTTGGCGAAGTTCAGCGTGACGGGTTCGTTGCCGCGCACGCTGCTGGTGCCCGTGCCGACGGCCGTCTGCGCCAGGGCCAGCGGGCTGCTGGTGAGCAGCATGGCGGCCAGGGTGATCGAGCTGACGGCGAATTGCAGGTGCGGCGAAAGGGAGGAGGCAGATGTCGTCATAGGGTCAACCCACGTTGATGAGGGAGCGCGCGCCGTTGCGCCGTCCGATGATGTTCAGAAGATTGGTGAGCGCCGCTTCGCGGTCAGGCGCCGCACTGGCCTCGCCTGCAAAGCGCAGGCGCTGGCCTACCCATTGGCCGGTGCCGCTCAGCTGCAGGTGGCCGTTCAAGGTGCTCAAGGTGAGGATGGGCACTTCGCCGCCCTGCATGGCCAAGCGGTAGCTGCCCATGGGGCGCAGGGTGGACAGGCGCGAGGACATGTCCAGCGCATCGAGCTGTACCTTGCCCTCCAGCACCATGCGGCCCGCCTGCCAGGCGGCCTGCAGCCCCTGGGTCTGCAGCACCAGCTGGCCTTGCGGCTGCAGCGTGTTCCAGGGCGTGCCCAGGCCCGAAAGCAGTGCGGCGGGCCAGTTGCTCTGGCCGTCGCCCACCGTCAGGCGCAGTTGCGAGATGCCCAGCGCCACCCGTGCCTGCAGGGGCTGCGCGGTGCAGCACGGGGCCTGCACCTGGACCTGTACCCCGGTGAAGGTGGGGCGCAATGTCCATTGCAGGCGCCCGGGCAGGGAGGTGCGGTCCTGGCTGGCGGTGCCGCCGGTCAGCACCAGTTGGGCCGAGCCATTCCAGACCGTGCCACGCGCTTCCGACAGCAGCAGTTGCCCGCCCGTGGCCCGGGCCAGGCCCTGGGCCAGCCATTGCGCAGGTGCAAAGACCACCAGTGCAGGCAGCAGGCCGGCCAATGCGCCGCCCACGGCCCAGCCCCAGGGCGAGCGTGGTACGGCGCCGGCGGCGCGTGAGGAGGGGCGTGGGTTGCGGGAGGGCGACACGGTGCGTTTCGTGGGGTTCACCGCGCGGGCAGGGCCAGCACCAGGGTGCCGTCCCAGCGCGGGGTGCCGGGGGTGGGGCCTGCTGCCGCGCTGCCTTGCGTAGGGCTGGCATCCATGGGCGGCATGGCACCGGGAATCGGGGGCACCAGCGGGCCTGCAGGCATTGCGCCTGGGGAGGGGGGCGCCATGGCCGGTGGCGAGGCCGGGGCTGGCGGGCCCGGGCGGGTGCTGCCCGCCGCGGCAGGGGTGGCCGGTGCGATGGTGCGGGTCAGGCGTGCCTCGATGGGTACGGCCCGGGCATTGCTGCGCGCCAGTGCCAGCCACTGCGCAAGGGCATCGGCGGGCGCCGCCTTGAGCGTGACGGTGGCGCGGTCTCCCGCCACGTTGAGCTGGGCAGCCGTGCCCATGCGCTGGGTCAGGCCGTTGCGCAGCGCGCCGGTGGCGTCACCCGTGCTGCTGCGCGGTGTGGCTTGCAACTGCTGGGCCTCGGCCTGCAGGCTGCGCATGCGCTGCAGCTGGGTGTCCAGTTCGGCGTGGCGTTTGGGGGCGGTACGCAGGGTCTGCAGGGCCGGCGAAATGCCCACCCACCACACCAGGGCCAGGCCCACCAGGGCGGCCGCGCCCAGCACGAAGTTCTGTTCGCGCGGGGCCATGGCCTGCCACTGCGCTTTCAAGGGTGCGAGCTGGCTCATGGGGCGGTCTCCGCACGCAGCACCAGGCTGCCATCGTCCAGGCGGCCGGTGTAGCCGGCGGCCCGCAGTCGGGTGGTGATCACGGGTTCCTCTTGGGGGGCGAGCGGCAGGCCGCGCAGGCGCAACTCGCCGGTGGTGAATTCCAGGCCGGAAGGGATGCGGCCATCGGGCAGCGCATTGCCGGCTGCCGCCATCATGGGTTCCAGGTCGCGCGGCGAGAAGCTGCCGGACGCCTGGCGCAACTGGGTCATCTCCCGCTCCATCTGCTCCAGCGGTGCGATCACGGCCTGTACCTGCGGGAACGTCTGGGTGAAGGTGCTGCGCACACTGGCCTGCTTGGCGTCCAGGGCCTGCCGCTCTTGCCAGGCCCAGATGTTCAGGCCCGCCAGGTGCGCCAGCACGAGCACGCCGAGCGCCCAGCGCGCAGCGCGCCACTGCGGGGCATACAGCAGGGCGCTCAGGGCACCGCCAGCCTTGCGCAGGGCGCGCGAGCGGCTGGTGCTGGACAGGTCGAACTGCGCCAGGTCCCAGTCGTTGCGGGCGGCGTCCAGCGCGCGGGCGCTGGCCGTGTGCAGGCTCACCGGGTGGCCCAATGCATGCTCGGCGAGTTCCGCCACGGCCGGGTCGGCACGCAGGGGTGTGGGCGGTGCATCACCACCGGCAGCGGTCCCCAGTCCCGCCAGCGCCAGCGTGGCCGGCGTCAGTGGCAGCACCGAAATGCCCTGGTCGGCACCCAGGCCGCACAGGATCAACTGGGGGTCGTCCGCCGTGCCGACGGCCGACACCTCGGGGCCGCCGCTGGCCGTGGGGCCGGGCGCGAACTCGGGCACCACGCGGGACACCCGCCGGCCGGCAGCCTCCAGCGCCTGCAGGTGGGCGCGCAGCCAGGCGCGGTCGCACACGGCCACCCACACCGGCACGCCGGCCTGGGCGCCCGGCTGCAGCGCAAAGTGCAGCTGGGCCGGGTCGTCGAGCAGGCGGTCCTCGAGCAGGCCCTCCAGCACAGAGCGCAGGCGTGGTGTCTGCTGGCTCGCTCCCAGGGGCACACCGGGCGGCAACTGCACCTTCTGCCAGGAAAGCGCCTGGATCGGCACCACGGCAACCACCTCGCCAGGGCGGGCAGTCTCGGGCAGCAGGGCCGCCTCGGTGAGCGCGTGGCGCTGGGCAACGTGCCCGTCCGCAGTCAGCGTATAGCCGTACTGGGTCGAAATCCCCGGAAGGGAGGGCGGCAGGGAAAGTATCAGCGTGCTCATGGGCGGGTAGTGCGGGCCATTTTAGGGTGTGCTTGGAAGGCTGCGCAGATTCAGCGCAGGCCCTGTTGCGCCGGGGCGGCAGTGTCCCGGTCGAAGGCGCCGCGCTCGCGCCACAGCGTTGTCACTTCCAGGCCCAGTTTGCGGACCAGGGAGCGCTCGTCCACGGTGGTGTTGTCCATGCGAAGGCGACCTCGCACTTCGAAATAGGCCGAGGCGATGGCCAGGTCATTGGTGTCGAAGGTGACCTTGCCCAGCACCTCGACCACTTCGGCCATGGAGCGGAAATGTTTCGACTCACGGGCCTGCACCAGCTTCTGGGCGCCGGCCATGTCGATCCCGTCGATGCTGGCCCAGACCACGTCGATCCCCGCCGTGTTGAGGTTGACCGGGGTGCGCACTGGCAGGATGGTGACATGCGGCAGCAACGCCGCGATGGTGGGCGGCGACAGCCCCAGCCAGCCCAGCTGCGACACCGTCTGGGGCATGAGGGGGGCGCTGCCATCGGCCCCGGTGCGGGCCTGGGCCTTGCGCAGGTTTTCCAGCAGCAGCGCCAGTTCCTGGGAGGGCAACCCCAGCCGCTCGAACAGCCGGGTGAACTGCTTCAGGGCCCCCGCCTGCACTTGTCCGCCTTCTGCCAGGCTGGTGATGTTCAGGCGCGATTGCAGGTCCGTGATCTGCCCTGAGAGAAATGCATCGGTGGTGTCGGTGCTGGCGTCGTCCACCTGGGCCACACCGCGCTCGGCCGCGAGGAAGCTGGACAGCCGGGCTTCCTGCAGTGGCACGGCCCAGGGTTCGGCCAGGTGGTCGGCTCCGCCGGCCCGGCCATCTTCGCGCAGGATGAGGCGCGACCAGTCCAGGGCCCCCACCAGTATCCAGGCGGCCTGCACGCGGGCACGCTCTGCCGTCTCGACCTCGATGGCGCGCCACTGCTGCCACAGGGAGGCTGCGGCAAACGTGGCCACCAGCGTGACGGTGAGCATGGCCGCGAGCAGTGCTGCGCCGCGCTGGGCCAGCGTGCGCCGCTGCAGGGTGCGTGGTGTGCCGCGCATCAGGTGCGCCCCCCACCCAGCGTCGGGTTGACCCAGTCGCGCACGATGGCGCCGGTCAGCGCCTGGCCCGGTGACAGCGTGACCTGCAGCCGCACCCCGTCGGGTAGGGCGGTGGCCGGGCTGCCCGCGGTCTGGCCGGCACTCGACAGCGGATTGGACCAGGCGCCGCCGCGGAAATAGAACAGCTGCCAGCTGCTGATGCGCACCAGGCTGATCTCATAGCGGCGGGCCTGTTCGTCGGGGGTTCGGGCCCACTGCTCGGCCTGTTGCCAGGCCTGCTGCCATTCGGTGCGGTTGCGCACGGGCGGCGACTGCCAGCGCACCCACTGGCCTCCACCCTCCACCCCCGGCATATCGCGCCGGGTCCAGGCCACCACCAGCGCGCCTTCGTCGGGCACGGCCGTGGTGCGCCGCGTGATGCGCAGCACCTGCCCGTCCCAGTCCATCGGCGTGGTGCTGGCCAGCGGCAGGATGGCGTCGAGGTCGGCGCCCCATTGCGCCAGGGCCGACTGGATCACCAGCATCTCATCGGCGCGCTGGCGCGTCTGCTCCTGCGCGCGCACCATGCCATCGATGCCGCGCCAGCTCATGATGGCCAGGATGGCCATCAGCGCAATCGCCACCAGCAGTTCGATCAGCGTGAAGCCGGCCGATGCGGCCGGTGACGGACTGCGCCCATGGCACGGTGGCACCGTGCGGCGCTGGGGGGGAGAAAGCATGGAGACCATTTTCAATAGCGCCCCAGGATGGTGGAGATGCGCAGAACCGAGTTCTCTCCATCCAGGACCTGGGCATCCACCCGCCGAAAGCTCGGGTTGGGCGTGGGCCGCACAATCAGTCGCACATCGAAGCGCCGCCCTGCCTGCTCGCACGCCTGGGTGCCATCGCCGACGCTGGGCATCTGCCGAGAAAGACGCACGCGCACCAGTTCGTTCTCGGCGCACAGTTGCGCCAGCACGATGTCGGATTGGCGCAGTGCGTTGCGCGTGAGGGCATTCGTGGACTGCAGCCCGGCCATCAGGGCAATCGCCACGATGCTCAGGGCCACCAGCACCTCCACCAGCGTGAAACCGCGCTGGCGGGCCTGCAGGGGGGCGCTCATTGCACCGACTCCACGCTGAAGGGCCGCAGCCCGTCCGTCACCACGCGCAGGGCCTGGTCGGGATGGTCCTGGTGCGTGAGCAGCACCTGCTGCGCACCGATCACGGGCTCGGGTCCGAGCATCAGGATGGCATTGCCCCGCACCAGGGTGCCGGTCGCAAGCCACTGGTGCGGCAGGGCGTCGGGCGGCAGCCCTTCGAAATTGAAGCCCTGCGGTCCGCCGCGCCAGCGCACCGGCACGCCACTGGCGCGCGACTGTGCCCGCCCCGACTCGAGCAGGGCCGCCAGCCGCGCCGCCTCGCGCTCCAGCTGTGTCTGCCCGTTGTCGCGCAGCGCCAGCGCAATACCCGCGGTCGCCAGCGCCATGATGCTGATGACCACCAGCAACTCCAGCATGGTGAATCCACGTGCACGGCGTGTCATTGGTTTATGTGGCACGGATCGTACGCATGGAGCAATCGGGACGGTCACGGTTTCGCCATGGGCTTGGCCCGATGCGACCCACGGTCGCCATGGGGCGTGGCTGAACCGGTCACGGTGCCCCCTCAGGGCTGGCGGCCGCAGCGCCGGGCCGCCCCAAGCAAGGCCCGGCCCCCTCGGGGGGCAGCGAGGACACGAAGTGCGGGAGCGTGGGGGCCAAGGTTTCGCCGCCGGGCCGCCCCAAGGCGAAAAGCGGCCCC
>JAZKEE010000005.1:0-11622 GCA_040387235.1 Pseudomonadota bacterium
AGGCGGCCAGGTGGCCCACCAGCGGCTTGGTGTCCACGCCGCGCAGTTCTTCTTCACCCACCGAGAAGGCGACGACCGGCACGTCCTTGGCCTTCAGGCCGGCGTTGCCCAGTTCCTTGTAGAAGGGCACGTTGGAGTCGCCGTTGATGGTGGAGACCACGGCCGTCTTGCCGCCCTGGCTGAACTTCTTGATGTCGGCGACGATGGTCTGGTAGTCGGCGTGGCCGAAGGGGGTGTACTTTTCATCGATGTCGCTGTCCTTCACGCCCTTGGACTTGAGGTAGGCGCGCAGGATCTTGTTGGTGGTGCGGGGGTACACGTAGTCGGTGCCCAGCAGCACCCAGCGCTTGGCGCTGCCGCCGTCCTTGCTCATCAGGTAGTCCACCGCGGGGATGGCCTGCTGGTTGGGCGCGGCGCCGGTGTAGAACACGTTCTTGGAGAGTTCCTCACCCTCGTACTGCACGGGGTAGAACAAGAGGCCGTTCATTTCCTCGACCACCGGCAGCACGGACTTGCGGCTCACCGAGGTCCAGCAGCCGAAGATGACCGATACCTTGTCCTGGCCCAGCAGCTGTTTGGTCTTTTCGGCGAACAGGGGCCAGTTGGAGGCGGGGTCCACGATCACGGGTTCGAGCTTCTTGCCGAGCACGCCGCCCTTGGCGTTGATCTCGTCGATGGCCATCAGCACGGTGTCCTTGAGCACGGTTTCCGAGATGGCCATGGTGCCCGACAGGCTGTGCAGGATGCCGACCTTGATGGTGTCTTGCGCGTGGGCTGGCAGCGCAGACAGGCCAGCGAGCGCAGCGACGGCCGCGAGGGCCTTGAGGGAATAACGACGTTGCATGTGTGCTTCTCCAGTAGAGGGGTTCAAACCGCTTCGCCCGACGGCGCCTGGCTGGGCGCATGGTTCGGTCGATGGAGTGGATTCTGGAGACAGGCCCCCGGATCGGGAATACGCCGGGTGGCGTACACGGTCGGTTACATGCAGGGCAACCATCCCTAGCCGGCGCATGCTGGGTGGTCGTTTTCAGCTATCAAAAATGGAGTGCAATTCGCAGCCACGGCATACGCCACGCGCGGAGTGTGGCCGCCGCTCAGCGGACAGGCCGCTTGAGTGCATGCACGGTGGGGGTCTTGCGCACGGGGCTCGATAGCACCAGCGAGGTGGTCACGCCGCCGTGCTGGGCGAGCGCGTCGACCACGCGCTGCAGGTCCTCGGGCTCGGCAATCGCGCAGCGCACGATGAAGCAGTCCTCGCCCGTGACGCGGTCTGCCTCCAGCACCTCGGGCATGGTCTCGAAGAGCTTCACGTAGGGGGCAATGCCGGCATGCGTGGTCTGTATGCGGATGAGGGCCTGCAGCCGCACGCCGATGGCGCGCAGGTTGACGCGGGCGCTGTAGCCTTCGATCACGCCCGCATCCTCCAGCTTGCGCACGCGCTCGCTCATGGCCGGTTGCGACAGGCCGATGCGCTTGCCCAGGGCGGCCAGGCTCTGGCGGGCATCGGCCTGCAGGGCTTCGAGGATGAGCCAGTCCTTCTTGTCGAGTTCCATCATGCTGGGTGTTGAACAGGGGTTGTGCCAGGGCCGATCATCCATCGGTTTCGGGGCGGCATTTCCAATGACTGCCTCTTCACCAGCAGGGCCCACTCGCCTATCGTGCAGCACATGCGGCCCGTGGGGGCCGCCTTCCAAGGAAATGATCCCATGCAGCTGGTTGGAATGCTCGATTCGCCTTATGTCCGCCGCGTCGCCATCGCGCTCACGGTGCTCGACGTGCCATTCACACACCTGCCGCTGTCGGTGTTCAGCACCTTCGAGGCGTTCGGCCGCATCAACCCGGTGGTCAAGGCCCCCACGCTGGTATGCGACGACGGCGGCGTGCTCATGGATTCGACACTGATACTGCAGTGGGCGGCAACGCTGTCCACCCGCGCCCTGCGCCCGGCCGGCGGTCCCGCGCTGCAGCGCGATCTGCGCATCACGGGCCTGGCCCTGGCCGCCTGCGAGAAGGCAGTGCAGATCGTCTATGAACACAACTTGCGCCCTGCCGAGAAGCTGCACACCCCCTGGCTGCAGCGCGTGACCAGCCAGTTGCAAGCCGCCTGCGCGCTGCTGGAGGCCGAGCTGACCGCCGCGCCCCTTCCCGACCCGGCGCGGCAGATCGGCGATGCAGGCATCACCACCGCAGTGGCCTGGGGGTTCATGCAGATGATGGTGCCCGACACGGTGGGGGCGGCGGGCTGCCCCGCACTGGCCGCGTATGCGCAGCGGGCAGAACGCCTGTCGGCCTTCGCGGCGCTGCCCGCACGCTGAAGCGCCCAGCCACCGGGCCGGCGTCCTGCACGGGGCCTGCCGCCAGGGCGCGCGTGCTGCCAGCCGCGCCGGGGGTTAGGATGGGGGGCAAGAGAAGAAGCAACCCACCGTCCCCCAGGAGAGGCAGGCAACAACCATGGTGAAACGACGCACAGTGCTCTGGGCAGGCGCCGCCACGGCGGGCGCGCTGGTGATTGGCTGGGGCGCCCTGCCGCCGCGCCAGCGCCTGCGCACCGGCCAGCCACTGCCCACGGCAGGGGGGCAGGCGGCGCTCAATGGCTGGCTCAAGGTCGGGGCCGACAACACCGTCACGGTGATGATGGCCAAGGCCGAGATGGGCCAGGGCGCACACACCGGGCTGGCGACCATCCTGGCCGAGGAGCTCGACGCCGACTGGCCCCAGGTGCGGCTGGAGATGGCGCCCATCGACGACATCTACAACAACCTGGCCACGGTGGTCGACGGCCTGCCCTTCCACCCCGACAACGATGGCTCCATGAAGGCCGTGGCCGGCTGGCTCACCGCCAAGGCCATGCGCGAGGTGGGCGTGATGATGACGGGGGGATCCTCCAGCATCAAGGACCTGTGGCTGCCCATGCGCGAGGCCGGCGCCAGCGCCCGGGCCATGCTGGTGCGCGCGGCGGCGGCGCAGTGGAACGTGCAGGCCACCGAATGCACCGCGCAGGCCGGCGTGGTGGAACATGCCTCGGGCCAGCGCGCCAGCTTCGGCGAGCTGGCGGCCCTGGCGGCGCAGCAGCCGCTGCCGGGGAAGGTGGCGCTCAAGGAGGCGGCGCAGTTCCGCCTGATCGGCAAGCCGCTCACGCGCATCGAGGCGCGCGGCAAGGCGGACGGCAGCGCCGTGTTCGGCATCGACGCCAACCCGCCGGGCCTGCTGCACGCCGCCGTGGTGATGTGCCCCACGCGCGGCGGCAAGGTGGCGCGCATGGATGGAGCCGCCGCCGAAAAATTGCCAGGCGTGAAGAAGGTACTGTCCGTGGATGCCCTGAACGGCGGCACCGGCGCCGTGTCCGTGATCGCCGACACGCCCTGGCATGCGCGCAAGGCCGTGGCTGCGGTCACGGTGGAGTGGGACCACGGCCCGGCGGCCGCGCTGTCGAGCAGCGCGGTCTACACGCAGCTGGCCCAGGCACTGGACCAGGCCAAGGGCTTTGGCTACCACAAGAGCGGCGATGCGGAGGTGGCCATGCAGGGCGCGGCGCGCACCATCACCGCCGACTACCGCGCACCCTACCTGGCACATGCGGCGCTGGAGCCGATCAACTGCACGGTGCAGTTCAAGGACGGCGCGGCGACGGTGTGGACATCCACCCAGGTGCCGGGCCTGGCGCGTGCCGCCGCTGCCAAGGCGCTGGGCATTGCCACCGACAAGGTGGATGTGCAGCAACTGTTGCTGGGCGGCGGATTCGGGCGCCGGCTGGAGGTGGACTACGTGGCCCAGGCCGCTGCCATTGCCCGCGCCGCCGATGGCGCGCCGGTGCAAACCTTGTGGACGCGCGAGCAGGACACGCAGCACGATTTCTACCGCCCCGCGTGCATGGCGCGCTTCAAGGCCGGCTTTGATGGCCAGGGGCGATTGGTGGCCTGGGACAACCTCTCGGTGGGCCAGGCCATCGTGCCCCAGGTGCTCGAGCGCATCTTCGGCCTGCCCGGGGCGGGGCCGGACAAGACCACCTCGGAGGGCGCCTTCGACCAGCCCTACGAGTGGCCCAACGCACGCATCGCCCATGAGATCATCGCGCTGCCGCTGCCCGTGGGCTTCTGGCGCTCGGTCGGCCATTCGCACCAGGCGTTCTTCAAGGAAAGCTTCATGGACGAGGCCGCAATTGCGGCCAAGCAGGACCCGGTGGCCTTTCGCGCCGGCCTGCTGCAAAAGCACCCCCGCCACCTGCATGTGCTCACCAAGGCGGCCGAGCTGGCGGGCTGGGGCCAGCCGCTGGCGGCCGATGCATCGGGAGCGAAACGCGCCCGGGGCATCGCGCTGCACCAGTCCTTCGGCTCCATCGTCGCCCAGGTGGCCGAAGTGTCGGTGGCGGCGGACAGCAAGGCCATCCGCGTGCACCGTGTGGTCTGCGTGATCGACTGCGGCGCGGCCATCAACCCCAACCTCATCACCCAGCAGATGGAAAGCGCCGTGGTCTTCGGTCTCACGGCGGCGCTGCACGGCGAGATCACCGTGGACAAGGGCCAGGTGCAGCAGGCCAATTTTCACGACTACCCGCTGCTGCGCATGGCCGAGTGCCCCCGCATCGAGGTGCACATCGTACCGAGCACCGAGCCGCCCGAGGGCGTGGGCGAGCCGGGCGTGCCGCCCATCGCCCCCGCCGTGGCCAACGCCCTCTTCGCGCTCAGCGGCCAGCGCTTGCGCAGCCTGCCGCTGCGCCTGGCCTGAGAGGCCGAGAGTCTTTCGCCCATGCCCACCTTGCACGCCAAAACTCCCAGCCTGCGACTGCCCACCCAGGAGCCCCATCCATGCCCACCACCCTTCGCATCAACGGCAAGGCCATCTCGGTGAACGCCGAGCCCGACACCCCCCTTCTGTGGGTGTTGCGCGGCGAACTGCACATGAACGGCACCAAGTTCGGTTGCGGCATGGCGCTGTGCGGCGCCTGCACCGTGCACCTGAACGGCGAGCCCGTGCGCGCCTGCACCACGCCGCTGTCGGCCGTGGGCGAGGCGGACGTGACCACCATCGAAGGCCTGGTCGGCCCCCAGGCCGAGGCCCTGCGCAACGCCTGGATCGCGCTGGACGTGGCCCAGTGCGGCTACTGCCAGAGCGGCCAGCTGATGTCGGCGTGCGCGCTGATCACCAAGACGGCACGGCCGAGCGATGCGGACATCGACGCTGCCATGTCGGGCAATGCCTGCCGCTGCGGCACCTACCCGCGCATCCGCGCGGCCATCCACCAGGCGGCAGCCGGCAAGGCGGGCTGAAACCAGCCAGCCGGCGCTCAGTTGGCCAGGACCCGGCCCGGGGCGGGGTCGGGGCCTGGATCGGGTTGCGGGTCGGGATCGAGCACGACGAGGATATCGGTGCGGGCATGGGGTACGGCGGCCGCCAGTTGCACGTTGTTGCGCCCCGCCTGCTTGGCCCGGTAGAGCGCCTTGTCGCCGGTGTTGACCAGCTCCTCGAAACTGGCGCCCCGCACGTCGTCCAGGGTAGCCACGCCGATGCTCACGGTGACGGTGACGCAGGCCCCTTCGGCGTCGACGGGCACGTTGTGGCCCGACACGCCGCTGCGCAGCGATTCGGCCAGCCGCAGCGCGCTGGCGCTTTCGATGCCCGGCAGCACGATGACGAACTCCTCGCCGCCGAAGCGGGCCACGATGTCCACCGCCGTGCGCGCACGTGCCAGGCAGGCCTGGGCCACGGCGCAGATCACCCGGTCGCCGGCCAGGTGGCCCCAGGCGTCGTTGACGGCCTTGAAATGGTCGATGTCCACCACCAACAGCGACAGCGGTTGGCCCAGCCGCGCCGTGCGCAGGCACTCCCGGGCGCCCATCTCCATCAGCGTGCGCCGATTGGACAGGCCGGTCAGCGAATCGCAGGCGGCCAGGTGCTCCAGCGCCGTGTTCAGCTGCTGCAGCAGCGCGTTCTGCTCGCGCAGCTGGCGATTGATCTGGGCGATCTCATCTTCCTTGCGCTTGCGGTCGTCGATGTTGAAGGTCACCCCGATCAGGCGCTTGCCCGGTGTGTCGGTATGGGCGTCCATGATGCGGCCGTAGTTGGCGTACCAGACCCATTCGCCGCTCTTGGCGCGCAGGCGGAACTCGCAGCGGTACTGCGGCGTGACGCCGGACATGTGGTCGGCCACGGCGCTCTGCACCGTGGCCAGGTCATCGGGGTGGAACAGGTCATAGACGTCCTGCATGCCCGAGACGATTTCTTCCTCGGTGAAGCCCAGCTCCAGGAAGGTCTTGGTGGCCTTGCGGGTCACGTTGCCGGTGACCAGGTCGTTCTCCCACAGGTCCAGGCCGGCCGCCTCCAGTGCCAGTTCCAGCCGCTCCCGGTTCAGGTCTGCTTCACCCATGGTTGCCAGCCGGTTCACGCCGAAGGCATCGCGCCCGCATAGCCGATTTTGCGCAACAGCGCCGCGAACGATGCCACCACGCCCGGCGTGTTGTACAGCTGGGAGGCCGTGACCACCTGGATCACGCTCACCTGCTTGCCCGTGCTCTGGCCCGTGGCGGCGTTGAAGTAGATCGCCAGGTCGTCGCTGGCGTTGGAGAAGCCCCGGCCCGTGCTTTCGGAGTAGTAGCAGATCGAGTCGGGCGCGATGATGTCGGGCGAGGTGCTCGCCGTGCCATACATGATGAGGTTCTCGTTGAGGTTGTACAGGTAGTGGGTCTCGGTACTCTGGCCAGGATCGGGGTGGTTGTCCAGGCGGATGATCCCCGAGTCCAGCGAGGAGGCGCTGGAGGTGGATTGCGTGACCGCGGTGATGTAGAAATTGGTCAGCACCGCCTGGGCAACACGCCCGGTCAACTGGGTGATGTTGGCCGCCACGGACTCCGTGGAGGGAGGCGTCGGCGCCTGCAGCAGCGAGAAACCCAGCTGGCGCGCCTGCTCCAGCGTGCCCGAAATGTAGTTGCCTGACAGCGCGTAGCCGTTGCCCGCGTTGGAGGGCCACATGGCAATGCCGGAATAGCCACCGAAACCTCCGACCACCCCGCCTGCCAGCGTCTCCACCTGGTCCGCGGTGGGCGCACCCAGCACCGCCGACTGGACGAGTGGCGAAGGCGGTACGTCGCTGGCCAGTGCGCAAGGGCAGGGAGCCAGTTGCACGCTGCCCGTGAAGGTGGTCTGCGGCAGCTCGGGCACCGCGCGGCCGGCGCCATCGCCATTGACCACGTAGATCGTGCCGCTGGACATGCCGGCCCCGATCAGGGGCACCAGGGAATTGATGGGACCGATCTCCACCGGGATCACGCAGCCCAGCGGCGATCCGGTGGCCTGCTCGAAGACCTGCGAGGTGTTGGTGATGGAGTTCTGCACGGCCGTGAGGGTCAGCCCGTCGGCGGCATCGGGCGAGCCCATGATGGCCAGCACGCAGGCAGGGGTGGCGCCGTCGTAGTCCTTGACGGTCACCGGGGTGAAGCTGCCCTGCTGCGCCAGCTGCTGGAGGATGGTGCAGGCATCGTTGTAACTGCCGCCGCCGCCACTGGCCAGTATCGCGGCTCCCGCCGCGACAGCCTCCAGATCGCCCAGCCCATAGGTAAACACTGCAGCCGCCATTGGATTCCTCCCTGTTGTATTGGTTGGCTGGCACGATACGCCTTGCCGCTTGATTGTCAACCCGAAGCAGGCCACAGTGACAGGAAAGCCCACTGGCCGACGGCGGCGGCTTCGCCTATGCTCCGTACAGCGCCCTTTTTTCCCGAGTAGCAACCCTGCGAACACCATGAGCCACACCGAAACCTCCGTCATCTACGGCACCGAAGACCTGCTGATCAGCCTGTGCAACTCGGTCACCCGCGTGCTCAACGTCGCCACCCACAGCCAGATCCACTACTCCGGGATGGTGCAGCGCATCAGCAAGACCTGCCTGAAACCCGACATTGGCTGCTTCGTGCTGTTCGACGGTGGGTTCTCGGGCCTGGTGATCATCAATTTCTCGGCCCAGGCGGCCATGGAGCTGTATTCGAGCTACCTGCTGAACATGGGCATGTCCAAGGACGACCTGGTTTCCTCCTACACCTCGGACGAGGTGAGCAACGTCATGGGCGAACTCATGAACCAGGTGGTGGGCGACTTCACCGGCAAGGTGCGGCGCGAGCTGCAGACCCACATCACGCAGAACCAGCCCAAGATGCTGGTGCTCAACAAGCAGGTGATGCTCAGCGTGGACGCCAACCTGGACAAGCCTGAAGCCCGGCGCGTGACCTTCTACACCGCCAGCAACAACATCTTCTACCTGGAACTGGCCATCGACCGCACCGAATTCATCAAGATGGTGGATTTCGAAGCCCAGGACACGCCCGATGCGGATGCGCTGATGTCGCAGAACGCGCAGGGAGCACAGAACGCCCCGGCCCCAGCGGCGGACAGCGGCGGCGGTGGATCCGATACCGACGAACTGCTCAAGTCCCTCGGGATGTAGGCCCAGGCCCCACACCGGCCTGCATGCGCCAGCAGCCCGAGCGGGAGTCCCTTCCCTACGACGAACTGCCCCTGGGCCTGCTGGACAGCGCGCGCGTCGAGGCGCTCTGGCGCTACCACCCAGGCGCGCCGCGCCGGCAGACCGTGCTGCCCGACGGGCGCATGGATCTGGTGGCCCACGCTGCGCTGGGGGATGGAGCCAGCGGCCGCATCACCCGCGTCAGCCTGGCCATTGCCGGTCCGGCCGACCGCCCCACCGCAGTGGCCCACCGCGCCCCGGTTTGTAGCATGGGTGTACGCTTCCAACTCGGCTGGGGCGGCGCCTGCCTGAGCCTGGAGCCGGCCACGCTGGTGAACCAGGTTCTGTCCGGGCCTGCGGCAGAGCAGGCGCTCGGCCCGCTGGCCGCCCCGCTGCTCGCCGCGACCGATACCTGCGCCCTGCAGGCTGCTCTGGTAGCTGCTGCGGCGGCCCTGGCGCATCGGGCCGGCCCAGCCCCAGCCGCCAACCCATCGCAAGCCCGCGCCCTGCAGGCCCTGCGCTGGCTGCGCCAGCACCCCGGTGCCCCGCTGCACGCGCTGTGCGCCACCCTGGACCTGCCCGAGCGCACCTTGCGCCGCGACATGCTGGCCGCCGTGGGCCTGCCGCTGCGCAGTTTGGCGGGCATCCTGCGCTTTCAGCGCGCCATGGCGCTGCTGCAGGGCGGTGCCCAGCCCTCGCTGGCCCACCTGGCGCACGAGGCAGGCTATGCCGATCAGGCGCACATGACGCGGCAGTTTCGCAAGCTCGGCGGCTTCACGCCGGCATTGCCGCAGCCCGTGCCGGTGGTGGCGTAGCGCGGTCCGCCTGCGCCATGCGTGCCGCCAGCGCCCCCTGGCGCGCACGCACAAAGGCGCGCAACCGGTCCCCATAGTCCGCGCCCACGGCGCCCGCCACCGAGGGCCGGGCCGCCAGCGCCTTGCGCCAGGCCGCCACGCGCGGCACGCCGGTGAACACGCCGAGGTCGCCCATGCCGTGGAACGCGTCGAACACATCGAAGTAGCGAAACACCGGGCCGAACACCGCATCGACCAGCGTGAAATCCGCACCGACAAAGTAAGGACCCGCTTCGTTGCGCATGGCCAGCTGTGCATCGACCTGCGTGAACAGGCGCTGCAGGTCCGCTGCCCGGACGGCCAGCGCGGCTTCATCGGGCGCGCTGTAGAAGGCGCCAATGGCATTGAGCACCACCGAACCGAATTCCATCCAACCCCGGTGCCGGGCCCGGGCCAGCGCATCTTGCGGGTGCAGGCGGGGCGCAACGGTCTCGTCCAGGTACTCGCAGATCACGGCCGACTCGAAGATGGGCTGGCCGTCGACCAGCAGCACGGGTGTCTTGCCCAGCGGCGAGACCTGGAGAAACCAGCCGGGCTTGTCGGCCAGGTCGATGTCGACGCGTTCGAAGGCGATTCCCTTTTCCGCCAGGGCGATGGCAGCCCGCTGCACATAAGGGCACAGGGGATGGCTGATGAGTGTGAGTGCATGTGGCACGGCGGGGGTCCTTGAAGTGCGGGAACCCTGAATCTATGATTGCGCCAGCGAAATGAAAATACGCAATACTGCAAACCATGATTGCACCATCGCAATACCAAACCACCCCATTCCAGTTGGGCGCAGGCGACCTGGAGAACGTGCTGGCCCTGGTGCGTGCCGGCACGCTGGCCGGCGCCGGCGAGCGCCTGGGAGTGGATCCGTCCACCGTCTTCCGCACGCTGCAACGCATCGAGCGCGGGCTCGGGCAAGCCCTGTTCACGCGCTCGCGCGCGGGCTATCAGGCGCTGGAGCTGGCACAGACCCTGGCCGGGCATGCTGAGCAGCTGGAGTCGGCGCTGGAATCGGCCCGCTCCGCCGCGCAGGCCCAGCCCGAGCGTGTGTCGGGTACGGTGCGCATCACCACCACCGACACCATCCTGCACGGCCTGGTGGCGCCCGCGCTGCTGGCGCTGCAGGGGCAGCACCCGCTGCTCGAGTTCGAACTGCATGCAGGCAACGACCTGGCCAGCCTGACCCGGCGCGACACCGACATCGCCGTGCGCGCCACGCGCCACCCGCCCGTGCACCTGGTGGGCCGGCAGGTGGGCCCCATCCGCATGGCACTGTATGCCGCGCGCCAGGGGCCCGTACAACAGCTGGCCGACCTGCACGCGGCCCCGCAGGACTGGGTGGCGCCCGACGATGCACTGCCCGAGCACCCCTCGGTGTTGTGGCGCAAGCGGCATTTCCCCAAAGCCGTGGCGCGCTACCGCGTGGGCAGCATCCTCACCGTGATGGAGCTGGTGGCCCTGGGGCTGGGCGTGGGCGTGCTGCCGGTCTTCCTGGCGCAGCCGCACCCTGGCCTGGTCGCGCTGACCGGCGCGCTCGAGGAGTGCGAGACCGGGCTGTGGCTGCTCACCCACCCCGAGTCGCGCCACCTGCGCCGCGTGGCCACGGTGTACGGCCACCTGGCGCGCACGCTGGTGCTCGAATAAGCGGGCAGGCCCTGGCTTCGCCCATGGCCGCAACGTTCAATACGGCGCGGCGCATGCCGGCCGATACTGAGGCCCACACAGCCCTCCCAGCCCGCACCGCACCCCTCCTGCCATGCACACCCAGCCCCTTTTCGCCGAGACCGATACCGCCGCGCTCCATGCCCTGGTGGCCACCTACCCGCTGGCCACCCTGGTCGCCAGCACGGCCAGCGGCGTTCCCCATGCGCACCTGCTGCCGCTGGAGCTGTGCGCCAACGGCGCCGCACCGGCATGCCTGCGTGGCCACGTGCCCCGCAGCCACCCGCTGCGCCAGGATGCGGCCGAGGGCGGCAGCGTGCTCGTGCTTTTCCAGGGGCCCAACGCCTACATCTCACCGCGCTGGTACGTGAATGGCCAGCGCAGCGCGCGCCTGGCCCCCAGCTGGAACTACGTGGCCGTGCAGGCGCGCGGGCTCCTGCGGTGGATCGACGAAGATCCGCACTGGGTTCTCGGCCACCTCGCCGCCCTCACCGCCGCCCAGGAGGCCGGGCGGGCCCAGCCCTGGTCGCTGGATATGGCGGCGCCGGACTATGTGGAGAACGCGGCGCGCCACCTGGTGGGCTTCGAGATCGAGATCACGGCGCTGCAGGGCAAGCGCTTTTTGTCGCAGCAGCGCACCGAGGCCGACCGGCGCAGCCTCATCCA
>JAZKEE010000005.1:11722-25545 GCA_040387235.1 Pseudomonadota bacterium
GGGTGGCGGTTCATGTTGACGATGAAGTTGCCGTCGATCTTGAGCAGGTCGGACGGCAGGTCCTTGAGGTAGGAGAAAGAGGTGTAGCCAGCACCGAAATCGTCCAGCGCCACCTTGGCACCGTAGGAGCGCACCTGGCTGATGAAGCGGCGCGTGTTCTCCAGGTCGTGCAGGGCCACGCTCTCGGTGATCTCCAGGCACAGCCAGCTGGCCAGGTGGGGGTGCTCGTCGAACAGGGCGAACACATCGTCGATGAAGGCCTCGTCGTTGAGCGAGGCGCCGCTCAGGTTCAGGCACACGAACTGGGTGCGTCCAAGCTGCCCATGGTGCTTGCCCAGCCATTCGAACACGGTGCCCAGCACCCAGCGGTCGATGACGCCCATGCGCCCGCTGTGCTCACCCGCAGCGATGAGGCGCGGCGTGGGCACCAGCGCGCCGCTGGCATCGCGCATGCGCAAAAGCACCTCGAAGTTGAGCGACTCGGTGGGCGCCGTGAGCGACATGATGGGCTGCATCTCCAGGTACAGGCCCTCGATGCGCTCATCGGACGAGAGGCGCTCCACCAGCTTCATCTCCGTCTCGTGGGCGATCAGGCCGGGCGCGTCGCGCTCGTACACCGCCAGGCCCTGCTGCAGGCCGCGCTTGGCGTCGCGGCAGGCGTGGTCGGCGGTGGACACCACGTCGCGGATGGTACTGCCCGGGGCCACCTCGATGAGGCCGATGGAGCCGCGCACGTGGAACGAGCGCGCCCCCACCCGGTAGGGGCTGGTGCAGATGCTGGAGACGATGCCCTGGCTGATGAGCCGGGCGAGCGTGATGTGGGTGTCCGGGAAGACGATCAGGAACTCGTCGCCCCCGACACGCCCGATCTGCATGTTGCCCGACAGCATCTGCGAGACGCGTGCGCACACCTGCTGCAGCACGTCATCGCCAGCGGCATGGCCGAACAGGTCGTTGATGAGCTTGAAGCGGTCCAGGTCCAAATAGGCCAGCGCCAGCGGCTTGCCCTGGTTGCGCTGCGCCAGGGCCGATTCGAGGACCTGCTCGATGCCGCGGCGGTTGAGTACGCGCGTGAGCGCATCGTGGTGGGCCAGCACGCGCAGGTTCTCGGTGGCGCGCGATTTTTCGGTCACGTCCTGCAGCGAGCCTTCGATGCGGCCGCGTGCCTGGGTGGCCCGCACCATGAAGCGCCGGGTCAGCTCGCCATCGTCGCGCCCGTTCACCGCGAACTCGGTTTCGGTCTCGCCCTGGCCGTGCACCATCTGGTCCAATTGCAGCCAGGCGGCGTCGCCGAACTGCGCGCGCCAGGTGCGACCGCCGTCGTCCAGCAGGCCGTCCCCCAGCATGTCCACCAGCGCGGGGTTGGCGCTCAGGAAGCGCCCCTGCAGATCCAGGGTGAACAGGCCGATGGGCATGGCCTCGTAGGCATACTGCAACTGCGCCTGCACCTCCAGGCGCTTGACGTGCTCCTGGCGCATCTGTTCGGCGATGGCCAGCGCGGCCAGCAGGCTCGACGACAGGGCCGCCGTGACGTGGTTCACCGTGCCCACCAGCACCTTCATGCCGTAGGCCGCCGCGACGATTTCCGAAAAGCTCGACAGGAAGGTGACCCCCAGCGAAGCGCCGTACCACAAGGCCACCCGCGAGCGGGTCTTGAACACGATGCGCACCAGGCTCATCGTCATCAGCAGCAGCCCCAGGCCCGTGGACACCCACATCATGGGCAGGTACACGCCGTAGGGCAGGAACACGGCAGCCAGCAGCAAAGGGATGCAGGCCCACTGCGCGCCACGGATCCAGGGCCCCAGGCGCGAGCGGTCCAGGTCCTCCTGGAACAGGTTCTTGTACAGCGTGATGGTCAAGAAGCCGTAGACCGCCACGGTGAGCGCGCGGGTCGGAAACAGCCATGGCGTGGGCACCAGGTGGCCCAGCCACTGCACATCCCAGCCGGCAGAGATGGCCCCCACCCGGAGCGTGACCACCAGCCAGGCGGCGAACAGCACGTACAGCGACTGCCGGTTGATCAGTGCCGTCATCAGCACGAACATGCCCAGCACCACCAGGCCGCCTTCGAGCAGGCCCAGGTTGCGGTGGAACTCCAGCACCGAGGCCTGCAGATCGGCCTGCGCCCACCAGTCGGCCTGCAACCGCGCCGGGCCGACGAAGCTGGCGCGGCAAAGAATGCGCTGGCCCGGGCTGGCCTCGGGCAGGCCGAAGCCCGCCTTCATGGCGATCAGGTTGCCGCTGGCCTGCTCACGCGTGGCCTGGCCGAGCGAACCCAGGCTCTTGCCATCCCAGCAGGCCATGTCCACCGCGTGGCGCGAGGGGAACAGCACGGAGGGCGGCTGCGCCATCGACACCGGCAGGTCCACCAGGAGCCAGACCGGCTCCTCGGACAGGTTGGTGTCGTGAAAGGACTTGAGCGGCCGGTTCGCCAGCGCCGCCAGCGCGTGTTCAGGCGTGAGCTCCGAGGCTGCCTGGGGCAGCACGCGCATCATCAGGGTGTGGCCACCGGCCGACAGGTAATTGCTCTGCCAGAACAGCAACGCCCACACGGCCACGCCCGCCATGGCGATGGGAATGATGTAGATGGACATCGCGCGCAGCAGCCAGTCCACAAGGACTACGCCGCGCCGAACCCCTTGCCGTGCGTGCTCCTGCAATCGCGCTGACCCCTTGATTTCTTGTGGATGCGCAGCCCCCATGGCCGCGCGCTGGATGGCGCATGGTGCAATACCCTGCCAGGGTGCCACCGCGCGCAAACTTCCATCTTGTCACGGAACACACAACCTGCATCACAAGTCTTCGCGCGTTCCCGCTGTTTGTGGGAGTTTACAAAGCAACGGGCACAAAAAAGGCCACCGGAGGTGTGGCCTTTTTACCAACAAGTGATTTATTCAAGGGTCCGGGGTGCGCGCCTCACCCCCGCGGGGCAGGGCTTACGCAAACGCCCGGTTGCTGCTGCGCGCCGGCAGATCCCGGCTTCGAGCGCCATTGGCCGCCGCGCGGCGCGGAACTGGTGCCACCACGGCCGGCACGCTGCCGACGGGCTGGCTGCGCGCTGGCACCGGGCCCATATCGATGTCTGGATGGCGGGTGTGGCAAAAGAAGTTCAGCGCCGGGTGCTGCGCCTGCTGCCAGCGTGCCGGGCCGCTGTTGATGTCGAAGGCCATCACCCGGTGCGGCAGGTTGCCCGCGTGGGCCAGGGGAATGAAACCTTGCGCAGGGTACAGGTCCTCGAACAGCAGTTGCTCGTAGTGCCGATCGATCGGGGCCCGGCCTGCGGCGATGGCGTGCTCGATGCCCTGGCGCTCGCAGTACTGGAAGGCGGCCTTGATGAGCACTGTCTTCACCAGCCGGCCCATGGTGCCACCGACGATGCCCAGGCGAGTCACTTCGGCCAGGTGCAGGCCGTCCATCCACACCGGAAGATCGACCGACTGCTCCACGCTCAGGGCACGAAAGCGATTGCTCTGGATGCGCGCAGTGCCCAGCGGAGACCCGTCGAGCTTGGACTCGGCCAGCAGCACCACCACGCCCTCTTCGTAGTCGGTGGCCTCGGGCTGCTGCAGCGTCTGCGCCAGGTCGGGCACATGGCGCGCATAAGCCGCATGGCGGATGTGCACGGCCTTGCGCAGGTCGGCCTCGCTCTTGACCAGGCGCACCCAAAAAGGCAAACGCTCCTCCTTGGTGGCCAGGCGGTTGAGCGCGTCCATGCGGGTGGCCGTCTGCCCACCCACGGTGCGGCGCGCCTGCACGGGTGACAGTGACGACGACGCGGCCACGCCGAACGCCCGCGATGGCAGCGGAGGGTGCACGCGCATGGTGGGGGCGGGAGCGGTGGCGACGGACTCAAGCATGATCGGGCCTTGATGACAAGAAAAAATTGGGCAGGTGGTATCGACCCACTTTAGAGGCGGCCCTGGTTTTCTTGAGTCAGGTCCGGGATGGAAAACCTGTCTCTTTTCTTCGGACACGCCCGATCCGAATTTGTCTGACAAGCCTGTCTCCCTGGCAGGCAGTAGCGTGTCTCCCTTTTCCGAGCGTCAGAACGTGGCCGGCGCGACATTGGCCCCGCAGATGACCAGGCAGAGATGGGCATCGGGCCTGAGCGGCGCGAGCCCGGGCGTCCCCGCCAGCCCGCTGCGCGCCGCCGCCAGGGGCACCGCCGCGGCGGGTTCGACCAGCAGCCGCAGTTCTTCCCACAAGGCGCGCTGGGCATCCACGATGGCCTGCTCCGACACCAAGCAGCTGGTGACACCGTTGCCGCTGACGACCCGGTACGGTTCGGTGCCCAGCTCACGGCACCCCAGCGCATCGGCCGCCACACCGCCGGTCAGCACGGTGACCGGGCCGTCGGCAAGAAGGGCAGCGTGCAGTGTCGGGCACAGTTCAGGCTCGGCGCCGATGACCTGGGTTGTCTGGCCGAACCAGCCCGAGATGCCGCCAATGAGCCCGCCACCACCCACGGCCACGATGACGGCGTCGGGCAGGCCCACCTGCTCCTCGATCTCCTTGGCGACGGTGCCCTGCCCGGCCAGGGTGTCCGCATGGTCGAAGGCGTGGATGGACAGGGCCCCAGTCTCCCGGCCACGGCGTTCGGACGCTTCGAGGGCCTGGGCGAACACGTCGCCATGCTCGACCACCACGGCGCCGTAGGCAAGCAGGCGGTCGCGCTTGAAGGGCGACGCAACGCTGGGCACGTAGACTTCGCAGGGCACGCCCAGGCGCCGCGCCGCATAGGCCAGTGCGGCGCCGTGGTTGCCGCCCGAGGCGCAGACCAGCCCCGCGGGAGGTATCTGCATGCCGGCCAGTCGGTTGAACACACCACGCGGCTTGAACGAGCCGGTGTGCTGCAGCTGCTCGAGCTTGAGCGTGAGCTTGCAGGGCACGCCCAGTGCGCCGGCCGGCAGGGTGACACAGGGCGTGCGGACGATGAAGGGATCGATGCGCTCGTGGGCGGCCGCGATCTTCTCGCGCCAGCTGGACATGGCGGGATTCATGCGAAGGGCCCTGCGTTGGAGGTGACGACTTCCTGGGCACGTTCGTTGACGAACAGCTGGAAGACGTCGGGCCGCGCATAGTGGCCGGTGACGTCGAGGTCGTACTTGCCGCGCACGGTGTCGGCCAGATCGATGCTGGCCAGCAGCACGGCCTCGCCTTCAAAATTGGGGCCCGCGAGGAAGTTGCCGAACGGGTCGACGATGCAGCTGCCGCCCCGACTGAAGGGCTGTGACGGGTCTGCGTTGCCGGCATTGGCGTAGCCCGCCGGGTAGTCGGCGGCGGTGGCGTACTGGTTGGCGCTGAATACGAAGCAGCGCCCCTCGATGGCGATGTGCTGCATCGATGCGGGCCAGGAGTCGCGCCCGTCGAGCGTGGGCGCGCAGTACAGCTCGATGCCCTTGGAGTACATCGCCGTGCGCAGCAGAGGCATGTAGTTCTCCCAGCAGATCACCGCACCCAACTTGCCCAGAACCGTCTCATAGACCGGCAGGGTGGAGCCATCGCCGAAGCCCCACACCGTGCGCTCGCTGCCAGTGGGCATCAGCTTGCGGTGTTTGCCCAGGTAGGTGCCCTGGTTGTCAAAGAAGACCACGGTGCAGTACAGCGTGCCGCCCGCACGCTCGATCACGCCTGTGACCAGGTAGATACCCAGGTCTTTCGCCAGCGCGGCGAGCTGGTCGACGTACGGGCCGGGTATGTCGATCGCGTTCTGGTGGTAACGCAGGAACTCGTCCCGCCCTTCCTGGCTTCTGCCGCCGACATAGGCGCCGAAGGTGCTGCCCTTGGGGTAGGTGCCGAGCATGGCCTCGGGAAAGACGACCAGCGAGGCCCCCTTGCTGCGGGCCTGGTCGGCTAGACCCTTCATGCGCAGCAGGGTCTTCTCGTTGTCGAAGGCAACGGCGGCGGATTGCACGACGGCGGCTTGAAATTGTTTCAGCATAGTATGTATAATGAACTAGTGGTATACAAAACGGACTTAGGAAAGACGGATTATGCATACCGACGACGCGCCAACAACAGGCCGTGATGAAAAGCCGCTGGTGAACACGGTGAGCCATGCCGTGCTGATGCTCGAAGCCTTCGGCGCCCAACCGGTGCAGGGCCTCAATGAACTGAGCCGCACGGTGGGCATCCCCCGGGCCAGCGCGCTGCGCATACTGCGCACGCTGATGGCGCACGGCATCGTGGGCCGGGCGGATACCAAGTACCGCCTGACCCGGCGGTTGATGGAGCTGGGAGCGTCGGCCGGCTCGCCCCAGGCCATGCAGATGGCCGTGGCCGAGGTGCTGCAGGCATTGGTGGCACAGACCGGCGAGACATCCCACTTCGCGCAAATCGAAGGCGCACGGGTGGTCTACCTGGCCAAGCACGACTCGCCACACCCGATCCGCATGAACAGCTACGTCGGCTGGCACGGGCCGGTGTACGCGACGGCGGTGGGCAAAGCCCTGCTTGCACTCAGGCCTGCACAGGAGGTGCACAGCCTGTTGCCCGCCAAGCTCGAACGCTTCACCCCCGGAACCATCGTTTCGCGGGCCCGGCTGCTGGACGAGCTGGCCCTGGTGGCCGAGCGCGGCTTTGCGGTGGACGACGAAGAACTGGTCGAGGGCCTGCGCTGCGTGGCCGTTGCCGTGCCCGGTGCCGGCGGTGCGGTATCGGTGGCAGGCCCCGCGAGCCGCATGGACGATGCGCGGCTGGTCGAGATCGTGGCGCTGATCCGGGCCACGCTCGAGGACTGGCGCCCCTGAACTGGAGGCTGGCGCGGCTGTCCTACGCAAGGCTGCCGGCCCGTCCTATCCGCGCGCGATTCCAAGGGAGTAGCCTGTGACTTCGGTCCATGGACCGGATGCCACAGGAGGATTGCCATGCCCCGAACCCATTGGAGCGCCAAGCGCGAACGCCAGTACGGTCACATCAAGGACAGCCTGCGCCAGCAGGGCAAGAGCGAAAGCACGGCCGAGGAGATCGCCGCGCGCACCGTGAACAAGGAACGTGCGCAACATGGCGAGGCCGAGAAGGCGAACCCCAAGACCATGAAGGACACGCCCGCACCCGTGCGCGGCGGCCGGCGCTCGCACCAGGGCGCTCAGGGCCGCACGCGTGAGCAGCTCTATGAGGATGCGAAACGCAAAGGCATCCAAGGCCGCTCGAAAATGAACAAGGCCGAGCTCGAGAAAGCAGTGGGGCGCTAACCCTCGAACTGCGGGTGCAGTTGCCGGATGCGGTTCATCGCCATCCCCGCCGCCGCAGTGCGCGTCTCCACCCCGAGCTTGGCGAACACGCGCTCCAGGTGCTTCTTGACGGTGGCCGGGCTGGCCCCGAGGATGTCGCCGATGTCGCGGTTGATCTTGCCTTTGACGACCCAGTAGAGCACCTCGGCCTCGCGCGCAGTGAGCTTGAAGGACAGGCTCATGGATTCGATGATCTTGGCGTCGGACACCTCGCGCATCACGATCAGCCAGTCACCGCCGCCCTCGCTGTCGCCGGCCTGCTGGTGCAGCCGGAAGGTCAGACGCCGCGCGCCCTGGTCGATGGCCAGGCGCGGCGGCTCGGCCTGGGCGTGGGCCAGCAGTTCGGCGGCGTTCTCGGCCAGCACGTGGCGGCGCAGCCAGGCCTGCACCTGTTCGGGCGCCCAGGGGCTGGCCTCGCCGAAATAGGCCTGCAGCAGCTCGCGCGCCAGCGGGGTCTGCCAGACGATGCGTCCGTCCACCGCGCGCACGGTGATGCTGGCGTAGCCGAAGGCGTCGAGCGCGTTGCGCGCCTCGCGCGCCTGGCTGGCGTCTGCCCGGGCCTTGCGCGCTGCGCCCAGGTGCACGCCCATGCGCGCCATCACCTCGCGCGGCTTGATGGGCTTGGTGACGTAGTCCACCCCGCCCGCCTCCAGCGCGGCCACCAGGTGCTCGGTCTCGGTCAGGCCGGTCATGAAGATGATGGGGATGTGCGCCGTCTTCGGCGATGCCTTCAGGCGGCGCGCGACCTCGAAGCCGTCCATGCCGGGCATCATGGCGTCCAGCAGCACGATGTCGGGCAGGGCCTGGGCGGCACGCTGCAGCGCGGCCTCGCCGTGGGTGGCCACCAGAACGGTGTAGCCCGACTCGTCGAGCGCGTCGTGCAGCACCGCCAGGTTGTCGGGCACGTCGTCCACGATGAGCACCAGGTCGCTGTCGCCACGCTCCAGCGCAGGGCTGGCGGCCGGGGAGGTGGGATCGGTGGATGCTGCGGTGTTCACGGTGGTGCCTGCTCGAGGATATGGCCCATGGCATCGAACTGGAACTGCCGGGCCAACCCCCGCATGGTATGCACAAAAGCGCCGTGCGCGGGCTGCTCGCGCTCGATGGCTTCCAGGGCGTTGAGGATGCCGCGGTAATAGCCCAGCGACACGGCCTGCGCCAGCGCGGCCAGGGCGCCGGGGTCGGGGTAGCTCAGCGGCCCGCCGGCGGCCCCGGCATCGGGCGCGGCCAGCGCCGGGGCGGGGGCCGGCGCTTCGCTCAGCCATTGCAGCGCCAGGCGCCGCTCCAGCCAGTCGAGCAGCTCGCTGTGGCGCACGGGCTTGACGATGAAGTCCTCAGGGCGGATGTCCACGTCGTTGTCCAATGCCTTGTCGAAGGCATTCGCAGACACGATGGCGCAGTGGACTTCAGGCAAATGCATCTGCCGCACGCGCCGCAGGGTCTCCCACCCGTCAATGCCGGGCATGGCCAGGTCCACGAAGATGGCGTGCGGCCGGTAGCCGGTGGCCAGCAGGTCGAGCGCGTCGTGGCCGCTGGCAGCCTGGCGCAGCTCGAAGCCCAGGGGTTCGAGCAGTTGCACCAGCAGCTCGCGGTCGGGCTCTTCGTTGTCCACCACGAGGATGCGGCGGCGCTCGCCGGCGTAGCCCTTGCGCACCCGCTGCACCCGCGCCAGCGGCGCTGCTGCGGCCTTGCCCAGGGCATCGGCATGCACCTCGGGCAGGAACAGCTTGACGTGGAACACCGAGCCCAGGCCGGGCTCGCTGGTGACGGTGAGCTCGCCGCCCATGAGCGCGGTGAGCATCTTGGCGATGGTCAGGCCCAGGCCGGCACCGGGGGTGGCGGCCACGGCCACTGCGCTGCCGCCGCGCGCGAAGGGCTCGAAGATACGCTCGATCTCGTCGGCGCTCAGGCCCGGCCCCGTGTCCTGCACGTCGATGCGCGCGATCTCGCGGGCGTAGCGCACGCGCAGCGTGACCCGGCCGTGGGCGGTGAACTTGACGGCATTGCCCAGCAGGTTGATGAGTATCTGGCGCAGGCGCTTTTCGTCGGCGCGCACCACCTCGGGAATCACGCCCTGCACATCGAACTGGAAAGCCAGGCCCTTGGCGGCGGCCTGCAGTTCGAACAGGCTGGCCATCTCGTGCAGGCCGTCGGCAAAGCGCATGGGCGTGACATCGAGCGTGAGCTTGCCCGATTCGATGCGCGCGATGTCCAGCGTGCCCTCGATCAGCGACAGCAGGTGCTCGCCGCCGCGGCGGATCACGTGCACGGCCTGCTTGCGGTGCGGGGGCACACCGGCGTCCTCGCCCATCAGCTGGGCATAGCCCAGGATGGAGTTGAGCGGGGTGCGTATCTCGTGGCTGATGGCGCTGATGTAGCGGCTCTTCGCCTGGTTGGCCTGGTCGGCGGCGCGCTTGGCCTCCTCGGCCACCTGGCGCGCCTGCTCGGCCACGCTGCGGGCGTTCTGCAGGGCCTCGTCGGTCTGGCGATGCAGCTCGATCTCGCGCACCAGCAGACCTGTCTGGCGGTTCGATTCCTCCTGTGCCACCTGGCGGCTCTTGTGCGCCAGCACCAGCCACCAGGCCACGATGCCGGAGATGACCAAAAGCGCGAGGTAGGCCTTGAGCAGGCCCGAGCGCAGCGCCACCTCGGGCGCGGCCAGCACCTCGGTGTTGGTCATCGCGTTGGCGATGGTGTTGAGCTCCTGGTGGTACAGGAGCCCCATGACGGAGGCCAGCAGCGGCCCAATCACCAGCATCAGCAGCAGGAAGTGGCCCAGGCCCGTGTCCAGGTAGCGCCAGATGGCGCGCGGCAGCACCCAGCGCAGGGCCGAGGACCACTGCACCGCCATGCTGGCGTGGGGCTTGCACAGGTCGCCACAGCGCGCGTCGAGCGTGCAGCACAGCGAGCAGATGCCACCGCCGTAGGCCGGGCACTGGGCCATGTCGGGCGCCTCGTACTCGCGTTCGCAGACCACGCAGCGCTGCACGGTATAGCCCGCGTACGTGCCCAGGTCCGCCGCGACCTGGCCGCTGACCGGGCCGTGCACGGGCACAGCCGCCGGCTCGGGCTGGCGCGCGATGTAGTAGCGCCCCTTGGTGGCCCAGGCGATGAGCGGTGCGGTGACGAAGGCCACGGCCATGGCGATCACCGCCGAGAAGGCCTGCGGCAGCGGGCCGAACAGGCCCAGGTGGGCGCTGATGGAGAGCACGGAGGCCAGCGCCATGGAACCCACGCCCACGGGGTTGATGTCGTACAGGTGGGCGCGCTTGAACTCGATGCCCTTGGGCGACAGTCCCAGGGGTTTGTTGATGACCAGGTCGGCCACCACCGACATGATCCAGGCGATGGCGATGTTGGAGTACAGGCCCAACACCTCGCCCATGGCGCGAAAGACGTTCATCTCCATCAGCATGAAGGCGATGAGCGTGTTGAACACCACCCACACCACGCGCCCCGGGTGGCTGTGCGTGAGGCGCGAGAAGAAGTTGGACCAGGCCAGCGAGCCCGCGTAGGCGTTGGTGACGTTGATCTTCATCTGCGAGACCACCACGAACAGCGCCGTGGCCGCCACCGCCCAGCCGTAGTGCGGGAACACGTATTCGTAGGCCACCAGGTACATCTGGTTGGGGTCGACCGCGCGGTCGGTCGGCACCATGTGGGTGATCGCCAGGTAGGCCAGCAGCGCGCCGCCCAGCATCTTGAGCACCCCCAGCACCACCCAGCCCGGCCCGCCGGCCAGCACCCCCAGCCACCAGCGCCCGCGCGTGGCCTGGGTGCGCGCCGGCATGAAGCGCAGGTAGTCGGCCTGTTCCCCCATCTGGGTAATCAGGGCGATGCCGACCGTGAGTGCCGCACCAAACAAGGGCAATTGAAAGGTGGCGCCGCGTCCTGATTCACCACCATAGTGCGATATGCCCTCAAACGCACCAGGATCGTGCGTGATGACATAGACGAAGGGCACCACCAGCATCACCAGCCACAGCGGCTGGCTCCACACCTGCAGCCGGCTGATGGCCGAGACCCCGTGAGTGACCAGCGGAATCACCACCACGGCGCAGATCAGGTAGCCCCAGGTGGGCGGGATGTCGAGCGCCAGCTCGAGCGCATAGGCCATGACGGCGGCCTCGAGCGCAAAGAAGATGAAGGTGAAGGAGGCGTAGATCAGCGAGGTGAGCGTGGAGCCGATGTAGCCGAAACCCGCGCCGCGCGTGAGGAGGTCCATGTCCACCCCGTAGCGTGCCGCATAGACGCTGATGGGCAGCCCTGCCAGGAAGATGATGAGCCCCGTGGCGACGATGGCCCAGAAGGCGTTGATGAAGCCGTACTGCACCAGCAGCGTGGCGCCCACGGCCTCCAGGATCAGGAACGACGCCGCGCCGAAGGCGGTGTTGGCCACGCGCCATTCGGACCACTTGCGAAAGCGCTGCGGCGTGTAGCGCAGCGCGTAGTCCTCCATGGTCTCGGTGGCCACCCAGCTGTTGTAGTCGCGCCGGACCTTGACGACCTGCTGCGGGGCCTGGGCGTCCGCGCCCATGTCTGTGTTCACGTCCACGTCCGTGCCGCCCTGTACGGGAGCGCCCGTGTCAGGCGAGGCGATGGTGGCGGTGGTGGGCGGCATGGAGGGGCGTCAGGGATGCGGGGCGGCAGTCCCCGTGGTGGTGCAGTTTCCATGCCACTGGCGCCACTCCCAAGGGATCGGATGCGCCAATCGACGTATGGCCGGCACGGGGCTTGCTCACTATGATGGTGCGGACCAGGGCCTGCCATCGCTCCAGCGCACGGCACCGCACCGCCCTATCGATCACCACACCGCCAAGACCATGGAACTCACCCCCCGCGAAAAAGACAAGCTGCTGATCTTCACCGCGGCCCTGCTGGCCGAGCGCCGCAAGGCGCGGGGCCTGAAGCTCAACTACCCCGAAGCCATGGCGCTGATCAGCGCCGCCGTGATGGAGGGCGCGCGCGACGGCAAGACCGTGGCCCAGCTCATGAGCGAAGGCCGCACCGTGCTGACCCGCGCCGACGTGATGGAGGGCATCGCCGAGATGATCCCGGACATCCAGGTCGAGGCCACCTTTCCCGACGGGACCAAGCTGGTCACCGTGCACCAACCCATCGTCTGAGCAGCCCTATCCGGAGATCCAATCCATGCGCGCATCCCGCACCCTTGCCCTCATCGCCCTGGCCACGCTGGCCACGGCCGCCAGCGCCCACACCGACGGTGGCACGCACGTGCACAACGACTTCTTCAGCGGCTTCTCCCACCCGCTTTTCGGACTTGACCACCTGGCCGCCATGGTGGCCGTGGGCCTGTGGAGCGCGCTCTCGGCCCGTCGCGCGGGCCCTGAGTTGCTGTGGGGTCCGGTGGGCTTTGCCAGCCTGCTGCTGGTGGGCGCGGTGATGGGCCTGCAGGGCGTGGCCCTGCCGGCGGTGGAGCCGATGATCGCCGCATCGCTGCTGGCCACGGGCCTGTTGGTGGCATCACGCCTGCATGTGCCGGGCATGGTGGCCGCACTGGGCGTGGGAGTGTTCGCGCTGTTCCACGGTCTGGCCCACGGCCATGAGCTGGCCGGCAGCGACAGCGCCTGGAAGACCCTGGCCGGCATGCTGTGCGCCACGGTGCTGCTGCACTGCGCGGGCCTGGTCGCGGGCTGGGCATTGCGCAACCGCACCGTGTGGTTGACCCGCGCGGCCGGTGCCGGCGTGGCGACCCTGGGCAGCGCCATGCTGCTGCAACTGGCCTGACCCCACCCACAACGCACAAGGACACGCCACCATGATCCCAGGCGAGCTGTTGATCGACGCGGGCGAGCATGCCCTGAACCCCGGGCGCCGCACGCTGACCGTGCTGGTGCGCAACACGGCGGACCGGCCCATCCAGGTGGGTTCGCACTACCACTTTGCCGAGACCAACGGCGCCCTGGGCTTCGACCGCGAGGCTGCGCGTGGCATGCGTCTGAACATCGCCTCCGGCACGGCCGTGCGCTTCGAGCCCGGGCAGGAGCGCACCGTGGAGCTGGTGGACTATGCGGGCGACCGCACGGTGTACGGATTTCGCGGCCTGGTGCAGGGACCGCTGTGATGCAGCGCCCTGACCCGATCACCATCCACAACCTCTCCAGCCCCGCGTCGGGCACCAGCAAAGGGTTTTGAACCATGGCAACCATTGGACGACGCGCCTACGCAGAGATGTTCGGCCCCACCGTGGGCGACCGCGTGCGCCTGGCCGACACCGACCTGATTGCCGAGGTGCAGGCGGACTACACCCTGCGCGCCGGCGGCTACGGCGAAGAGGTGAAGTTCGGCGGCGGCAAGACCATCCGCGACGGCATGGCGCAAAGCCAGCGCACGCGTGACGCGGGTGCGGTGGACACGGTGCTGACGAATGCGCTGGTGATCGACCACACGGGCATCTTCAAGGCCGACATCGGCTTGAAGGGCGGGCGCATCGTGGCCATCGGCAAGGCCGGCAACCCCGATACGCAGACGGGGGTGGACATCATCATCGGCCCGGGCACCGAGGTCATCAGCTGCGAGGGCAACATCGTCACCGCGGGCGGCATCGACAGCCACATCCACTTCATC
>JAZKEE010000006.1:0-5453 GCA_040387235.1 Pseudomonadota bacterium
GTCAGGTTGTGCGAGCCGCCGGCATTGCCGGTGGTCTTCATGCCCAGCTTGCGTGCCGAGTAGGTGGACAGGAAGTAGCCCTCCACGCGACCGCCCTTGACGACCTTGCGCGGCGCCACGCGCACGCCTTCGTCGTCGAACGGCGAGCTGCCCTTGCCGCGCAGGATGAAGGGGTCTTCCTCGATGTCGATGTGCTTGGGGAACACGCGCTTGCCCAGCGAGTCGAGCAAAAAGCTGCTCTTGCGGTAGAGCGCGCCACCGCTCACGGCCTGCACGAAACCGCCCAGCAGGCCTGCGGCCAGGGTCGATTCGAACAGCACCGGGCATTGCGTGGTCGGGATCTTGCGGCTGCCCAGGCGCGATAACGCGCGCTCGGCGGCATAGCGGCCCACGGCTTGCGGCGAGGCGAGCTCGGTTGCATCGCGCATGGAGCTGTACCAGGCGTCGCGCTGCATCTCGGCGTTGCGACCGGGCAGCGAGGCAATGGGTGCCACCGAGAAGCTGTGGCGCGACGAGGCATAACCGCCGCGAAAGCCGCGCGTGTGGGCGCTGAAGAAGTGGCTCTGCTGGGCCGAGACGCCTGCGCCTTCGCTGTTGGTGATGCGGCGGCTGGCCTTCAGGGCCGCAGCCTCGCATTCCATGGCCATTTTCGCGGCCTGCTCGCTGTCGATGGACCAGGGGTGGAACAGATCGAGGTCGCGGTGGCTGTCGGCAGGCGCGATGTCGTCGGCGTCGGGCAGGCCGGCCATGGGGTCTTCGGCCGTGAAGCGGGCGATGTCGTAGGCGGCCTGCGCCGTCTGCTCGATGGCCTTGCTGGAAAAATCCGAGGTGCTGGCATTGCCGCGCCGGTTGCCGATGTAGACGGTGATGCCCAGCGACTTGTCGCGGTTGCGCTCCACCGTTTCGAGCTCGCCCTTGCGCACGCTGACCGAGAGGCCGCAGCCTTCGGAGGCCTCGGCGCCGGCGTCGGTGGCGCCCAGTTTCCTGGCGTGCGCGAGGGCACGGTCCACCAGTTCTTCGAAGAACGGACGGCTGTAGCTGAAGCCGCTGTCAGGGGTGGCGGAAGTGGCCGCCGCCGGGGCGCCGGGAGCGCGCGGAGCGCGGATGGAGGGTTTATTCATAGCGGCAGCTATGATACTTGCCGCTGTGGCGCGCGCTGCGCCATCTCCCCTTTTGCCCCCACCCATGTCACGCAAACCCAAAAAAGGCTACTTTGTGAAGGGCCAGTTCGTTGCCGAAGGCAGCGAAATGGACATTCAGCTCAAAGCCGAACTCAAAGGCACGCCCGATGCCAGCCGAACCGATCTCAAGCGCGAAAGCGATGCCCTGCAGGACCTGGGCAAGGAGCTTCTGAGCCTGCGCGCCGATCTGTTCGAGAAGGTGGGCCTGCCCGACAAGCTGGTGGATGCACTGGCCGAGGCCAAGCGCATCACCAACTTCGAAGGCAAGCGCCGCCAGATGCAGTATGTGGGCAAGATCATGCGCAAGCTCGACCCCGAGCTGGTGCAGGCCGCACGCCAGGCACTCGAAGAGCAGCACAAGGGTTCTGCCGACGAGAAGCTCAACCTGCACCTGGCCGAGCACTGGCGCGACCGCCTGATCGCCGACGACGAGGCCCTGGCCCCCTGGATGGCAGAGCACCCCGATACCGACACCCAGCAGCTGCGCGCCCTGATCCGCCAGGCGCGCAAGGACGCGCCACCAGCCGACAAGGCCGCCGTGTCGCAGGGCCTGGCGCCGCGCAAGGGCCGCGCCTACCGCGACCTGTTCCGCCTGGTGCGCGAGCACATGGGCGATGTGCCGACGAATGACGAAGACGGCGACGAGGATGGAGACCATGCCTGAAGCTGCGCACGACGCTGTCCGGATAGGCATCGTCTCCATCAGCGACCGCGCCAGCAGCGGCGTGTACGAGGACAAGGGCCTGCCCGCGCTGCAGGACTGGCTCGCCCGGGCCCTGCTCAACCCCATCACCTTCGAGCAGCGCCTGATCCCCGATGAGCAGGCGGGCATCAGCGCCGCGCTGATCGAGCTGGTGGACACCGCCGGCTGCAGCCTGGTGCTGACCACCGGTGGAACGGGCCCCGCCCTGCGCGATGTGACGCCCGAGGCCACGCTGGCCGTGGCGCACAAGGAAATGCCGGGGTTTGGCGAGCAGATGCGCCAGATCAGCTTGAAATTCGTGCCCACGGCCATCCTCTCGCGCCAGGTGGCAGTGGTGCGCGGGCAAAGCCTCATCATCAATCTGCCAGGCCAGCCCAAGGCGATTGCCGAGACGCTGGAGGGGCTGCGCGGGGCCGATGGCAGCCAGATCGTGCCCGGCATCTTCGCCGCAGTGCCCTACTGCATCGACCTGATCGGCGGGCCCTACCTCGAAACCCGCGACGAGGTCTGCAAGGCCTTCCGGCCCAAGAGCGCCGTGCGAACGCGCCCCGAGCCCTCGGCCTGAACCCGGCGTTCGTCTGCAGGGCCGTCCTTGCGGCAGTGGCCAGGGACGCGCAGGCAGGGGAGCACCATGGTGCCAGCCCGCAGGTGGTTTGCAATTTGTAACCAGAGAACCCTTTCCTGGCGAGCGCAGGTGCGCCCCGTCACAAAGAAGCGGCATGTGCTCGGCCTAGACTGGCCGCTACATCCACTTCCAGAACGTCGGGACAACAATGCAAAAAAAGATTCTTCTACAACTTGCCCTGGTCGCCGTGCTCTCGGCGTGCGGCGGAGGCGGTGGCGATGGCGCCACTCCCAGCCCCCAGCCGCGCCAGGTCGGCGAGGTCTTCGGCACGCCCGCCCAGGTGGCGACTGCGGACATCGTCTCCAACGCCGGTTATGGTGGCTACTCGAGCAACCTGGAGAGCTCGCGCGCCATCCAGAAGGCGGGCAAGGCCAATCTGCTGGACTTCCTGTTCCTGTTCCCGACCCATGACCGCGGCCAGATCCGCCTGGTGGAGAATGCCGCGGCTCGCCTGGACAGCTACATCGCGCAAAACAGCGACCTGCTGGTGCCCGGCGTGCATGTCTACCTGATCGACGAGATGTACCTCGGCGCGGCCCGGGTGGAGGACAACCCTGTGGAATACCAGGCGCAACTCGACGACCTCAAGCGCGGCATCGCACTGGTGCGCCAGAAACTGCCCACGGCCAAGGTGGGCATCTCCTTCAGCCCGCATGCCACCTTCGGCAATCCCAAGATCGCCCCCTTCATCCCGGCAGCCATCGCGCAGGTGGACTGGGTGGGCACCACTTCGTACTGGCTGGGCGACAAGGCCACCACCAGTGCACTGCATGAGTGGTCGCGCACCCTGCCGGGCATCGCGCGGGCTGCACAACCCAAGGTGGAGACCTGGTACATCGCCCAGGCCTTTCGCGAGCCTGAATGGGACAAGCAGGCGTTCCGCGACTACATGCAGACCGAACTGCAGATCTCCGACAGCTACGACGCGATCATCTTCTTCGGCTGGCAGGAAACCTCGGAGCTGTCCAGGCAGACCGCCGGGCGCTTCTTCGAAGCCGAGACGCGCGCCCTCTACAGCCGGTTCCTCAAGAACTGATGATCGCGTGGGTGCGCAAAGCCCCTACTTGCCCACCAGTTCGTTGAGCTTGCCCGCCTCGAACTGCTCGGTGGTGGCCGCATCGCAGGGCACGCAGTCCCTGGCCGCAGGGGCTGCGGTCGAGAGCTTCTCGATGGCCTGCCACAGCAGCATGATCTGGTGCTCCTGCGAGGAGGCGTTGTCGATCAGGCCGCGCATGGCCTGCGACAGCGGGTCGTCGTCCTGGGTGATGCCATAGGCCGTGAACTTGCGCGACTGCGGCTCGGTCACGTCGGCGCTCTGGCCCGCCTTGGAGGGAATGATGCGCGCCGGGATACCCACCGCCGTGGCACCCGCAGGCACCGGCTTGATGACGACGGCGTTGCTGCCGATCTTGGCACCATCGCCCACCTCGAAGCCCCCGAGCACCTTGGCGCCCGCGCTGACCACCACGTCCTTGCCCAGCGTGGGGTGGCGCTTGGCCCCCTTGTAGAGCGAGGTGCCGCCCAGGGTCACGCCCTGGTAGATGGTGCAGCCGTCACCGATCTCGGCCGTCTCGCCCACCACCACGCCCATGGCGTGGTCGAAGAAGACGCGCTCGCCGATCTTGGCGCCCGGGTGGATCTCGATGCCCGTGAGCCAGCGCGCAATGTGCGAGATGAAGCGCCCCAGCCACTTGAAACCATGGCCCCAGCACCAGTGCGCGGGCCGGTGCAGCCAGATGGCGTGCAGACCGGGGTAGCAGGTGATCACCTCCCAGGTGCTGCGCGCAGCGGGGTCGCGGTCGAGGATGCACTGGATGTCGGAACGCAGGCGTGCAAACATGGCTATGGTTGTTTTTGGAATATGGAAATGCAGTCTAGCGCTTTGCCTGCGCCGTCTCGATCATGGCTTTTGCAACACCACGCAGGATGTGGATTTCCTCGGACCCCAGTTGCGCACGGTTGAAAAGCTGGTTCAGGCGCGGCATGAGCTTCTTGGGCGCCTCGGGGTCGAGGAAGCCAATGTCCACCAGCGCCCGCTCCCAGTGCGCCAGCATGCCGGCCACCTGGGCGGCATCGGCCAGCTCACGCGTCTGGGCGGCGTCGGCGAGTTCACGCGCCGGGGCGGCGTCGGTGTCGGCCAGCCCGCGCTCGGGCGCCGGCTCGGCGGCCGGCGCACCGAAACCACCCAGTGCCATGCGCCATTCGTAGGCGATCACCTGGATGGCCGCACCCAGGTTCAGCGAGCCGAACCCGGGGTTGGTGGGAATCGACAGCGCGACGTGGCAGCGGTAGACGTCCTCGTTGGCCATGCCGAAGCGCTCGGATCCGAACAGGAAGGCGACACCCGACTGGGCAGGTACATCCACCCCGGCAGCAGCGCCGGTGCCCAGCAACCGCTCGAAATGCGCGCGGGGCGCCGCGGTCGGCGGCCCGAAATCGCGCGGTGTCATGGCCGTGGCGCACAGGTGGCTCATGCCGTCGAGGGCCTCATCCAGTGTGGCGACGATGCGCGCGTTCTCCAGCACGTCGAGGGCGCCGCTGGCGCGCTGGATGGTCTCTTCACGGCGCAGCACGTTGGCCCAGCGCGGCTCGACCAGCACAAGGTCGTCGAAACCCATGGTTTTCAGGGCCCGCGCGGCGGCACCGACATTGCCGGCATGGCTGGTATTGATCAGGACGAAACGGGTCTTCATGGGGTCGAACGGGCTCTGAGTGGGCCTGGATAGGCCCCTGCATTGGATCGGAAACGGCAAAACGGGTAAAATACAGCCCCTATTGTCGCCGCCCGCATCGCCTGGCTGCGTTCCACGCTCCTCTTTCGCAAGGCGCGCCCCTGCCGGCGCCCTGCCAGAAACCACAATTTATGTCGTCCAACCTGCACCCCATGCTCAACGTGGCCATCAAGGCCGCACGCGCCGCCGGCGCCATCATCAACCGCGCGGCC
>JAZKEE010000007.1:0-74082 GCA_040387235.1 Pseudomonadota bacterium
TCAGGTCCACCGGCAGCAGGGCCTGCGTGCCGTTGGGGTAGGTCTTCTCGGCCGACAGCACCTGCACGGCGGGCGTGGGGCGGTGGGCCGTTGTCGGAGAAGGAGTGGGCTCGGCGGAATGCATGAGGTGGCCTTTCGATGGATGCGGCCCGCCCCGCTGCGCACGGGGCAAGGCCGCTGTTTCAGGGCAGGGTGGGCTTAGGGCAGAACCTTGAGGTCCTTGACGAAGCTGGTGCTGTACGTGTCGGCCAGCTTCACCTTGGCGGGGTCGATGAGCTTGGAGTCGACCAGGAAGTCATAGCTCGCCTTGGCACGTGCGTCGGTCATGGTGCCGATGCCCATGCTGGCCGCGTCGCCGCCCGTCACCATGCCCATCTCCTTGAGCTTGGCCACGCTGTAGGCCAGCTGTTCGTCGGTCATGTTGGGGTTGTCCTTCTTGATCAGGGCGTTGCCGGGGGCGGGGTCGGCCAGGTAGCTCTTCCAGCCTTCCATCGACGCCTTCACGAACGAGGCCACTGCGGCGCTGCGCTCCTTGAGCGTCTTGTCCATGCAGCTCACGGTGGTGGCGTAGGCGGGGTAGCCCTGGTCGCTGAACATCAGCGTGTTGGCCTTCACGCCGGCCTTGGCGATGGCAAATGGCTCCGACGTCAGGTAGCCCTGCTGGGCGGTGTTCTTGTCGGCCACGAAGGGCTGGATGTTGAAGGTGTAGGGCCGCGTCTGCGAATCGGTGAAGCCGTACTTGGCCTTCAGCCAGGGCCAGTAGCCGCGCTGGGCCGACGAGGCGATGAGGATGGTCTTGCCCTTCAAGTCCTCGAACTTCTTCACGTCGTCGTGCGCGATGAGCACCTGCGGGTCTTTCTGGAACACTGCCGCCACCGTCGTCACGGGCACGCCGCCCTCGCGCATCTGGATCATCTGCAGGTCGCTCGATCCCATCACGCACTCGGCCTGGCCCGCCGCCATCATCTGCACGATGTTGACCTGCGGGCCACCCATCTTGATGCTCACGTCCAGGCCGTACTTCTTGTACAGGCCCGTGGCCACCGCCTGGTAGAAGCCGCCGTGCTCGGCCTGCGCGTACCAGTTGGTCATGTAGGTGAACTTTTCCTGCGCCTGGGCAGTGCCCGACATGGTGCCGGCGGCACCAACAGCGAGCAGGGCGGCTGCACCAAGTTTGGAAAGGCGGGAGGCGGTCTTCATCATGGCAGTTCTCCGGTAGGGTGATAGGCGGGGATGGAACGGGGGGCGTCAGGGATGGCGGTGTGCGGGCTTCGCAGGTTTCAGGCCAGAGCGGAGGAGTTCTCCACATGGCCGGTGTGGTTGGCGCGGCCCCAGGTGGGTTCGGGGCGTGCTGCCCACTGCAGGTGGTGCAGCTCGGTGATGGCGGCGGCCCAGCTCACGGCCAGCGAATCGAGGATGGCGTGGCCCTGCTCGGCGGTGGCCGGCAGCGGGTCGCCGATGATGCCGCTGGGCCCGAAGTCGCGGGCGCTCCAGGCGCAGGCGGGGCGGCCATCCGGCGAGAGCAGGGGCGACTCGAACACGGGCGGGTAGTTCACCACTGCGCGCTCCATGTGCACGGTGTCGGGGGCCAGGGCCAGCATCAGCGCCGTCTCGGCATGGCCGGCGTGCATGGCCAGCTTCTTTTCGGTGTCCGACAGGTACTTGCCGGCGACGTGCGGCACACGCCAGGTGAAGCTGGGCACCACGATGAAGTCGCCATGGCGCAGGCGCAGCTCGCGCGCGCACATCTCCATCACCTGCGGCTGGCCGCCGTGGCCGTTGACGAACAGCAGCTTGCGAAAGCCCGCGCGGTAGACCGACTCACCCACCTCGTTCATGGTGGCCAGCAGGGTCTCGCCGGAGAGGGTGATGGTGCCGGGGAAGTGCAGGTGCTCCTCCGACTTGCCGTAGGTGATGGGCGCCATGGCGAAGGCCGGCACCCCGGCCGGCAGGCGCGCCAGGGCATGGCCGACCACGCCCGCGCTGATCACCGTGTCCACCGCGCAAGGCAGGTGCGGGCCGTGCTGCTCGGTGGCGCCCGTGGGCAGCACGATGACGGTGTTCTCCTTGTCCGGCAGGTCGACGATCTCGGTCCAGCTCAGGTAGGGCAGGTAGCGGTGGGGCGGGTTGTAGCCGTGCAGCATGGGTGGGCTTTCGTGAGGGGGATGTGGGGGCGAGGGGTCAGCGCAAGGGGAGGTAGGCGGTCGCTTCCACCTCGATCAGGATGTCGGGCGTGGGCAGCATGCCGCTGACCTCGACCACGGTGGACGCCGGGGGCTCGCCCGGGAAGAACAGCTTGCGCACCCGGCTGTACTGGGGAAAGTGGTCCAGGTTCTTGAAGTACTGCACCAGCTTGAAAACGTCGGACATCTGGCCGCCCGCGGCCTCGATGGTCAGGCGGATGCGGTCGAGCACATACCAGCTCTGCGCGAGGATGGGGCCCTCCTTGGTGTCGCTGCTGAACTCGCCGGTGCGGCCAATCAGCGTGGCGGCCTCGTCGGGGATGTCGGCGTAGCCGCGCACGATGCGGCTGGCCGCAGGGTCCACGGCGATGATCCCGGACAGGAACACCAGGTCGCCCGCGCGCCGCCAGGCGGCATAGCGGGCCAGGGGCAGGGCGATGCCCGGGGTGTTGGGTGCGTTGTCGCTCATGCAAGGCTCCGTGCAGGGATGGGGGTGGATGGGGCGGGCGTGGCACCGGCCGAAAGGGCTGGTGTGGCATTCGCCACGTGCCAGGCGGCACTGGCGTGGCCACCGGTGACGCGGCCCTGGCGCAGCACCACGCGGGGCTGCGTGCGCGAGGGAAAGCCCCAGCGGTCGGCCTGGTTGAAGACGATCAGGTCTGCCGCACTGCCGGGCTGCAGGGGCAGTGCGTCGGGGCCGCGGCGCAGCCAGTCGGCACGGCACAGTGCTTCGGACCAGCGGTCGAACGGCGCATCGAGTTGTGCTGCCAGCACGCCGGTGGCCAGGGCCTCCAGGGGATCGAAGCTGCCCACGGGGCAGAATGGGTCCTGCACGTTGTCGCTGGCCACCAGCACCGGTATGCCGCGCGCATGGGCTTCCTTCACCAGGGTCAGGCCGCGCTGGCGCGGCGTGCGGCCGGTGGTGGCGTCCTGCAGCAGCAGGTTGGTGATGGGCAGGGTGACCAGGGTGATGGGGCAGCGCGCCACGGCGTCCAGCGTGGCCAGGGCGGTGGCCTCGTCCTGCGCGGCCAGGGCGCAGGTGTGGCCACAGACCACATGGCCTTCGAAGTGGAGCTCCTTGAGCAGCGCGGCCGTGGTGGCCAGGCCCAGGGCGCCGGGGTGCAGCTCTTCGTCCACATGCAGGTCCACGTTCAGGCTGTGGTGCTGCGCGGCCTCGAACAGGTGGCGCAGGGCCTGCGGGTTCCAGTTGGTCGAATGCACGAAGCCGCCCAGCAGCGCCCCGGGGCCGCTGGCAGCCACGGTGGCGGCCAGTTGCATGGCGGTGGCACGCTCGGTGTACAGGTGCAGGGGGATCAGGCCCACGCGCTCCAGCGTGATGCGGCCGGCCCACTCCTGCGCCAGCTCGCGCAGCACACCCCAGGCCAGGGGCTGGGCCTCGGGCTCCCACCAATCGCAGTGGGTGCGCACGTGCACCGTGCCGGCCTCGTACGCCCATTGCAGGGCGCGGCTGGCGCGCTGGCGTATGTCGGCCTCGCTCCAGCCCTGGCGGTCGACCATCATGGCCTCGATGGCCCCCAGCAGGCCGGGTTTGACGGTGCCCATGCGCGGCAGGGTGAAGGCCTTGTCCAGGTGGGTGTGCGCGTCCACCAGGCCGGGCAGCACCAGCGCGCCGGCCAGGTCCCAGGTGGTGCCTGCAGGCAGGGCGCGCGCGGGGTCTTGCGGCACCATGGCCTGGATGCGGCCCTGGGCCAGGTGAAGGTCGGCCAATGCGGGCTGGCCGGCGCTGGCGGGCCAGGCGTGGGGCAGCAGCCAGCGCGGCAGGCGGGCGTTCAGGATGTGGTCGGGGGCGTTGGAGGCGTGCATGCGAATGGCCTCCTTACGCAAAGCGCGCCATGGCCTGGCCCACGCGGGCCTTGAAGGCCTCCAGCCGCGGTGGCGTGGCGACGTTCATGTGGTAGTAGGCGTGGTAGTCCACCCGCGCCTTGCCGCCCGTGAGCAGGCGCATGTAGCGCGTGACGGACTTGCGTGGCGGGTCGCCCATGAGCAGCGCCGTCCAGCGCGGGCGGCCATAGGTCACCACGGCCGAGATGCGCTTGATGTGCGTGAGCGAAGGCTTGACGTTGTGCGGGTCGCTGATGTCGAAGGCCACGCCGGGCATCAGCACGCGGTCGAAAAAGCCCTTGAGCATGGCCGGCATGCCGAAGCACCAGGTGGGAAAGCAGAACACCACGGCCTCGGCCTTGAGCAGCCGGTCCACATAGCCCTGCACGGGCAGGCGGTTGCTCGGCACCTCGTGGTAGCCCAGGCGCTCCTCGCGGCTGAGCACGGGGTTGAAGTCCTCGGCATACAGGTCGCAGTCGTCCACCTCGTGGCCGGCCGTGCGCAGGTTGCGCACCACCTCGTCGTGCAGGGCGGCGTTGTAGCTGGTCTCCACCGGGTGGCAATAGATCACGAGGATGCGCATGGCAGGGTGTCCTTCTTCAGAGGTCGAGCGTGAGCGTGGGGCCGTGGCTGCGTGCGCAGCACACCGCCACATGGGTGCTTTGTTCTTCAGGGCTCAGGCAGCTGTCGCGGTGGTCCGGGGCGCCGGCCAGCCAGCGCGTGGCGCAGGTGCCGCACACGCCCTGCTCGCACAGGGTGTCGATGGCGATGCCGGCGAGCTGCAGCACGTCGGCCATGCTCTCGCCGGGCTCCACGGGCAACCGCAGGTGGCTGCGCTCGAGCACCAGTTCAAAGGCCTGTTCCGTGGCGGGTGGCAGGGTTGCCGTGGCTGGGGTGTGCATGTTTGACCACTTGATTTGATCGATTGGTCAAACTATTGCAAATGCTGTGCCAGCGAGGCTGGGTGTGGCTTTCCGCCGTTCCAGGGGTCTTGACCTGGGTCAATGCGGGGGGCGCGCCGGTTTCAGGGGCGGTCCAGGGCCTGGATTGCGCCCATCAACGTGCAGCGGTGCTTAATCTGGTGCGAGGCCGCAGCCCAGCAGCACAAAAGTGGTGAGCTGGCGCGCGATGGGCTCGCGGTCGATGGCCTCGTCCGGCGCCAGGCCCAGCATGATGTGCACCTGCACACCGTAGTCGGCGTAGTGCTGCGTCATGCCCCATATCTGCATGAGCAGCAGGCGCGCGTCCACGGGGCGCATGCGGCCTTCGGCGATCCAGCGGTCGATCAGCTCCACCTTCTGCTGGGTGGACTTCACGGCCACGGGCCAGTACTTGCCCAGGTTGCGCCCGCCACCCAGCACCTCGGTGGTGAAGATGCGCGACAGGCCGGGGTTGTCCAGCGCGTAGTCGAGCTTCTTGCGCACGTAGCTGCTGAGCACCTTCTTGGGGTCGTCGCTCTGGCTGTCGAACTGGAAGGCGCCCGACCAGCCGTTGAGCACGGCGTAGAGCAGCTCCTCATAGAGCTCTTCCTTGCTGGCGATGTAGTAGTGCAGCTGCGGCTTGGTCAGGCCCGCACGTTCGGCGATGGCCTTGGTGGACGCGCCCTTGAAGCCGTGGCGGCTGAACTCGGCAATGGCCGCCTCGCGGATCGCGCCCATGATGCGCTCGCGCCCCTGCTTGGAGCGGCTGAGCAGGGTGCCCGAGACGACATTGCTGCTGGTCTCGATGTCGGCTTCGTTCATGGGCGGGGCGTTGATCGGCATGGTGGGCGATTGTCGCTGGTCACGACTTCCAGAAGCCCACATGCGGTGCGCTGGCCTCATCGATGAGGGCAGGGCCTATGCACTCGATGGAGTGCGGCGATGCGGCGAACACGTCGCGGCAAGAGAGTTCGGCGTCGCGCTGCTCGGCCCGCTCGCCGCGGAATTCGCGCAGGCGCACCGCGTCGATGCCGAACACCACGCGGCCGATGCCCGACCAGAAGATGGCGCCCGCGCACATCACGCAGGGCTCTGCCGAGGAGTAGATGGTGGCCTGGGCCAGCATCTCGCGGCTGAAGCGAGGGCTCAGCTGGCGCACGGCGTTGGTCTCGGCGTGGCCGGTGCAGTCGCCGGTCTCGGTGGTATTGCAATAGGCCTCGGAGATCAGTTCGCCGTCGCCACTGATCACCACCGCACCGAAGGGCCGGTTGCCGCGCGCCCGCGCGGTGCAGGACCAGGCGATCGCCTGGCGCAGGTAGGTGCCATCGGTGGCGTCGATCACTGCGGGCTCATCGAACTCGTGCGGCGCGGCGGACATCAGGGCATGCATGGGGGGTGTCTCCGTCAAGGGTGGTTGCTGCTGTTGCCACCGCTATGCATGACGCATGCCAAGAACATTGTGTGACATGCATGCATTCCTTCGCCAGGCCGCATGCAGCGGTCGTTTGGCGGGGTTGATCCCCCATTTGGCGTATGCCGCGGGCATCGTTCTTGCGTGCGCCGTCTGCAAGAGTAGAAGCGTTCACTGCGCGGCTCGGCGGGAAGGCATCCTGCCATGCCAGCGGCCGGAAATTGCTCTTGAAGCCCGCCCCCAGCGGCACGCCCTTGCGGGCCTGCCGCGGCTTCAGGAAAGCTGTGGCCCGCCGCGCAGGACGCACACGAGCGAACGGAAAGAATCGAACGTTCGTGCGCAGATGCAGCCGGCTTTCCGATGCCAGGGAGCAGGTGGATTTCCCATCCATCCCACTTCAGGAGAACTGCACCATGACGACCACTGCCACCCCAACCACCGCCACCAACGCTGCGCAGCAATACGGCCTTGCCGAACTCGACAAGGAAACCCGCATGGGCGCCCTGGGCTCGGAAACCGGCGCCCGGGAGATCCGGCGCATCGACCTGTCGGACTTCGCCAACCGCCAGGGCGCCATCGCCGACGAACTCTGGGACGCGGCCGTCGACGTCGGCTTCTTCCAGGTCGTTGGCCACGGCATCGACATCGCCGAGGTGCGCAACGCCTTTGCGATGACCGAGCGCTTTTTTGCCCTGCCCGACAGCGTGAAGGCCCAATACCCATTGCGCAAGGCGCTCAACGTGGGCTGGGAGAGCCGCGCGCAGGTGCGTCCCTCCACCGGCACGCCGGACCAGAAAGAGTCCTACCAGATCACGCGCCCGCACATGGAGGGCCTGTGGCCGACGGATGAAGAGCTGGCGGGTTTTCAGGCCACCATGCTGGCCTTCGAGGGCCAGTGCTGGCAGGTGGCGATGCAGGTGCTGTCGTGCTTTGCGCGCAAGCTCGGCTTTGCGCCGGACTTCTTCGCCCACGCGCACGACCCGGCCAAGGCCAGCTACCAGAGCACGCTGCGCCTGCTGCACTACTTTGCGACGCCACCCGAGCAGCAGGCCCACCTGGGCCTGTGGCGCGCCGGTGCGCACACCGACTTCGACTGCCTGACCCTGCTGTTCCAGCGCCAGGGGCAGGGCGGCCTGCAGGTGTGCCCGGGCAAGGAAATGGACAGCCAGGCCTGGACCTCGGTGACGCCCGACGAGGAGGCCATCACCTGCAACATCGGCGACATGCTGATGCGCTGGAGCGATGACCAACTGCCATCGAACTTCCACCGCGTGAAGAATCCCCTGCCCGGCGAATACATGGGGCCGCGCTACAGCATCGCCTTCTTCGCCCAGGCCAACCGCGACGCCATCATCGAAGGCCCGGGCAGAAAGTACCCGGCGATTGCAGCAGGCGACTATTTGAACCAGCGCGTGGCCGCGAACTTCAAGGCGTATTGAGCGGCACGGGCCGGGGCACCTGTTCAGGCACGCAGCAGGTAGAAGGCGGCCAGGCCGGCCACCAGCGCCACCACGATCCAGCCCAGTGCGCGGCTGCCGCGCGGCTGTTCCCCGGGAGAAAGGCCGTGCGTGCCGCCGCTGCCGGTGGATGCCGCCAAGGCGTCGACCCGGTCCTTGGCCTCCTTGAGGCCAATGCCTGCATGCGCGCGCAGCAGGCGAATGGCTTCGATCTTGTTGCCGGTGGCCAGTGCCTGCCGCACGGAGTCGGGCACGTGGCTGCTCGCGTCCGATGCAAAGCCTGTGGACTGCGCCGGGGCTGCCGCAGGGCGCCCCCGCTGGTGCGCGTCGATGAGGTCCTTGGCCTCCTTGAGCCCCAGGCCTTGCACCGCGCGCAGTTGCTTGATGGCGTCGATGGTGCGGCCCGCATCGAGCAGTGCCTGCACATCGGGCGGTAGAAGGAATCCTGTCGAAGGCATTGGGGGCTCCAGTCCGTGGCACTCGGGCCGTTGTACCACGCCCACTGTGCAAGCCCCAGTGCCGGCGCGCTTCAGGGCGCCCGTGCAGCCGAGTTGTCGGGCAGGCCGAAGGCGCTGAGCCGGAACACATGGTCCTCCGGGTCGGCCAGCACCGCCTGCCACTGGCCATAGTAGGTGGCGTAGGGTGGCTTGACCATGCGACCGCCCAACCGCACTGCCGTTGCGCTGGCTGCAGTGACGGCATCGGGTGAGTCGAGCATGAAGGTGGCATAGCCCGTGACCGGGTCTGCGGAGCCGGCGGACCGCTCGCGATCGGCCAGCCCGAGCAGGGCATAGGCCCCGTGCGCGTTGAAGCCGAGCTGGAAGTGCCCCGTCTCCACCGCACGGTAGATGGGCGAGCGCGTGCCCACGGCCTCGGGCAGCTGCAGCAGCGCCTGGTAGAACTGCAACTGGGCCTCGATGTCGCGGCAAAAAAGGTTGAACCAGAGCTTTGTTGTCGCCGCCGTCATGCCATCGCCGCCTTCTTCTTGCTGTCGGCCATGCCGTAGGTCTTGCGGTACATGGCTTGCAGGTGCTCGCCCACGGTGCAGGGCGCGAACCGGGGTGCCTCGCCTGCAGGCACGCAGGTGGTGACCGGGGCCACGCGCGCCTCGTAGTCGGGCGTGTAAAAAAAGGGAATCGAGTGGCGCGGCGCCCCGCCGCTGTGCACGTTGCGCACGCGGTGCGGGTTGGACCGGTACAGCCCATTGGTCCAGCGCGGGATCATGTCGCCCAGGTTCACCACGAGAGCGCCTTCCACCGGCGTGGCAGCGGCCCATTCGCCGCTGGGCAGCTTCACCTCCAGCCCGCCGTGGCGGTCCTGCGCGAGCAGGGTGATGGCGCCCCAGTCGGTGTGCTCGCCGGCGCCGAAGGTGTGCGCATCCGCTCCCTCGGGGTGCGGCGGGTAGCGCAGCAGCCGCAGCGTGAGCATGGGGTTGGCGTGCGTGTGGTCGAAGAAGTCCTCGGGCAGATCCAGCGACAGCGCCATCAGCTGCATGAGCCGCAGCGCCAGTTGCTGCATGGCGGCGATGTAGGCGCGGCACTGGTCGCCGAGTGCGGGCAACTGCACGGGCCACTGGTTGCTGCCGTAAGAGTGGTAGCCGCGCTGCACATAGGGGTGGTCTGCCGCGTAGTCGAGCCCGCAGTAGAAGCTTTCCTTGAGGTCGGGCCGCGCGCCGGCATCCAGCGTCTGCCCGCCCAGGCTCTCGTAGCCGCGCATCGACGGCGAGTGGTGCAGCGAGATGGCCTCCTTGTCGGCCAGGGGCAGGTCGAATAGCGCCTGCACCAATGCGAATTGCCGCGCGATGAGTTCCTGCGGCACACCGTGGTTCACCACATAGAAGAAGCCTGGCCCCATGCAGGCCTGGCGCAGTGCGGCAGCCACGTCGGCGCCGCGCGCAGCGCGGGTGTGCAGCGCCCCGGTGAGGTCGATGAGGGGGATGCCCATGGCAATGCCTCGGTCAGCTCTTGAGCTTGCGGTCTGCTGCCGTGGGCAAAAAGCGCTCGGTCCAGATGTCGGCCACGGCCAGGCTGCTCTTGAGGCCGAAGGCCGCCACCGTCTCGTCGATGGTGGCCTGCAGGCGCGCCGGGGTAGCCGCGCCCCAGCCGTTGGCGCGGGTCTCGGCGGTCTTCATGGTGCCGTCCACGATGAGCTGCAGGCGCTCGAGCTCGATGGCCTCGTTGGCCAGGGGCTCGCGCGCCTTGATGGCGGCGGCGCCCGCCTTGGGGTCGGCAATGGCCTCGATCCAGCCGCGCGTGGTGGCCTTCACGAAGGCCTTCATCGCATCGGGCGCCTCCTGCATGCTCTTGGGGCTGGCCACCAGGCCGTTGCCGTAGGACTTCATGCCCAGGTCGGAAAAGCGGAACACCGTGAGCTGCTCGGGCCCCATGCCGCGCGCCTTGAGGTTGAGCAGGCCGGTGAAGAAGAAATAGGCCGCCGCGTCGAAGTCGCCCTTGACGAAGCGCGTGTCGCCGATGTCGGGTGCCACGTTCTCCCATTTCACGCCGGCCGGATCGAAGCCCTGGGCCTTGGCGAACACCGGGAACAGCTTGCGCGATGCGTTGAAAGGCTGGCCCAGGATGGTCTTGCCGGCCAGGTCGGCGGGCTTCTTGATGGCACCGTCCTTGCGCACCATCACTGCGTTGGGGTTCAGGTCGTACTGGATCGCCACGGCGGCCAGCCTGGCGCTCGGGTTGGCGGTGTTGAACTCGATCATGGTCGACAGGTCGGCCGAGGCCACATCGTAGGCACCGCCCGCCACCAGGCTGATGGCCGAGGCCGAACCGTTGCCGGTGTCGATGGCCACGTCCAGCCCCGCGTCCTTGTAGTAGCCGCGCTGGTGAGCGAGCAGAAAGCCCGCGCCCGAGGCCTCGATCTTCCAGCCCAGGTTGAACTTGAATTTCTGCAGGTTGCCCTGGGCAAAGGCCAGGGGAGAAGCGGCACCGACAACGGCTGCGGCGCCGGCGGCTTGAAGAAGGGAACGACGTTTCATCATGAGGGCACTCCGTCACAGGTTGGTCGGGACAACCGGCGGTGCCAGCAAGGCGGGTGCGGGAGAGCGATGTACGAAGCCGGTGCACCCGCGCGCTTGAAGACACAGCCGGTGCCCATGCGGTGCATGGGCAGCGGTCTTCAAGAGCAATTTCCGGACGCCCGGGCCGTGCGCGGCACCGTGGCGGTGCAGGCGCGGACCATGGCGGTGAACGCTTCTACTCTTGGGAGCGCAGGTGCAACATCCGTGCCACTGGGGCCGTTGGCACGAGGGAGCGCTCAGCGGGCTGGGGGCGCGGCAATCAGCCGCCGGGTGGATGCGAGCGCAAGGACCCTCGGCGACGGGCCCTCCTCAACGGCTTTCAAGCGCCAGCGCTGCAAGCCCGAAGAGCGGGTGACCTACTCCTCGCGCAAGCCGTTCAGCGCCGCAAAGACATGCCGCTGTCCCATCAGCAAGGCCAGATAGCCGACCAGTTCCATCCATTCTTCAAGAACTATTTCGTGCCCGTGGAGCGTCTGCAGAATGGGAAGTCCAAAAAGATGCCCGTCCGCGTAGGTGCTGCCCAGCGCTGCGAGCAGCAGGATGGTGAACTCCGCCGACGGAAAATTCCCCGTGCGCACGATCCGCCACAGCATCCGGTCGAGGCGCAATCGCGCAGCAAAGCCCAGCGCGCAGAGGGCAAAGACAGCGACCAATGGCCGGATCGCCTCGTGGTACCACAGGACCGAGGAGGAATAAAAAGGGCCGTCGGGCATGACCACCACGGGTGCGCCCAAGGCGGCGCCCCAGCTCAGCTCGCGTGCGCCCATCAGGAACCAGGTGGGCATACAGATGAGGCTGAATGCCCTGATCGTGGATGGAAGGCCGTCGCGCCTGCTGGCCCTCGCAAACTGCACAGCCATCAGTCCGCCACCGAGCAGTACCAGCACCTGGCTGTTTTCGATCCAGCTGTTCTCCCATCCGGCCGATGGCGGCAGGCGGACGGCAATGGCGTATCCAAGCACCAAGGCAAGGGACAGGATGGTCAGCAGCACGCGCCGCCGCCCTGTTGCGTTCGGGCACCAGCCATCATGCCGCCGCAGTACCGCCGTCCCGGGCCTGCCCATCACCGGCGGCCCTTCAGGGGTTGGCGCGCGTGGGGCCACGGCGCTTTCGACCTGGATCCTCTGTAGTCGCTTTTCATGGTGCCAAGTCTCGCACTTTCGGGCGCCGGCTGCTCGCGGCCGGGCATGCCAACCGCACCTCAGGTGCGCGAGCGCGGATTCTTTTCCTTTGCTTCCTGGCAGCCCTTTACCTGGTCGACGGCGCCGGGCAGCCCTCGCCCATCCCTGCCATGCCGGCCAGCCGCTGCAGGCGCGAGCGGTTGTCCAGGCAGGCCTTGTGCTCGGCCTCGATCACTTGCTGGCGGGCCTGTTGTGCGGCGCGCGCACGCTCGGCCTGCAACTGGGCAATCCGCTCGCGCAACTGCGGCATGGCGGCCAGCGCGGCCTTCTCGCCTTCGAGGATGGCGCTGGCGCGCTGGCTGAAATCGGCCGGGCCGATGTCCAGCACCAGGGGGCGGATGACCACGTCGGCGCGGGCCAGCTCGGCCTCGCCCAGCTTCTGGCCCATGATGGCAATGGACTGGCCCAGCGTGCCCAGCATGTCGCCGGGCGACTTGCCGCGCGCCTTGTTCGATATGTCCACCGCCACCACCACGTCGGCGCCCAGCTGGCGCACGGCGTCCACAGGCACGGGGCTGACGATGCCGCCGTCCACGAAGTGGTACTTGCCGATGGTGACGGGCTGGAACACGCCGGGCACGCTGCTCGATGCACGCACCGCCTGTCCGGTGTTGCCGCGCGCGAACACGGTGCGCTCGCCGTCCTCCAGGCGCGTGGCGACCACCACGAAGGGCTTGGCCATCTGCTCCAGCGGCTTGCGGCCCACCTGCTCGTTCACGTAGTCCTCGAGCTTCTTGCCCAGCACCAGCCCGCCGGATGAAAACTGCAGGTCGCGGATCTTGGCCTCGTCGAGGGCCACGGCCTTTTCCTGCATCTCGAAGGCGTTCATGCCGCTGGCATACAGCGCACCGACCACGCTGCCCGCGCTGGTGCCGGCAATGTAGGCAGGTGCGAAGCCATTGGCCTCCAGCATCTTGATCACGCCGATGTGCGCAAAGCCCTTGGCCGCGCCGCCACCCAGGGCGATGCCGACCTTGATGGGGGCCGGGCCGCTGGCCTGGATGGCGGGCGCTGGCGTGGTGGTGGCGGCCGGCTGGCTCGGGGCGGTGCCACCGCCGCATGCGGCGAGGCCCGCCACGGCCAATGCGAGCGCCAGGGGGCGGAAAAGGAAGTCCAGGCGCATGCGAAAGATCCTGTGGTCGACAGGGCGGCGAGTATATCGACAGCGTCTTTTCGCAGTCGCCGCCAGGGTCGAACCAGGTCAGCGCCAGAAGTCCCGGTGCAGCGCCGTGATCTCGTCTTCGAGCGCAGGAACCGGCCCCATCACCTCGGTGGCGCGCTGGCCCGCGGCGAAGACGGTGCGGCAGGGCAGGTCGAGTGTCGGGTTCTCGGGGTGGTTGCCGGTCAGCGCCTTCAGGGCGGATTCCTCGGCGCCGTAGAGCACGCGGCCGATGCCGGCCCAGTAGATGGTGCCCGCGCACATGGCGCAGGGCTCGAAGGTGGTCACCAGCGTGCACTGCGCCAGGTAGGGCCCGGGGTAGTTGGCCGCTGCCGTGCGTGCCAGGGTGCTTTCGGCATGGTTCACGGTGTCGATGTTGCCCTGCTCGGCCAGCACGGTCGCGCCATCGGGCGCGACCAGCAGCGCGCCGAAGGGATGGCGGCCCATGTCCAAGGCGCGCCGGGCCACGGCGTTGGCGCGGCGCAGCAGCGTGGCTGCCTGGGCTTCGCTCAACGCCATGGTGTCATTCACCCTGGGAGCCGCGGTGCGCCCAGCCCGTGGTGCGCTTCTCGATCCAGCTGAACAGTTCGTACATCACCATGGCCATGGCGCCCACGACCATCAGGCCGGCGAACGCCAGGCCCATCTGCATGGACGAGCCGGCGCTGATCAGCAGGTAGCCGATGCCCTCGTTGGCGGCGGTCATCTCCGACACGGTGGTGCCCACGAAGGCCAGGGTGATGGCCACCTTGAGCGAGCCGTAGAAGTAGGGCATGGAGCGCGGCAGGCCCACCTTGGTGAGCACGTCCCAGCGCTTGGCGCCGAGCACGCGCAGCACGTCTTCGAGCTCGGGCTCCAGCGTGGCCAGGCCGGTGGCGATGTTCACCATGATCGGGAAGAAGCTGATCAAAAAGGCCGTGAGGATGGCTGGACCCACGCCGATGCCGAACCACACCACCAGGATGGGCACGAAGGCCGCCTTGGGCAGGGCGTTGAAGGCCGTCATCAGCGGGTAGACGGCTGCGTAGGCCAGGCGCGAGGAGCCGATCACGAAGCCCAGCAACACGCCGACGACGATGGCGATGCCAAAGCCAGCCATGGTGACCCAGAAGGTGCGCCAGGCGTGGCCGGCGATGACGCCAGCGAATTCGACCAGTTGCGTGCCGATGGCCCAGGGGCTGGGGAAGATGAATTCCGAGACGTTGAAGGCCGAGCAGATGATCTGCCACAGGATGATGGTGGCCACCAGCAGGATCCAGGGCGACCAGCGTTCGAGGTTCTTGTTGTGCATGGGAGGGGCGCCTGTCGAAGATGGCCTATTGGGGAAGGGGCGCGCCTGCCTTGCGCAGGGCACCGATATGGCCGCGCAGTTCGTGCACGATGTCGCTGAATTCCTTGGTGTAGGTCAGCTCCAGCTCACGCGGGCGCGGCAGTTCGATCTCGCGGCGCACCACGAAGCGGCCAGGGCTCTTGCTCATCACATACACCGTGTCCGCCAGGAAGACCGACTCGCGCAGGTCATGGGTCACCAGGATGACGTTGAACTTCTGCTCCGTCCACAGGTCGCGCAGGATGCACCACAGTTCCTCGCGCGTGAACGCGTCGAGCGCGCCGAAGGGCTCGTCCAGCAGCAGCATCTTGGGCTCGTGGATCAGCGCGCGGCAGATGCTGGCGCGCTGCTGCATGCCGCCCGACAGCTGCCAGGGAAACTTGTCCTCGTAGCCGGCCAGGCCCACCTTCTGCAGCAGCTTGCGGGCACGCTCCTCGTACTCCTTGCGCTTTTGCTTGAAGTTGCTGCGGTAGGGCTCCACGATCTCCAGTGGCAGCAGCACGTTGTCCACCGTGGTGCGCCAGGGCAGCAGCGAAGGCGCCTGGAAGGCCATGCCCGAGATCTTGAGCGGCCCGGTCACGGGCTGGCCGTCGATCAGGATCTTGCCCATCGAGGGCATCTTCAGGCCCGTGGCGAGTTTCATGAAGGTCGATTTGCCGCAACCCGAGGGGCCGACGATGGCGATGAACTCGCCCTGGCGGACCTGCAGGTCGATGGCCTCGACGGCGAAGTGGTTCTGCGCGCGCAGCTCGTCGTTGTAGGCGAGCCAGACGTCACGGAAATCCACAAAATAGGAATCGGCAGCCTGCATCAGGGGTCCGTAGGTAAGGTTTGCGCATTGGGCCGCTTGAGCGGCCCGTGCATTTCAGTGATCCATAGCGCTGTGCGCCACCCACACCCCACGAAACCGGCGCGGCTCAAGCCAGCGTCACCGTGCAAGGGCCGCCATGCAGCGTAGGCGGCGCTTCGCTTGCGTGCACTGGGGGCGTCTCCTCCCAGATTGCGAAGCAATATGAGAGAGGGGCTGAGGGCCGCGGCTCCAAGCCTGCTTGCGCAGGCCTGGACGGGCCCGACGAGCCAACGCCTCTGGCGGTGGCACCGAGGCGCCAAGCGACTCAGGGGGTGTTTCACTTCTTGGGCGGCAGGATGTTCAGCTCGGCGGCCGTGGGCAGGAAGGCGTCGGTCCACACGTCGTCGGCTTTCACTCGGGTCTTGGTGTTGAAGGCGTCGGACACCTGCGAGGCCATCAGCGACAGGCGGCCGGGCACGGCCTTGCCGAAGCCTTCGGCGCGCGCGTCGGGGCTGTTGATCACGGTGTCGATGGCCAGTTGCAGGCGGCGCGTCTCCAGAGGCACGTTGACGATGCCGTCGCGGGCCTTCACGTGCTCGATGGAGGCGGCCGGGTTGGCCATGACTTCCTTGGCACCCTTGGCAAAGGCCTTGAGGAAGGCCTTGATCGCGGCCGGGTTCTCCTTGATGAGCTTGGGCGAGGCGATGACCACGTTGCCGTAGAGCTTCACGCCGAAGTCGGCATAGGGCAGCACCACCACGTCTGCGGCCTGGGCGCCGCGGGCCTCCAGGTTCAGCAGCGAGGTGAAGGTGAAGCCCGTGATCGCGTCCACGTCGCCGCGCACCAACATGGTCTCGCGCAGTGGCGGGTCCATGGCGGTCCACTGCACGTTGCCCACGCTGTTGGCCTTCTGGAAGATCGGGAAGGCGCGGCGGCCGGCGTCGAACACCGGGGCGCCGAGCTTCTTGCCCGCCAGGTCGGCCGGCTTGGTGATGCCGCTCTTCTTGAGCGCCATGACCGATGCGGGGGTGTTGTTGTAGACCATCATCACCGCCACGGGCTTGTTCTGCGCGTCGGGGTTGTTGGCGTGGAACTCCATCAGCGCGGCCAGGTCAGCGAAGCCCATGTCGTAAGTGCCCGAGGCCACACGCTGCACGGCGCCGCCCGAGCCGTTGCCGGCGTCCACGGACACATCCAGGCCCGCTGCCTTGAAGTAGCCCTTGGCCACGGGCTGCAGGAACAGGGCGGCCGGGCCCTCGAAGCGCCAGTCGAGCTGGAACTTGATGGGCGTGGTGGCCTGCGCATGCGCCAGGGAGAAGCTGCCGGCGGCGACCAGCAGCACGGCGGCTTGCAGGAGGGAGCGTTTGTTCATGGTGAGATTTCCTGTCGGAGTGGCAGAGAAGTAAAAAAGCGGAACGCGCTGGCGGCCGTGATGCACCGCCTGTGTGCGATGCAGAGCAAACAGCAAAAACGATGCCCGCTTTCAGGGGCCCGGGACCGATATGGCGCCTATTGTTCGCCAGATTGGTGCATGCAGCCCTAGAGGCTTTCCCGAAATGGTGCACGTCGAGAATGGGCATCGTGCGCTGTCCGCGCCAACGGGCGCATTGGTGCAAACGCGCAAGCCACTTGGGCGTGCGAGTGGTACAACGAAAGTCCATTCATAGTGAACGGCTTTGGGAGGGCCCCTCATGGCAAATATCCAGGATTTTTTCGAGAACGTGCAGTTGCCGACCATTCCTGACGTGGCGCGCGAGCTGATCGCCACCATGAAGGACGACGACATTCCCTTCGAGAAGGTGCGCGGGGCGATCTCCAAGGACCCGGCCCTCACGGCCAAGCTGATCCGCCTGGCCAACAGCGCGCGCTTCGGCCTGCCGCGCCAGGTGGCCTCGCTGGACGACGCCATCACCATGGTGGGCCTGAACCAGGTGCGCACGCTGGCCCTGGCGTCGTGCATGTCCGGCGTGTTCAAGGATGCGCAAGGCGTGGACGCCGAGGCCTTCTGGAAGGAGAGCATGGCCATTGCAGGCTATGCGCAGTGGCTGGCGCGCACCCTGGGCTCGGACGTGCAGGAGTCCTGGCTGGCCGGCTTTCTGGTGCGCCTGGGCGAGCTCATCATCGCGCAGAAGATGCCCGAGCAGATCCCTGCCATCGAACAGCTGCCGCACCACGCGGGCGGCCGCTGGGAGCGCGAGCGCTCGCTGCTCGGCTTTACCGAGGCGCAGGTGACAGGCGAGCTGGCACGGCGCTGGCGCTTTCCGGACACGATCGTGCGGGCGCTGGAGACGGCCGAGGACCCCGTGGCCTCGGTGCCGTTCTGCCGCCTGGGCGGCATCCTGCACGTGGCCACCCTGCTGGCCGAGATCGGGCTCGAAGAGCCCAAGTCGCCCGCCGACACCATTGCCAGCCTGCCCGCCGAAGTGACCAAGGCCCTGCAGCTCGATGCCGACTGGCTGATCGAGCACCTGCCGCCCGTGGCCGGCTACGTGGACGTATCGATCCGCTGACGGCACGCGCCAGAAAGGCAAAAGGCCCCCGGCGCGAGCCGGGGGCCTTTTTGCATGGTGGCCTGGCAGCGGCGGTCGGGGCGCCTATGCCCCACCGCCGCAGTGGCTGCTCACTTGCCAACCTACTTCGTGCGCGAACCCGCGTTGGCTGCAGCCAGCGCGGTCATGTTGACCACGCGGCGCACAGTGGCCGAGGGGGTCAGCACATGGGCCGAGGCGGCGGCCCCCAGCAGGATGGGGCCGATGGTCGTGCCCTGGCCGCTGGTGGTCTTGAGCACGTTGAACAGAATGTTCGCCGCATCCAGGTTGGGGCAGATCAGCACGTTGGCAGAGCCCTGCAGCGTGGTCTCCAGCAGGCTGTTGTGGCGCACGCTTTCGGACAGCGCCGCGTCGCCGTGCATCTCGCCATCGCACTCGATGTGCGGCGCGGCCTGCGCGAACAGGTCGCGGGCCAGGCGCATCTTGCGCGCCGAGGGCCGGTTGGACGAGCCGTAGTTGGAGTGCGACAGGAAGGCCACCTTGGGCGGCAGGCCAAAGCGCTGCACTTCGTCCGCGGCCATCTGGGCAATGGCGGCCAGGTGCTCGGCGTCAGGGTCTTCGTTGATGTACGTGTCAGCGATGAACAGCGTGTGCTCGGGCAGCATCAGCGCGTTCACCGTGGCAAAGCCGGGCGCACCCTTCTTCACGCCGATGATGTCGCGGATGTGGTCCAGGTGGCTGTCGAACTTGCCCACCATGCCGCAGATCATCGCGTCGGCATCGCCGAGCTTGACCATCAGTGCCGCGATCAGCGTGTTGGAGCGGCGCACCGCGGCCTTGGACGCCTCGGGCGTGGCGCCGCGGCGCCCCATGAGCTGGTGGTAGGTCTCCCAGTACTGGCGAAAGCGCGGGTCGTCCTCGGGGTCGCAGATCTCCACGTCCTTGCCCGGCTGCAGGCGCAGGCCGGCCTTGGCGATGCGCGTGGCGATCACCCCGGGGCGGCCGATCAGGATGGGCTTGGCCAGGCCTTCGTCCACGGCCACCTGGGCGGCGCGCAGCACGCGGTCGTCCTCGCCCTCGGCATAGGCCACGCGCTGCGGGTTGGCCTTGGCGGCGGCGAACACGGGGCGCATGAACATGCTGGTCTGGTAGACGAAGCGGGTCAGACTCTCGCGGTAGGCCGCGTAGTCGGTGATGGGACGCGTGGCCACACCCGATTCTTCGGCCGCCTTGGCCACGGCAGGCGCGATGCGCAGGATCAGGCGTGCGTCGAACGGCGTGGGGATCAGGTAGTCGGGGCCGAAGGAGAGTTCCTGGCCCGCATAGGCAGCGGCCACCTCGTCGCTCATCTCGGCCTTGGCCAGGTCGGCGATCTCGCGCACGCAGGCCAGCTTCATGGCCTCGGTGATCTTGGTCGCGCCGCAGTCGAGCGCGCCGCGGAAGATGTAGGGGAAGCACAGGACGTTGTTGACCTGGTTCGGGTAGTCCGAGCGGCCCGTGGCAATGATGCAGTCCGGGCGCACGGCCTTGGCCAGTTCGGGGCGGATCTCGGGCTCGGGGTTGGCCAGCGCCAGGATGATGGGCTTGGCCGCCATGCTCTTGGCCATGTCGGCCGTCAGCACGCCAGGGGCCGAACAGCCCAGGAACACGTCGGCACCGGCGACCACGTCGGCCAGGGTGCGGGCATCGGTGTTCTGCGCATAGCGCTGCTTGGAGGCGTCGAGCCCGCCGGGGCGGCCTTCGTAGATCACGCCCTTGGAGTCCACCATGAAGACGTTTTCGCGCTTCACGCCCAGGCCCACCATCACGTCCACGCAGGCAATGGCTGCGGCACCCGCGCCCGAGACGGCGATCTTCACCGCGCCGATCTCCTTGCCCACCAGCTCAAGGCCATTGAGCAGCGCGGCGCTGGAGATGATGGCCGTGCCGTGCTGGTCGTCGTGGAAGACGGGAATGTTCAGCCGGTCCGACAGTTTCTTCTCGATGTAGAAGCACTCGGGCGCCTTGATGTCCTCGAGGTTGATGCCGCCCAGCGTGGGCTCCAGCGCGGCGATGATCTCCACCAGCTTGTCGGGGTCGCGCTCGGCCAGCTCGATGTCGAAGACGTCGATGCCGGCGAACTTCTTGAACAGGCAGCCCTTGCCTTCCATCACCGGCTTGCTGGCCAGCGGGCCGATGTCGCCCAGGCCCAGCACGGCCGTGCCGTTGGTGATCACGCCCACGAGGTTGCCGCGCGAGGTGTAGTCGAAGGCCTTGGACGGGTCGGCCTCGATGTCGAGGCAGGGGTAGGCCACGCCCGGCGAGTACGCCAGCGACAGGTCGCGCTGGTTGGACAGGGGCTTGGTGGGGGTGACTGCGATCTTGCCCCGGCTGGGGTTGCGGTGGTATTCGCGGGCCGCGTCGCGCAATGCCTCTTCGGCAGCGGAAAGGTTCTGTGTCATACGGAAATCCTGGAGGAGATTCTCAGCAAATGCCAAAAATGAGCTTACTCCATGGCGGGAGCGATGGGAGTGAGGGTTAATGCGTTGATTGCATGGAGTCCAACCCTGGTTTCATCGGTCGGATGGCCAAGGGGGACTGGCCCGTCCTGCCCGGGTGGGGCGGCGGGGGCGTCGTGCCCGTTCCTGCGAGAGAGGGGGTGGAGTCCGCGGGACATTGAAGACCGGATTGTCTTCCTTTTGAAAACCCGATACCTGCTATCCAGGTTTGGTCAGTCGTGCCTTTTTGTTGGCCTCTACCTTGCGGGTGGCCGGCGCCAGGCCCGGGATCTCCAGGGCCGACAGATCCAGCTGTGTCACGCCCATGCTGCGCAGCAGCAGCAGAAAGTCCGACGCCTTGAAGGCGCCCCGGCTCTGCTTGGTCGTCAGGTTGTTAGGGGTCTGCTCGATGCCCAGCTCGGTGAGCAGTTCGGACACCTCCTGCCAGCCCCAGCGCTTTTCGTTCTTCGCGGCGGTCAGGGCCTTGCGCACCTGCTCCTTGGCGAGGGTGTGGACGTGGTCGCTGCCGCTGCTCATAGGCGCAACAGGCTGCGCACGCGCTTCATCTCGGCGTGCAGTTCGTCGGTGGTCTTGTGCTTGAACTTCTCGGGCAGCAGGCTGCGCCGCGAGGCCTCGGAGATGGCCAGAAGCTCCATGTACTCGATCATCAGCGTGTCGCGAGTGGGCATGTAGTCCACCGCTGCCTGCAAAAACACCTCGCGCGTGAGCCGGCCGTCGCCGCGCTCGGCCAGGTCGATGGACAGCAGCGTCAGCGCCTCCAGCTCGGCGTTGGAGAACTCGGTGTCTTCGAGCGCGGCCTCCATCCAGCCTTCCTCGGCGCCATCGTCCAGCGCGATCTGCTTGCCGAAGCGCCTCAGGATCACGCGCACGATGTTCGCGCGCTCGGCCCCGTTCTCAGGGAAGAACAACGGTATCTTGGTGTCGAAGCGGCCCGGGCGCTTCATGTCCGCGTCGAGCTTGTCGGGCCGGTTGGTCATCATGATGAACAGCACCTGGCCGCGGTTGTCGGTGTCCGACATGAACTCCTTGAGCCGCGCCGTGACGCGCGACGACGTGCCGCCGTCCTCGTCGCCCTCACCACCCAGGCTGCGGTCACCCTCGTCGATGATCAGCGCGATCGGTCCCATGGCCTTCACCATGGCCAGCACCTTCTCCAGGTTGCTCTCGGTCGCGCCCACCCATTTGGAGCGGATGTTCTTGAGCATCACTGCCGGTATGCCGGCCTCCCGCACGAAGGCCTTTGTCACGAAAGTCTTGCCCGAGCCCATGGGCCCCACCACCAGGATTCCCATGGGGATGCGCGCCACGTTGCCCGAGCGGATGGCGGCGGCAATGGCGGCCAGCTCGGCCTTCACCATGGTCATTCCGCCCACGCCTTCGAGACCGAATTTAGGCTCGACGAACTCGATCAGGCCAAAGCACTCCTGCGTCACCAGCTCGCGCTTGCGCGTGCGCAGCAGCGCAGCGATCTCCTCGAACGCGTTGCCGGCTGCCGGCGCCTTGCTGCCGGGCAGCAGCAGGTGGCGTATCTGCTCGTTGGTCTGGCCGCTGGTGAGCTTGGTCAACTGCTTGGCGCGCGCCTCGGCGTCCTCGGTGCCGGCAATCAGTTCCCTGATCAGGGCCTCGCGCTCGGCATCGTTGGGGGCCTGTACGTTGGCGTCGTTGCCCAGCAGGCCGAACAGCTGCACCAGGCGCAGGCCCGAGGCCTGCTGCGCCAGCCGTGTGACCTGGCCTGCGTCGAGCGAGCTGTCGGCCATGCGGATGGTGGTCTCGCGGTCGGCCTGGCCGGGCATGGGGATCTCGATGGTGGCGATGCGCGGGTTCGACAGGATCTGCGCGTTCAGCTCGGCCAGCGATTCGACCAGCAGGAAGACCACGTTGTCGCTGTCGCCGATCTGCGGGCTGAGCGACCAGCGGTGCAGCTTGGCGATCGCCTGGCGGTCCTGCATGGTCATCATCGACGGGTCGCCCGCCGGGAACAGCGAGCCCGCGTAGTGGACCACCACGGCCGTGCCGCTTTCGTGCATCAGCGCGGTCTCGATGCCGTCCAGCGGCTCGGCCTCGGCGTCGAAGGCCCGGCCCGCCAGCGCCTGCGTGCCCGAGGCGATGCTGTGCGAGAGCACGCGCTTCTTCTTGCCCTCCAGCAGCGAGCGGAACAGGTACTGCTCCAGCTCCACGAACTTGCCGTCCAGCAGGATGCGGTCGTAGATGTTGCGGTACAGCACGAAGACCGAGGCATCACCGCTCAGGTAGCGCCGGCGCACGGTGTCGACCCAGGCTGGCGTGGCGGGCGTCGTCGCGGGGGATTCGGATGGGGTCACAGGTGTCCTCGGGCGATGGCAGGCGGTCGCCCCGCACCCAGGGCAGGGCAGGGCAGGGCGGGCAGCCTTGGGTGCTTACATTTGCTTGGCGCCAGCGCCCTGGGCGCGGGCGGCCTTGAGCTGCGCCAGCTGCGCTTCGGCCGTGGCGCGCGAGGCACCCTTTTGCAGGCCCTTCATGCGCACGTCCAGGTCGGCGCCGCGCAGCTCGTCGCCCAGGTTGGCTTCGGAGATCACGTTGGCAATGTGGCCGCGCACGTTGTCCAGCGCACGGATCTCGGCGTCCACCGACAGGCCTTCGAGCTGGCTGTGGATCTGAATCTTGGCCTTGGCGCCGGCCAGCTTGGCCAGGTTGCGGTCGCGCTCGTCCTCCACGCGCTTGATCTCGCTCTTCATCTCCAGCAGCGCGTCCTTGATCTTCTCGGCCTCGGCCATGGCCGTCTCGGCCTCGGCCGTGAGATCGGTCACCGACTGGTCGTTGTCGTTCTTCATCTGCAGGATGCTCACCGCCAGGTCGTCCTGGTTGGTGTCCATGGCCTGTTGCAGGTTGGCTTCGAGCTGGGCCTGCTTCTGCTTGGCGTTGTGCAGGCGCGTGGTCACGTCGTCCCGCTGGCGGATGATGGCGCCCGCCGCCTTCTTCAGGCGGTCGTAGTTGGCCTTCATGCTGTTGATCGAGTTCTCGTACGCGATCTCGGGGTTGTTCTTTTCGATGCCCGAGACGAACAGCGAGAGAAAGCCGGTGAACAGGTTGCTCAGGCGGCCGAAGAAGTTGGTAGAAGCCATGGTGCAGGTTCCTTAGCTGTTGTTGACGTTGTCGAAGAAGGTGCGGTGGTCCTGGGCAAAGGCGGTAAAGCCCTGCTCGACCTGGGCCAGCATGGACGCGCGCTGCGCGGGGTCGATGAATTCGAAGGCGGCGTTCACGCCCTGTGTGGCCCACTCGAAGTGGTCGGCCTCCACGGCGCCGCCCTCGCCCGAGTGGATGCCCACCCAGGACAGGGCCTTGTGTTTCGTGCCGCCGATGTCCACCTCGGCGTGGAACAGGCGCTCTGCCAGGCCGCCACCGGCCTCGCGCAGGGTGGCGCCGATCACGGTGAACTCGCGGTCGGCCAGCAGCTCGCTGCCCAGGTGGTAGCCCATGGCGCGAAAGATGGCGTCGAGCGAATCCTCCTGCCCGCCGCCGTAGCCGCGCACGACGCCCTGGTTCAGCACCTTGAGCCAGGCCGGCTCGGCCGCCAGCGCGTTCAGCGCGGCCATGTCGGCCCCGGGCATGGTGGTCTGCACGATGCCCTTGAGGAACGCCTGCGCCAGGCTGCGGTGCGGGTCGCGGGCGCGTGTGGAGTGGTCGTCGAACTCGTCGCGCGCCGCATCGAAGATGTAGCTGGCCACCAGCACGTTGCGGTCGGCCGCCGGCAGAAAGGGCTCGGCCGGGTCGGTGAACAAATGGCGTGCGCAGCCTATCTTGCCTGCAAGAGATGCCACGCTGCAGCCGAAATAGCCGTTCCAGGCGATGTAGCGCGCAAAGAAGCGCACCAGCCTGCCCGGCTCGTCGGAGACGATGGCGGCCTTCAGCGCGGCCTCCATCAGGCGCGTGTACTCGTCGAAATCGACGAGGGTCTGCAGGTGCGATTTCTGTACGGTGGTGGTCGTCATGGCAGGGGTCATTTCATGGCTTGTGCCGTGGGGCGGGGGACAGGGGCAGCTGCGGCCTTGGCCACGGCGAGGCTGGGCACGTGGACGCCGATGGTGTCCAGCTCCTCGCTGATGTCGGCCTCCAGGTTCTCTTCGATCGCCAGGCGTTCCACGCTCTCGCGCAGCCGGGCCGAGGCATCGGTGGCCATGGGCATCGACACGGCCTGCTGGAAGACCTCCTCGATGATGTCGGGCATGGAGACCATGGCCGCCTCGATGGCGAACATGCGGCTGCTCAGGCGGCTGCTGCTCTCCATCAGCCGCTGATAGTCCTTGCGTGCCTGCAGCAGCTGGCGGCGCTCGCGTTCGCCGGTGGTCGCTTCCAGCTGCTCCTCCACGCTGCGCAAGCGGTCGGCGATCTCCTTCTTGCTCAGCTGGCTCTGGCGCTCGTTGGCACTCACGATGGCCAGCCAGCGCGCCAGGTAGTCGCGCGTCACGTCCTTGAGGCGGTCGATGTCCTCCACGCTCAGCGCGCAGGTGCGGGCCTTGACCATGCGCTCCAGCGCGTCGATGCGGTCCAGCGTCTGCAGGTAAACGCGCATGCGCTTGGAGCTGGGGTCGCATTCATTGCGGTCGCCCAGCTCCTTGAGCAGGCTGTCCACCTGCGCCTGGTAGCGCAGCGTGGCGTACTTGCGGCGCACCGCGTAGCGGAAGGTGGACATGCCCGGCACGTACAGCAGGGCCAGCCCCTCCACGGCCGCATACGCCGTGCCCACGAAGATGAAGCCCGGCAGCCCGTAGGGGAAGGAGGCGAGCACCGCCAGCGCAGCCGCGCCCAGCGATGCCGTGACGTTCCACTTGCTGGTGAGGAACTCCTGGATGTACGGGGGCTCTTCCCGTTCGCCCGGGTCGAATTTCATACGCTCAGCGTGATCTGGCCATGGCCCTTCGCGTCGCGCAGCGACGTGAGGATGCGGTCCTGCATGCGCAGGGTCTCGGTCGAGCGTGACCAGGCCTCCGAGCGCGGGTGCTCGGCGTGGATGGCGAAGTCATCGGCGATCTTCGCCGGCTGGGGCGAGAGCACGATCACCCGGTCGCCCAGGGCCAGCGCCTCGCTCACGTCGTGTGTGACGAACACCACCAGGCAGGGGTTGGCCTTGCACAGCGACAGCAGCAGGCGCTGCATCTCCTCGCGCGTCTGCGGGTCCAGCGCGCCGAAGGGCTCGTCCATCAGCAAGATGCGCGGGCGCAGTACCAGGGCGCGCGCCAGCGCCACGCGCTGGTTCTGCCCGCCCGAGAGCTGCGCCGGGCGCATGGCCTTCTTGTCGGCCAGCCCCACCGCGGCGAGGATGGTGTCCACGCGCTCCTTGATCTCGGCCTGGCTGATGCGCCCCTTCCAGAGCTTGAGCGTGAACGGAAAGGCCACGTTGTCCCATACCGTCAGGTCGGGCCGGTTGGCGTACTGCTGGAACACGGTCACCGCATCGTCGTGCTGGTCCAGGCACTCCTTGCCGTCGATCTCCACCCGGCCCTGCGTGGGCGTCTTCACGTTGAACGGGCGCACCCCGCCCATCATGCGCATCAGCGTGGACTTGCCGCAGCCCGAGGGGCCCAGCAGCATGTTGATGCTCGGGTTTTCGAGGTGCAGGTCGATGCCGTCGATCACGCGCAGCACGCCCTTGCCGTTGGCGGCAGGGTACTCCTGCACGATGCCGGTCATCTGGATGGAAATGCTCGCAGCGCTCGGGGTCGATGTCATGCTTGGCTTTGTTATGTCAGTTTTTTTCGTGGCACATGCACCGGCGTGTCAAACGCTCTGTTCCCAGGGGAACATCTTGCGTTTGGCCCACGTCATCACTCGGTGCGTGATCAGCGCCAGCGCGATGATGGTGATGATGCCCGCGAACACCTGGTCCATGGCCGAGAAGCGGCGCGCGTTCTGGATCAGCTGGCCCAGGCCCTCCTTGGCGTTCACGTACTCGGCCACGGTGATGTAGGTCCACATCACCGAGATGGCGATGATGATGCCGTCCACGATGCGTGGCATGGCCATCGGGATCACCGCGCGGCGGATGCATTCCCACGGCGTGGCGCCCAGGTCGCGCGCACTGATCCAGTACGACTGGGGCACCGAGCGGATCGCGTCGCGCACCAGCGGTATCAGGTAGACCACCGCGCCCGAGAACAGGAAGACGATCTTCATCTCCTCGCCAATGCCGAACCACATCACCATGATGGGCAGCAGCGCCACGATGGGCGCCGAGCGGAACGGGTCGATCAGCGGCGACAGCGTGGCGTTGATGCGCGGCGATGCCCCCATCAGGATGCCGATGGGCAGGCCGATCAGGATGACCAGAATGCCGGCCACCACCAGCCGCCCGCCAGACCACAGCACCGAGGTCAGCAGCAGGCTTTCCTGGCGCACGGGGTCCCACGCCAGGCGCGAGAAGGCCATGGCCACCTCCCACGGCGCAGGCAGCCGGTTCGAGTTGACCAGGCCCGATGCGCTCACCAGCGCCCAGGCCGCCAGCACCACCACCACGGCGCCCACGCCCAGCATGCGCTGGGTCTGGGGCGATATCGGATGGCTGGGGTTCCAGAATTGGGCCATCGCCGGCCCCTCAGCGTGCCAGCACGGCGATGCGGGTGGCGCGGTTCATCTGGCGGCAGGTATCCAGGTCCACCTCCAGCGCGCCGGGATTGCCTTCGTTGCAGATCGGGTTGTTCGAGCCATTGCCCACCACCTTGAAGCGCGCGGCCGGAATCTCCCACTGCGTGACCACGTACTTGGTCACCGCGTCGGCACGCGCCTTGGACAGGCGCTGGTTGGCCTGCGCACTGCCGGTCGAATCGGTGTTGCCCGAAATCTCGAAGTACGCCGAGCCATTGCTGTTGATGAAGGGCACCACCTGGGTGTCGATCACCTCCTGCGCCTTCTTGGTCAGTTCCGCCTGGCCCACGGGGAAGTTCACGCTCACCGGCTTGGTCAGCGCGGCGGGGCGGGTCTCGGCCTTTTGCATGCCGGCCGTGTCGAAGGTGAACTCGGGCTTGGCAGCAGCGGCGCGCGCGGCCTGGTTGTCCTTGAGCAGCGCGTTGATGAAGCGGTAGTCGAACGAGTTCTGCGGCGAGACCACAGGCGAGTTCGGGTTGGCCAGCGAGCCGGCAGCGCGGTAAATCGCGTCGAACTCGCGGTACACGCGCTCATAGTGGTTGGTGTCGCCCGCCAGGCCCAGGATGCGGGCGTTGTCGTCCAGGCCCGTCCACACCAGGTTGGAGAACAGGCTCGAGACGAAGGGCATGCCCTCCTTCTTGGCCAACTGGTCGAAGAAAGGCTCGGTGCGCACCAGCGCCTCGGCGGCGCCGGCCGGGTTGGCGCGGGCGGCGGTCACGCCGTCCATCCAGCCCTTGACGAAGCCCTGGAAGGCCTGCTGGTTGGCAGGGTCCTGCAGCAGCTTCTGGTTGCAGACCATCACGTCGTAGATCAGGTTGGTGGCCACCTTGGTGGAGTACACCACGCGCGCGCCAGGGGTGGCCTTGACGGCCAGCGACAGGTCCGGGTCCCACAGCACGGCGGCGTCCACGCTGCCGGCAGCGAACGCGGCGCGCACGCCGGGCGTGCCCTCGTCAGCGTTGATGTAGACCACGCGGTCGAGCACGTTGGCCTTTTGCTTGGCGCTCAGGCTGGAGTTGTTGATGGCGTTGATGAACAGGCCGTGCGAGGGCGTGTACTTGAGCAGCGCCACCTTCTTGCCCACCAGGTCCTCGATGCGCTTGATGTCCGGGTCGCGGGCGATCACGGCGTCGGCACCCTGGGTGTTGTCCACGATCATGATGGCGCGGCCATCGAGCTTGGTGTTGATCAGGTTGGGCTGCTCCTGCGCCCAGAAGTCCGAGGTGCGCCAGGCGCACTGCGCCGTGTTGCTCTCGAAAATGGTGGTCAGCGTCGGGATGTCGTCCTGGATGATGAACTCCACGTTCACCCCGGCCTTCTGGAAGATCGAGCCCGGCTGTGTCTTCAGGCTGTTGCCGTTGGCCACCAAAGCCGGCGCATAGCCGTGAAAGCTCACGATGCTGACCTTGAGCGGGTTGCCGGCCGAGCCCAGGGCCCCGCCCTTGGGCGCCGCCACGGCAGGGGCGGACGGCGTGTTACCGGCCACCACCGCAGGCGCGGTCGTGCTGCCCTGCGGGCTGCTGCTGCCGGCCGGGGCCGACGCCTCGGTCTTGCCCAGCTTGTCCTGCACCCACATCTTGCCGCCCATGTTCCACAGGACGGATCCCGCAGCCCCCACGACGATGACCGCGATCAGCGCCTTCCCCATGCCAGTCAATTGCATTGCTTACTCCTCTTTATTTTTGAACCTGTGATTGGCCCGAGAACGTGATGACGATCTGTCCCAGGCGGTTCATTTCTGCATCCAGCCGGGCGGATTCCCTCTCCCCGGCCTCCTGATTGGTCCTGGCCGCTGCGCGCACATCGGCCGTCTGTTGCGCGGCGCGCGCCACGCCCCGGTCCAGCAGCGCCGTCAGCTCCGCGATCTGCTTGCGCACCTGGGCGCTCTTGTCCTGTTCTTCGGCATGGATGGCCGCGATCTCGCGGTCCGCATTTTGCAGTGCGGAAGCCACCTGCTGCGCGATTTTCTGCTTGGCGATGGCCAGCGCCTTGACCTTGCGTTGCGCGTCCAGCACGGAATCGTCCACCGTCCAGGTCTCGTCGGCGTCGTCCATGGCCTTGATGGCCTGCTTGCGCACCTCCATCGGCATGCTCTCCAGCCCCGCCATCAGCTTGAGCAGCTTTTCGGCACTGTAGGCCACAGTGGGCACGTTGGCCTCGCGGTACAGGTCGGCAAAATCCTTTTGCTCGGCCACCACGCTCTGCTCGGGTGCCAGCGCAGGCTGCTGCTGCGCCGCGGCGGGCGCGGGCGCAGGTTCGGGCTCCGCCTCGGGCTCGGGGTAGGCCTCGGCGGGCGCGTCCAGGGTGGTGTCCTCCTCCGGGTCGAGCGTCACAAGACCGGTGGCCGCCAACATTTTGCTGAATTTTGTGCGCATTGGATTCCTTGCAAAGGATCAATGTAACGTACCGCACTGTACGTCAGGTTGCACCCGTGCAAGTTGGCGGTTTCTGTAGCCCGGGCGCAACCCGCTCCAGAGGAGAAATGCCCGCTGGTACCCCTTCGGCTTTTCCATCGGTGTTGCATGGACTTTTTTTGCAAACGGTCCGCATGGCGCGCGTGCAAAGAAAAAAGCCCCCGGGGGTCAGCCGGGGGCTTTGGGGTTCAAGCGGGCGGGGTCAGTGGGCTTCTGCCTGGCGTGCTGCGTTCACGGCAGCGCTGGTGTCCTTGCTGGCGCCGTTGAAGAACACATTCAGCGCCACCGCCGTGATCGAGGCCAGCAGGATGCCCGACTCGATCAGCGGGTGGATGGCGTGCGGCATCCACTGGCGGAAGCTCGGCGCGATCAGCGGGATCATGCCCACGCCGATGGACACCGCCACGATCATGCCGTTGAAGCGGTTGTTGCGGAAATCCACCCCGCCCAGGATGCGGATGCCCGTGGCCGCCACCATGCCGAACATCACCAGCCCCGCGCCGCCCAGCACCATGGTGGGCAGCGATTCCACCAGCGCCGCCATCTTGGGCAGCACGCCCAGGATGATCAGGATCACGCCGCCGGCCACGCAGACAAAGCGGCTCTTCACGCCCGTCACCGCCACCAGGCCCACGTTCTGCGAGAAGCTGGTGTACGGAAAGGTGTTGAAAATGCCGCCCAGCAGCGTGCCCAGGCCATCGGTGCGCAGGCCGCGGGTCAGGTCGTCCTGCTCGATCTTGCGGTCCGTCATGTCCCCGAGGGCCAGGAACATGCCGGTCGACTCGATCATCACCACGATCATCACCAGCGTCATGGTCAGGATCAGGATGGGGTCGAACACCGGCAGCGCGATCTCGAACGGCAGCACCAGGTCGAACCAGTCGGCCTTGCCCACCTTCTCGAACGACATCAGCCCCATGGCCGCCGCCACCACGCCGCCGATCACGATGCCCAGCAGCACCGAGATATTGGCGACGAAGCCCTTGGCGAACTTGGCGATCAGCAGGATGGACACCAGCACCAGGGCCGAGATGCCCACGCCCGTCAGGTCGGCATAGCGCGGGTTGGGCAGGGTGGGTACCACCGCAAAGCCCTTGGGCACGGGCGGCAGCGACGAGCCTGGCGCCCCGGCAGCAGACTGCGCCTCGGTCAGCCACTTGATGTGCTCGGGGTTCACCACATTGGGCGCCGTGGGGCCCACGGGGTTGCCGAAGATCCAGTTGATGCCCACGCGCATCAGGCTGATGCCGATGACCGCGATGATGGTGCCCGTGACCACCGGCGGAAAGAAGCGCAGCATGCGGCTGACCATGGGCGCGATGAGGATCGAGATCACCCCCGCCCCGATCACCGACCCGAAGATCAGCCCCGCGCCCGCCGTGCCGCTGGTGCTCTGCGCCATGGACACCATGGGCGCCACCGAGGCGAAGGTCACCCCCATCATCACCGGCAGCTGAATGCCGAACCAGCGCGTGGCGCCCAGCGCCTGGATCAGCGTCACCAGCCCGCAGACGAACAGATCGGCCGAGATCAGCTTGGCCACCTGGTCCGGCGTGAGGTTCAGCGCCCGGCCCACGATCAGCGGCACCGCCACCGCCCCCGCATACATCACCAGCACATGCTGCAGCCCCAGCGCCCCCAGGCGCCCTACGGGCAGTTGTTCATCCACTGGGTGCACGGACGGTTGCATGGCGAAGCTCCTTCGGGTGGGTCGGTCTGTCGGGTGTCGTTGGAATGCGGACGGCCCACGCCATAACGTGTACAGCCATCCATACAAAAAGTGTATACACAACATGGCGACAAACTTATCCCGGTAAACCCTAGGGCAGCGCAAAGCCAAGTCCATTGCGCGCCGCGCACCCTGCTTCGAGCGGTCTGCGTCGTTGCAAATGCTCGCCATAGCTCCACTATGGCTGCGCTTTGCGCCTAGCAGCCCATCTCAAATCAGGGCACGCGCCATCGCAAAGACTTGGCTTTGCGCTGCCCTTGAGTGGCAGGCGCTGTTGTCGTTGAGGGGAGGTCAGGCCAGGAGGGCCTTGACCAGGTCCAGCTGCCGGTCCGGCCGTCCGGTATCCAACGCTAGATTCGCCTCGATGCGCTGCAGGTGCTCCGTCATGCTGGCCACGGCGGCCACCACGTCGCCGGTCTTGCACAGCGCCAGGAAGTCCGCATGCTCTTCGGACGAGCAGTGCGGGTCGTTCGACGAGTCGTACAGCATGGCGATCAGCGAGCTGCGGGCCACCAGGTCGCGCACCAGCTGCGCCAGGGTCTGGTTGCCGGCGGCCTCGGCCAGCACCACGTGGAAGTCGCCCAGCAGCTTCTCGCGCACCCGGCCGGTGGTCGTGCTCTCGCGCAGCGCCGCGCGCTCGAAGCGGATGTGCTGCTCCAGCATCTGGTAGTCGGCCGGCGTGGCGCCGGCGATGAACAGGCGCACCACCTCGGCCTCCAGCACGCGGCGCACGCTGAACACCTCGCGTGCCTCCTGCACGCTGGGGCGGCTCACGAAGGCGCCCTTGTCGGGGATGATCTCGATCAGCTTGTCCTTGGACAGCATCACCAGCGCCGCGCGTATCTTGGTGCGGCTCACGGTGTACACGCGGCCCAGCGCCTCCTCGCGCAGCCAGGTGCCCGGGGGCAGGCGCTTTTCGACGATGGCGGTGGCCAAGTCCTGGGCGATGCTCTCGGTGGAGGCCAGGCGCCCGTCTGCCGCTGCTGCCACTTCAGGCGTGGCTTCGGCAGCAGGCGTCAGGTCGGCGGGAAGGGCTTTGGGGCTCGTGCGGGCGCGGGGCATGGTGGCCGATTGTGGCCTGATTGGCCGGGCTGCAGTGCAGCAAGCCTCAGGCGGCGCGGGATATGCGCGCGGGCGATGCCGCCGCCACGGGCGCCAGCGCAAAGCCCGCCAGTGCCCCGGCCATGGCCTTGGGCAGCGGCCGCGCCAGCTCGCCGTGCTTGCTGGTGCAGAGGCCCAGCAGCACCAATGATTCGACCAGCGACGTGGCGGCCGCCACGCCGTCGATCACCGGCACGCCCAGCGTCTGGCTGATGTGCTCGCACAGATCGGCCATGCCCGCGCAGCCCAGCACCAGGGTATCGCAGCCGTCCTCGGCCAGGGCGCGGCGGCACTCGTCGGTGATGCGCTCGCGCGCGTTCGAGCCGGGTACCTCCAGCTCCAGCACCGGCAGCTCGCAGGCGCGCACGTTGGCGCAAAAGCGCTGCATGCCGTAGATCTCGGCCAGGTGCCAGGCCTGGCCCATGGTGCGGCCCAGCGTGGTCACCACCGAAAAGCGCGCACCCACCATGCTGGCCATGTGCATGGCCGCCTCGGCAATGCCCACCACCGGGCCGCGCGCCAGCTCGCGCGCGGGTTTCAGGCCCGGGTCGCCAAAGCAGGCGATCACATAGCCGTCCACCCCCTCGCGCTCGCCCGCCGCAATCTCCTGCAGCAGGCCGGGCACGGCCAGCGCCTCGTCGTAATGGCTCTCGATGGAGGCCGGGCCAATGGCGGGGCTCACCGCCACCACCTCGGTGCCCGGCCGCGCCACGGCGCGCGCGCAGGCACCGATCTTCTCTGTCATGCTCCAGGTGGTGTTGGGGTTGATGATCTTGATGCGCACGGGCTCAGCTCTTTCGGTTCAATGCAAGGTAGATGACGAAGCCCAGGCCCATGCCGATGAACCAGGCGTAGTTGGCGGCCGGCCGCAGCACGGGCACCATGACGCACAGGATGGGCACCAGGGCGGATGGGATGAGCGTCCAGATCGCGCGCGGGTTGTAGCCCTTGCTGTACCAGTAGGCGCCGCGGCTGTTCATGGTGTACAGCTCGTCCACCAGCACCTGCTGGCGCCGCACGAAGTAGTAGTCAGCGATCAAAATGCCGAACAGCGGCCCGATGAACGAGCCCAGCACGTCCAGCGTGTAGTGGATCACCTCGGGGTTGGCGTACAGGTTCCACGGCGTGATGAAGATCGAGCCCACCGCGGCGATCATGCCGCCCGTGCGCCAGCTGATGTGCTGCGGCGCCACGTTCGAGAAGTCGAACGCCGGCGACACGAAGTTGGCCACGATGTTGATGCCCACCGTGGCGATCATGAAGGTCAGCGCGCCCAGCACCACGGCCGTGGTGCTGTCGATCTTGCTCACGGTGTGCACCGGGTCGGTGATCAGCTCGCCAAACACCGGCAGCGTGGCCGCCGTGGTCACCACCGTCAGCAGCGAGAAGAACACGAAGTTCACCGGCAGGCCCCAGAAGTTTCCCTTCTTCACCGCGTCAAAGCTCTTGCCGTAGCGCGAGAAGTCGCCAAAGTTGAGCATGGGCCCGCTGAAATAGCTCACCACCAGCGCAATCGCCGACAGCATCACCGGCAGCGCATCCCAGCCCTGGAACTTCACGCCCCCCAGGTTCAGGTCGATGTTCTTCCAGCCCGCCTTCCACACCAGCCAGCCGCACAGCATCGCCATCACCACGTACACGGCCGGGCCCGCCCAGTCGATGAACTTGCGGATCGCCTCCATGCCGTGCCAGAACACCAGCGCCTGCAGCACCCACATCACCATGAACGCCACCCAGCCCAGCGTGGACAGGCCGGCAAACCCGTGCTGCGCCACGTCGGCATACGGTGCCAGGTTCGGAAAGAAGTGCAGCGCCAGCAGCAAGAAGGCGCCCGACGCCAGGTAGGTCTGTATGCCGTACCACGCCACCGCGATCAGCCCGCGGATGATGGCCGGTATGTTCGCCCCCAGCACCCCGAACGATGCCCGGCAGATCACCGGGTAGGGCGTGCCCGTCACCTGGCTGGGCTTGGCCACCAGGTTGCAGAAGAACTGCACGATGACGATGCCCACCAGCAGCGCCACCAGCACCTGCCAACTCGACAGGCCTAAAGCGAACAGGCTGCCCGCCGTGATGTAGCCGCCCACGCTGTGCACGTCGGACATCCAGAACGCGAAGATGTTGTATTGGCCCCAGGTCTGGCGCTTCAGGGGCGCCAGGTCCTCATTGGTCAGGCGCGGGTCGTAGCCCGGCTTGATCAGGGCGTTTCCATGGTGCGGCCCGGCGGGCGCTGTGCCCCCGGTCAACGGGGTGGTGCTGCTGCTGACGGCTGTGTTCACGGGTGTCTCCTCGTGTGGAAAAGGACGGGTTCCGGGCATCTGCGGCCTGGTTGAAAGTTGCACCCTATATTTGTATACAAAAAATGGATGCAATAAAACACCGCTCGGACGGGAAATGACTGGGGTTTACCCGTGGGTGCGTCGGCGCACCCAAAACAAAGCCGCCCGGGCCTTGGCGGCCGGGGCGGCGATGAAAGAAGGGGAAAAGGGGAGGGGGCGGTTCAGCCGTCTGTGCCAGCGCGGGTGCCCGCCAGCGGGCTCAGCGAATCGCGCAACCGGTCGCGCACCAGCGGCTGCCCTGGGTTCAGCGCCGCCTCCACATGGCCGATGTGGGCCAGCAGGCGCTCGCGTGCAAGGGCCGTGTCGCCGGCTTCCAGCGCCTCGACGATGGACTCGTGCTCCGCGCACGACTGGCTGGCCTCGTGCCGCGACTGGTAGAGCGAGGCCGCCAGCGTGGTGCGCGCCGTCAGGTCGCGCAGTATGTCGCTCAGGCTGCGGTGGCCCATGCTCTCGGCCAGGCAGACGTGAAAATCGGCCAGCAAAAAGGCGCGCGTCGCCGCGTCGGCCCCCTCGATGGCCAGTTGCTCCTCGGCAATGTGGGCGCGCAGCCGCGGCGTCACCGACTGCAGCGGCCGCCCGGCATCGGCCAAGATGCCCGACTCGATGATGCGCCGCGCCGAGAAAGCGTCGCGCGCGTCTTCCACCGTGGGCTCCACCACATACCAGCCCCGGCGCGGGCGCACCTCCACGAAGCCGCGCGCCTGCAGCTGCATCAGCGCCTCGCGCACCAGGGTGCGGCTCACGCCGAACAGGTCGGCCAGCTCCTGCTCGCCCAGGCGCTCGCCGGGGGCAAGCTTTTGGGCCAGGATGGATTCGACCACCTGCTGTGCGATCTGGGTCTGGCTGATGGTGCTCATGCGGGCGATTGTGGGGCAGTGTGCGGCGCCGCATGGGGCACTGCCTGCGGATCGATGGGCGCCACGTCCTTGCCGTCCAGCACCGCATGCGCGCGCTCGCGGTCGATGTCGCCCTCCCACGCGGCCACGGCCACCGTGGCCACACAGTTACCGATCAGGTTGCCCAGGGCGCGGGCAATGCCCATGAACCAGTCCACCGACAGCACCAGCACCAGGCCGATGGCCGGAATGGCCGGTATCGCCTGCAGCGTGGCCGCCAGCACCACGATGGCCGAACCCGGCACCCCGTGTGCGCCCTTCGATGTGACCAGCGATATCGCCAGGATGGTCAGCAGGTCCGCCATCGAGATCGGCGTGTTGGTCGCCTGCGCGATGAACACCGCCGCCAGCGTGATGTAGATCGAAAACGCGTCCAGGTTGAACGAATAGCCCGTGGGGATCACCAGCCCCACCGTCGAATCGCGAATGCCCATGTGCTTGAGCTTGGCCATGATCTGCGGCAGCACGCTGTCCGACGAGGTGGTGGCAAACACCACCGCCAGCTCCTCGCGCAGGTAGCGCAGCAGCTTGAACAGGCTGAAGCCCGACACCCGCATGATCGTGCCCAGCACCACCACCACGAAGATCGCCACCGCCGCATAGAACAGCACCACCAGCATGCCCAGCTGCTTGAGCGAGCCAATGCCGTACTTGCCCACCGTGAAGGCAATGGCACCCAGCACGCCCAGCGGCGCCAGCTTGATGATGATGCCCATGGTCTTGAACAGCACGTGCGACAGGTCCTCGATCAGCACCGTGACCCGCGCCCCGCGCTCACCCAGCATCGCCAGCGCACAGCCGAAAAGTATGGCGAAGAGCAACACCTGCAGCACATCGCCATTGGCAAACGCGCTGACCGCCGTGTTGGGTATCAGCTTGAGCAAAAAGTCGGTGAACCCGCCCCCCGTGAGCTTGCCCGCGTTCTCCACATAGGCGCCCATGGCCTTGGCATCCAGCACCTTGGGGTCGATGTTCATGCCCACCCCGGGCTCGAACACAAAGGCCAGCACCAGGCCCAGCACCAGCGCAATGCTGGTCACCACCTCGAAGTACACCAGCGCCTTGATGCCCACCCGGCCCACCCGCTTCAGGTCCCCCGTGCCCGCGATGCCATGCACCACCACGCAGAACACGATCAGCGGGATCAGCATCTTGATCAGCTTGATGAACCCATCGCCCAGGGGCTTGAGGGCCACGGCGGTTTCGGGCCACACCAGGCCCACCACCACGCCGGCTATGAGGGCTAGCACCACTTGGCCAAAAAGGGATTTGAAAAACCGCAGCATGCCTATGTCTCCTTCAGTTGTTTCTTGAAAGCAAATCTTGCATACAAGAACTGTAGGCAAGTCGGGGCAAGGATGTATGAGGGTATGCCCGGGGTGGAGCGACTAGGCCGGGACGGGCAGACGGCAGTCGTTTGCAACACTGTAGGCCGGCCTAAAGTCCTGCGCGCGGCGCCCGATAGGAAGGGTGGCGTGGTCCGCTATCGGCCTGGGGTGTGTGAAAACACCAGCAACCGAGGCCTGAATCAAAAGGCACCCGCTCAGATCGATTCAGTCTCGGTGATAGCACGACAACTGCCCCCGAGAGTTTTGGGCTGGAATTGTCGAACCTTCCCGCACAATGCCCGAGGATTCGATAGCCGTCGAGGTCAATCGAACCCAACATCCTGCCCTCTGCTACCTTGGTGGAAGTTGGGACTCGACCAAGGGAACCTCATACAACTTACCTCGGGATGCATCTTTGCACGAGGTGTATTGTCCTTTGGGTGACTTCAAATCACATGCAGCTATTCGGCTTCAGGATGCTAATCTCCAGTATCCCGAACGTGCGGCTTGGCCTCTGTCTTGGAAGGCAAGAGTCTCTATGGAATCGATGGTACCGAAGCCCGCCATTGAGGCTAGACCAAGCGGAGTGGGAAGCCGGTACGCGTGCGAAAACCGCTACATAACGACCTTCAGCTCATCGACGACACCCTGGTGCGGGAGATACCCGGCAATACCAGGGGCGTTGGAGGTGTCGTTGTCTCCGGTGCCATCGTTCTCGATGTTCCTAGCCAGCGAAGTTGGTCTTATTCCAAGGCTTTCCAAGAGCGGCGAAATCGGAAGAGTCGTAGAAGTTATCCAATTTCCCCAAAACTACGGTTTTCTGGGCGGTGCGACAAGCTTCGCCATAAATGCGTTCAAGCCGAGCGGTGAACCCATATAGTGATGAGGAACGGAATTTTGCCAACCGTGCCGTGGGAATACACTTAACTAAATTAAAGGGAGTTCATGTCGTTATCTATTGAAATAGTTGCAAGCCGATTGGTTAGTCAGCTTCTACAAATGTATGGGCTTGACGGCTTCAGCAAGATATTTAAACCCGAACCAACGATTGATTAGCGCCTAGAAAAGCTTGCGAAAATTCACGAGGATCTTGCTGATGCACTCAAGGCCATCGCAGAGTTGCAGCAGAGCGCCACCACTGCCAAGAAAGAAGCCAATGATCTCGAAAGTGAAGTGGATCGCCTTCGGCAGGACAGGGCAGTTGCAGAAGAACTGGTGAAAGTTCCTGAGGAAGCATTTGCTCGTCTTCTTGCGCGAGCTTCGGCCAAAGGCCGTGGCCGCGGTCTTTTCGAAGGTATTGTCGTTGGTTTGTTAACGGGAGTCGTGTCTAGCTTGATTGTTTGGTATTTCACCACTCCGAAATAAAGTCAAAACCCCCTTCGGGGGCGATTAAATTCAGGCGTTAAGCATTGCAAAAACCATCTCTCATGCTTCCCTATTACACCCTTGAAGAAGTCGCCGAAAAATCCGGCCTATCGCGCGATCAAGTGATTCGGCTTGGTTTTACGGGGCAACTTGTCTTCTCAATACGAAAACACACTCCGCAGAACTACAAGGAGGTCGAAGAAACGCAGAATTCAGACGGATCGAGAACCGTTCGTACGAAAACAAGCGAGAATCTCGTCATCGTCAGGTCAGACGGCCCAGCACTCCGGCTTAGGTATTTGGCACCGGAAGATGCTATTAACATCATTGCAAACGAAGCACCTAACCGTAAGACGCTTGTTCGCGCGACATACAAGACTCGGGATTTGGACCTAAAGCAGGGCACTTTGCATGCCGGTAGTCCCATTGAGCTAGCCGCCGCAGACTTGATTGTATGTGCCGAGGAGTGGGAGATTTTTTCGAATGGACCGGGCAAGCATCTAAGAGCGCAAACCCCTCTCTTGCTGCCTGAGAGGGTTACACTCAAATGGCTCGCGAACAATTTGAGCATTACCCAGTGGATCGGGGCTATGGGAGCTATCGCTTCAATTTTTGCGTTGGGTATGTATTTTGCACAAACCACTGCCTACCAGCAGCTTTTGGCCATTTCCAAGCCCGTTTCCATCGAGATGCCTGCGAAAACCGAGCCTTCGTTTGGTCCGCCAGCCACCGTCGAGCCGGCGCATCCAGTTCCGTTCAACCATTGAATTGTTGCTCTTGCAATTGCTCAGTGATTTCCTCGGTTGCCCGCCAAGAGATTCGGATGTTGGCTGATTGATGGAGCTGCTGAATGCGCATCGATATAATCTGCTCGGCGCTAACCGGAAATCGGCGGCCCCAAGTTATCGACAAAAAAGTGGCAGCAGTAAAGCCAGGCCCACGAATGCAGCTATGCAGTACGCCAACGTCTTTATATAGTAATCTGCGTCGATTGTTATTCAACGGTCGTTCAAAAAAATCATCGGGCCCAAAATCGGCGACCATCACAGGTATTTCATCCCACGCACCAGGGGCACGAAATGGCGCACGACCATCGCCAGAAAGATCAGGGGCGGTCCCAGGACAAGGACCTAAATTCCAACAGCGAATGAGTCGGAGGGCCGACGCATGCAGACCATGCTGTCATGGGCACTTGCGTCGCCACCTTTATTCTCAATTCTCAACTCAGAGACTTGTGCTTTAGGTAAAATGCGGTAGAAATATTTAGGAAGCATTGCGATTCTCACTTCAATTGTTAATCCGGTATGCTTAAACCAGTCCCGGATATAAAATCGGCATTTTGTCAGTGCGAATTTCGGAGCTGCATGTCGATATGAAGTGTATCAGCTGTTGAGAGTTGCACAAATAGGTGCTCCATGACGGATGCCTAACCAAGGGGCGGTGACTATAGTGGCTAGCCAATTTCATCTTCCTCAGGTTCGTTGCCGGAGTCGTCCATCCAATCAGGTTCGATCTCGCCAAAATCCATCGTTATGCTTGTAGAAAGCAATTCGACAGAGTCGATCTTTCCACTTCCATTGTCGAAAACCACGGTGATTATGAGTTCTAGATCAAGCTCCTCTGTCTGGGTTGCAGCAGTTGAGCCCATGTCTATATATTCGCGATCAATTGAATCCCACTGTTGAAAGCTCGCGGTGAAATGTGCTGTCACATTGACGTTTACCGAGGCCTGAAGCACAAGCGTGTTGTCTTCATACTCCAAAATATCGAAGATTTTGATCTGTTCAGCAAGTGGCGTCTCGGATGAGACGTCGATTTGATCAAGCTCGGCCTCGTAGTACCAGTTGGCTGCTGCCTCGAAATCGATGTCGATCTTGTCCGCCTGCGTATTTAGAGCATCTAGAAGAATCGCGTCGAGTCCCTCAAATTTTCCGTCGCCTAGCATGGCCCTAAATAGTGAAGCGGCATCTTCTGCACCAGCTTGAAATGCTGATAGCGCATGTGTTAAATCATCAACGTAGTACACATGAGTAGAATCTGCACAAAATCGCTTCCAGTCGCCGTCGGTCGAAACGGCGACAACGGTTGTACCGTGTTTGACAGCCCATCCTTCGAGAGCCAGCAGCGCAATAGCATCAGGAAACTCGTGCTTCTTAGCCTCCTTGTTACCAAATGGCGGCTTTGTCTCAATGAATCGTGCAAGCACTTGCGTCAGGGCAACATAATCTTCGCAGGACAATACTGAAGCAGCGCTGCCACTGAGAAATTCCTGCAATCGGTTTTCTGAATTTACGTCGCTCGTTTGATCACCAAATAAAAGATGAAGAGCTTCTGTTCGTCTATCTTTGTTAACACCCCAAGAATTGCCAAGCGGCTTCAGTGAGTTTTTCGTCTGGTTACGGACAACTTCTGCTTGCTTGGTTAGATGAGAACGAATCTCGTGAAGGACGATATCCAATGCCAAATGTGTTGTATCTCCCCGACTGAATTGAGACATCTTGGATAAAACACCGCTTTCGAAGCCGAACTGGTGCTGCTCAACAATCGACGTATCGACGGAGATCGCTCCAACACGACCGCCAACTACCGCTTGCTTTAGTTCATCGATGGATACTATTGGCATTTTCTATCCTTAAAAATCATAGATTAATCGGATGCTGCGTTTTTATCAATGAAAAATTGGGATGTGTCCGTAGTGTTCCGATCACCTTCGGAAATCACGTGCCCCACTCGCGTTCAATTTTTACAACGTTGGCGACTCACTTTGGTTGGTGCCATCGGTCACAAGCGCCAATTAGGGGCCCAAACAGCTGTCGCGATGGAATTGGTGTGAGCTGAATGCACCTGAGGCATGAATGCCGTAGACACCTGCTCCAAGATCCTGATTGGCGGTGTTGCGAAGGCGCTGGACTACATCACGCTCACTACCAGTTATTCCGAACCTTTACATACATGTAACAGCGAAGGGGCGCGGGTCTTTCATTGAGGCTCTTGAAATGGCAGTGAACTAGACACAAAAAAAGCCGCGCCCTATTACGAACGCGGCCTTTCGCCGTTTAGTGGCCCGCCAAAAGGCCAGGGGCATTGTCGATCAATACCCCAACGTCTTCCCATCCGGATTGCGCGGATCCGAGTACCCATACAGAGCCCCGCCACGCAACTGAATCGTCTGCGTGCGCCCCATCGATGGCTTCACAGCGATGTTGTGGCCGCATTGCTTGAGCAGTGCCAGGGTGTCGGGCGACAAGCCCTTTTCCACGCGCAGCTCATCAGGCGTCCACTGGTGGTGCAGGCGCGGTGCGGCGGCGGCTTCGGCGGGGTTCATGCCGAAGTCAATCGTGTTCACCAACGTCTGCAGGACCACAGTGACGTAACACCCTCGGGTACGGCAGCCAATTTGGCCACAATGACGGGCAGGCGTTGGGGCTGGCTTGCAAGCCCGCCCAGGCCTTCATGCAACAAAGGAAAGAAACCTCCATGGGAATGGCCACCTGTTTGCCTCGTATCCCCTGAAGACCTTCTGCGCTTCCTGGCCGATCCTTCCAAATTGCAGGAGTACCTGCACTCCGAAGCCGATGACCCGCCGGGCTGGTTCGATGTGGAGAAGGCTTGCCACACCAATGCTGTGCGGTGACCCTATGGTGCGTATTTCGGTCGCTGCTGATCAGCCGCGCAGGAAGTCTTCTCTGACACCTTTTATTGAAACACGCACACGCCCGATGACTGGCTTTTGGCCTGGTACATTGCGGTGTCTGCGGCGCGCAGGTATTCGTCCACCGTGGCCAGCCTGGATGCACTGCTGACAAGTCCAATACTCGCGCCACTGATCACGGTGTGTTCGCCGACCACATAAGGCGCTGCGAGGGCGGTGGCGATCTGTTGAGCGCGGTTGCTGGCTTCAGCGGGATCAATGGACTCCAACAGCACATTGAATTCGTCGCCACTCATGCGGGCGACCAGATCCACCGCCCGCACGCAGGATTCGAGCCGCCGCGCCACCTGCTGCAACAGCCGGTCGCCCACATGGTGCCCGTAGTTGTCATTGACGGCTTTGAACCCGTTGAGATCGAGCAGCAGCACGGCGAACATGGTGGCTCCATCGCGTGTTGGCACGCCATCACCATTCGCAGCCTCGTTCTCGTGCAGCGCCATGAGATTCGCGAGGCGATCGCGGAACAACGGCCGGCCGGGCAAGTTGGTCAGCGCATCGTAGGAACTGCCACGGTCAGCCAGATCGCTCAACGAGCCCGCCATGCGCACCGCAACGCCGTCTTCAAACTCGGCGAGCCCGCGCCAATTGACCCACATCAGCCGTCCAGCCGCGTGGAACGCGCGGAAATCCACCGAAAAGTTCGGGCTGGCCCCCGACAGATGCCTGCGGTAGGCCGCCTGCACGCGCACGCGATCTTCGGGATCGATGAGTTGCCCCAGAAAGCTCCAGCCGCCGTCGTGTACAAGATCGCCGCTACCCAGCCCGACGATCTGGTGAAAGCGCCCGGACACATGCAGGGCGTCAGTTCGCAAGTCCCAGTACCAGATGCCGTCATTGGATCCAAGGGTCGCCAGCGAATAGCGGTTTTCGGAGCGCAACAACTCAAGTTCGGTGTTCTTCTGCTGGGTGACGTCGATCATCAGGCCGATCATGCGGTTCGGCCGCCCCGGCTCGACCACTGCGCGGCACAGGTCGCGCACCCACACGACCTTGCCCGACTTGGCAATCAGTCGGTAGCTCATCTCGTAGGCGTGGCTCTGCGTGGCGTTGTAGGCGGCATCGTCGATCACCAAGGCCGCCTCCAGGTCGTCGGGATGCACATGCGCTCGCCAGAAGCCCGGGTCGGCCCGCCACTCTTCGACGGAGTAGCCGAACAAGCGTTCGACCTGTGGGCTCAGAAAGGTATTGCCCACCCCGATTTCAGCCTCCCACACCACGCCGTCAATGGTTTCCAGCAAGCGCAGAAAGCGCTGGCGGACCTCCACCAGCACCTGCTCGGTGACCTCGGTGATCTCGATCAGGACACCCTGGCGGCTGATCACCCGCTCCGCCGCATCCGTCTCCGGGTGGAGTTTCAGACGCACCCAGCGATAGCTCGCGTCGGAAAATCGCAACCGGAACACCGGCATGCCCGAGCGCATGGTGCCAATGTCGCCGGGATGCACAAATTCAAGCAGAGACCTGCCGAGCGCTGCCTCCACCGAATGGCCGGTGAGCGTTGTCCACGCCGGATTCAGGTAAGTGATCTCCCACAGCGCATCGGTCTGCACCACCGCCTCGGGTAGCAGTTGCAGCAGTTTTGCGGACGGCGTGAGAGTGGTAGGCATGCGGGGCTGTCGCAAAAAGGGAGTCAGGTGAGGCCAACGGATAGGAAAATCAACCACACCAGATCAAGTATGGCAGGGGTTTTGGGCAGGGCTCGTGCCATAAACCACTGACGAGTCGATTGGCAGGTCATGATCGAAGCAGTTGCTCAGCCCGTCGAACGTGAATGACTGCAATCAACGTTGAGCCACTGCTTTTCTTTGGTCGCCACCGACCGCTACGAGTCGAAACCGTCAGTCTAAGTTACTGAGAGGCGCTCCTGGATGGGCTTTAGACTGAAGCTCTCCGGCTTTTTGCCGATGCTGGCCATCACCATGGGCTTCTGCCTGGTTTTTGCGTTCTGCGCCGTCCGCTACGGTGGTGATTTTTGGCACGGCCTGATGAGGCGATAAAGCCGGCACAGGCGCTACAAAGACAAAGGCCGCGTCTCTGACAGGGCGCGGCCTTTGTTCGTTGGTGCCTTGTTGGCTGAGCTATGGATCAACCATGACGGGCCTGCGGCGCGGGCCCGTCAGACCATGCATCAATACCCCAACGTCTTCCCATCCGGATTGCGCGGATCCGAGTACCCATACAGCGCACCACCACGCAGCTGGATCGTCTGCGTGCGTCCCATCGACGGCTTCACCGCGATGTTGTTGCCGCGCTGCTTGAGCAGTGCCAGGGTGTCGGGCGACAGGCCCTTTTCCACGCGCAGTTCATCAGGCGTCCACTGGTGGTGCACACGCGGTGCAGCAGCGGCTTCCGCGGGGTTCATGCCGAAGTCAATGGTGTTCACCACCGTCTGCAGCACCGTGGTGATGATGCGCGCGCCGCCGGGGCTGCCAGTCACCAGGGTGGGCTTGCCGTCCTTGAGCACCAGGGTGGGCGTCATGGACGACAGGGGGCGCTTCTTGGCGGCCACCGCGTTGGCGTCGCCGCCGACCAGCCCGTAGGCATTGGCCACGCCGGGCTTGGCCGAGAAGTCGTCCATCTCGTTGTTGAGCATGATGCCCGTGCCCTGGGCGACGATGCCGCTGCCGAAGTTGGTGTTCAGCGTGTAGGTCACGGCCACGGCGTTGCCGGCCTTGTCGACCACCGAGTAGTGGGTGGTCTGGTCGCTCTCATAAGGCTGGGGCTGGCCGGGCTTGATGCTCTTGCCGCTGCGCGCAGTGTTGGCATCGATGCCCTTGGCCAGCGACTCGGCGTAGCGCTTGGAGGTCAGGCCCTTCAGGGGGATCTTCACGAAGTCCGGGTCGCCCAGGTACTCGGAGCGGTCGGCATACGCCAGCTTCATGCTCTCGGCCATGTAGTGGATGGTCTGGGCGCTGTTGGGGCCCCACTGGGCCAGGGGCAGGGGCTCCAGCATGTTCAGGATCTGCACCAGGTGCGGGCCGCCGGAGGAGGGTGGCGGCATGGTCACGATCTCATAGCCGCGGTAGGTGCCGCGCGTGGGCACGCGCTCGGCCACCTTGTACTCGCGCAGGTCCTGCAGCGTGAGGGCGCCGGCGTGCGGTGCCATCTCGGCGGCGATCTTCTGGGCGATCTCGCCTTCGTAAAACGCTTTGGCACCCTGCTGGCCGATCAGGCGCATGGACTGGGCCAGGTCTTTCTGCACCAGCGCATCGCCCACCTTCAGGGGCGCGCCGTCTTTCCAGAAGATGGCCTGGGTGGCGGGCCACTTGCCCATGTTCTTCTTTTCCTGGTCCAGGATCTTGGCCAGGGTTTCGCTCACGGGGAAGCCCCGGTCGGCCAGCTCGATGGCGGGGGCGATCACGCGCGACAGGGGCAGGGTGCCCCAGGTCTTGAGCGCATGCTCCATGCCGGCCACGGTGCCGGGCACGCCCACGGCGTAGTGGGTGAACAGCGACTTGCCGTCCACCACGTTGCCCTTGTCGTCGAGGTACATGTCGCGCGTGGCCTTGTTGGGCGCCACTTCGCGGAAGTCCAGTGCCACGCTCTTGCCGGTCTTGGCGTCGTGCACCATCATGAATCCACCGCCGCCCAGGTTGCCCGCATTGGGCAGGGCCACGGCCAGCGCAAAGCCGACGGCCACGGCCGCGTCCACCGCATTGCCGCCGGCCTTGAGGATATCCAGGCCGATCTGCGAGGCCAGCTCCTGCTCGGTGGCGACCATGCCGTTGCGCGCCACCACGGGGTGGAACACGTCCATGTCGAAGTCATAGGCGGCGCTGGCGGCCTGGGCCGCTGCCGTCTGCTGCACTGCCGGCGCGGATGCCGGGACGGCCGTGACGGCCTGCGGGGTGCTGCCGCAGGCGGTCAGGCTGGCCAGGGCCAGTGCGACGCTGCTGGCCAGCAAGGTGTGGCGGATGCTCATTGGTAGGTGCTCCTCTGTTATTGATCTTTATGTCTATCGGGTCTTGGAATGACAAACGGGCGCACTCCTTTTGGAATGCGCCCGCAGCAAGTGTAGGACTGGCACGCATGGCGCGCCTGTACTGGCTTATGCCAATCAGATACTCACGCCATGCAAGGCGGGTATCGGTGGCTCAGGAAAGCAGGTCTTTCAGCGTGCGCGCAATCACCTTGGTCGCACGGCGCAGGTCTTCCAGGTCCAGGCGCTCGTCGGCGCGCTTGGCGTGCGATTCGAGCACGCTGCGCGGGCCGGCGCCATAGATCACGCCGGGAATGCCACGCTCCACGTACAGGCGCACGTCGGTGTACAGGGGGGTGCCCAGGGCCGGCACGGGCTCGCCCAGCAGCTCCTGCGCGTGCTTCTGGATGGCATCGACCAGCGGCTTATTGCCGGCCAGCGGTGTCATGGCGTTGGCCAGCAGCAGGCGGCGGATGTCGACCGAGATGCCGGCGCGCTCAGCCGCTGCCTGCTCGATCACGCGGCGGATGTTGGCCTCCACCTCCACCGGGTTCTCTTCGGGGATCATGCGGCGGTCGAGCTTGAAGCTCACCTTGCCGGGCACCACGTTGGTGTTGGTGCCACCCTCGATGCGCCCCACGTTGAGGTAGGGGTGCTTGATGCCGGCCACGTTGGAGGTGACCTTCAAATATTCCTGGTTCTGCGCGTACAGCGCGTTCAGGATGTGCACGGCGCCCTGCAGTGCGTCCACGCCGGTGTGGGGCACGGCGGCGTGCGCCATCTTGCCGTGCACCGTCACCTCCATCTGCAGGCAGCCGTTGTGGGCGGTGACCACCTCGTACGAGAAGCCGGCCGCGATCATCAGGTCGGGCTTGGTCAGGTTGTTCTTGAGCAGCCAGCCCGGGCCGAGTTCGCCGCCGAACTCTTCGTCGTAGGTGAAGTGCAGTTCCACCGCGCCATGCGTCGGCCTGGCCACGGCCTCCAGAGCGCGCAGCGCGAAGGTGAAACTGGCGAAGTCGCTCTTGCTCACGGCAGTGGCGCGGCCGTACATCTTGCCGTCCACGATCTCGGCGCCGTAGGGGTCGTGCGTCCAGCCTTCGCCGGGGGGCACCACGTCGCCGTGGGCGTTCAGGGCGATGGTCGGACCCTGGCCTTCAGTGCCGAACTTGCGGCGCACGATCAGGTTGGTGATGGACTCCATGCCGTAGGCCAGCACCTCGCCGGGCGGCACGGCGTGCTTCTCGGCTTCGTAGCCAAAGTCCTTGAGCAGCTCGGCCGTGCGCTCGGCGTGGGGCGCGTTGTTGCCGGGGGGCGTGTCGGTGGGCACGCGCACCAGCGCCTGCATGAAGTGCACTTCTTCGTCGAAGTGCTGGTCGATCCACGCGTCCAGCGCGCTGTAGTCGGTCGTCGATGGGCCGGTGGGGGTGGTGGCGGTCGTCATGCGGGGGTTTCCTCGGCGATCTGGTTCAGGACATGCGTGAAGGCGTCCACGGCCAGCTGTATGTCGTTGTTGGTGGTGGATTCGAGCGGGTTGTGGCTGATGCCGGCGTTGAGCCCGCGCACGAAGAGCATGGCCTGCGGCATGATCTCGTGCAGCTTCATCGCGTCATGTCCGGCGCCGCTGGGCATGCGGAACACGGGCACGCCCAGGGCGTCCACGGCGCGTTCCCAGCGGTGTTGCCAGGCGGGCGCGCTGGGGGCGGCGGCAGCGCGCATGGATTCTTCCAGCGTGTAGCGCATGCCGCGCCGCGCGGCGATGCGCGCCAGCTCGTCGAGCACGTCGCGGGCCAGCGCATCGCGCTGCGGGTCGGTGGGGGCGCGCAGGTCCAGGCTGAACTGGCAGCGGCCCGGCACCACGTTGATGGAGCCACCGGGCACGTTCAGCAGGCCGATGGTGCCCACCGAGTCGCCGTCCTTGGCGGCGCGCTGCTCGATGTACAGCGCCAGCTCGGCCACGGCCACGGCGGCATCGCGGCGGCGGTCCATGGGGGTGGTGCCGGCGTGGCTGGCCATGCCGATCATCTCGCCCACGTAGCGCACGCCGCCGTTGATGGAGGTGACCACGCCCAGGGGCAGGTCCAGCTCGTTGAGCACCGGGCCCTGCTCGATGTGCACCTCGATGAAGCCCAGGTACTGGGCTGCGTCCCGCTGCAGCTTGGGGATGTCGGCGATGCACAGGCCGGCATGCTCCATGGCGGCGCGCATGGTCACGCCGTCGGCGTCCTTCTGGTCCAGCCAAGCGGGGTTGAAATGGCCGATGAGTGCGCCCGATCCGAGGAAGGTGGCCTTGTAGCGCTGGCCTTCTTCTTCGGCAAAGCCGATCACCTCGATGCCGAAGGGCAGGCGCTTGCCGGCGCGGTGCAGCTCGCGCACGCAGGCCATGGGCACGAAGATGCCCAGGCGCCCGTCGTACTTGCCGCCGTTGCGCACCGTGTCGTAGTGCGAGCCGGTCATCAGGTACCTGGCCTGTGCGGCTCCAGCCGAATTGGAGGTGGGGTGGTAGCGGCCCACCACGTTGCCAACGGCGTCCACCTCCACCTCGTCAAAACCGCAGTCGCGCATCCAGTGGCTGATGCGCTGGGCGCAGGCGCGGTGCGCGTCGGTGAGGTAGGTGACGGTGAGCTGGCCCTTTTCGGCAAAGCCGGGGTCCGAGTGCTGGGCCAGGTTCTCCTGCCAGTCCCACACGTCGTTGCCCAGCGCGGGCTCGGCGTCGAACTTGTCGTTCAGCCGGATCTCGGCGATGCGGTGGATGTTGCGCAGCGCCTCGGCCAGCTCGAAGTCGGGGTGGTTGTCCAGCCGGCGCGCAAAGGTGGCGATGATCTCCTGCCGTGGCAGGCCCGCGCCACGCGGCCCGCGCACCGCCAGGATGAAGGGGAAGCCGAAGCGCGTGTTGTAGTCGGCATTGAGCTGCTGGATGCGCGCGAACTCCTCGGGCGTGCACTGGGCCAGGCCGGCCTTGCTCTGCTCGTTGGTCGACTCGGCCGTGAGGCTGTTGGCCACCATGGCCTTGCCCGCGAGCTCGGGGTGGGCGCGGATCAGCGCCAGTTGTGCATCCTGCGGCGCGGTGCGCACTGCCTGGGCCAGCGCGTGGCGCAGGTGTGCCAGCGAGCGAAAGGGGCGCTGGGCCAGGGCCTGCTCCGCGATCCAGGGCGAGTGCTCGTACACGCCGTCCAGCCACTGCAGGGCCTGGGCCGGGGTGGCCGCGTTGAGTTGGTCAAGGGTGAGTGCCATGGTGGTCAGGCCTTGCTGGTGACAGTGGTGTCGTCGTTGAAGGGGTGCACCTGGGCCCAGTGGCGCGCGATGTCCACGCGGCGCGCCACCCACACCTTGTCGTGCTGGGCGATGTGGTCCAGGAAGCGCTGCAGCGCCGTGATGCGGCCGGGGCGGCCGAGCAGGCGGCAGTGCATGCCGATGCTCATCATCTTGGGCGCGTTGTCGCCATCGGGGTCGCCTTCGGCGTACAGGGCGTCGAAGGTGTCCTTGAGGTACTGGTAGAACGGGTCGGCGTGCGAGAAGCCCTGGGGCAGTGCAAAGCGCATGTCGTTGCAGTCCAGCGTGTAGGGCACGATGAGCTGGGGTGCCACGCTGCCGTCGGTGCGCTGCACCTTCATCCAGAAGGGCAGGTCGTCGCCGTAGTAGTCGCTGTCGTATTCGAAGCCGCCGAAGTCGGCCACTAGGCGGTGGGTGTTGGGGCTGTCGCGGCCGGTGTACCAGCCTGTGGCGCGCTGGCCGGTCATGCGTTCGATGATGGCCATGGCCTCGGCCATGTGGGCGCGCTCCACCTCTTCGGGGATGTGCTGGTAGTGGATCCACTTGAGGCCGTGGCAGGCGATCTCGTGGCCCGCCTGCACGAAGGCCTGGGTCAGCTCGGGGTGGCGCTGCAGTGCGCTCGACACGCCGAACACGGTGAGCGGCAGGCCGCGCTTGTCAAACTCGCGCAGGATGCGCCACACGCCGGCACGCGAGCCGTATTCGTAGATGCCCTCCATGCTCATGTGGCGCTCGGGGTAGCTGGCGGGGTTGAACATTTCCGACAGGAACTGTTCGGAGCCCGCGTCGCCGTGCAGGGTGGCGTTCTCGCCGCCCTCTTCGTAGTTGAGCACGAACTGCACGGCGATGCGTGCCTGGCCGGGCCATTGCGCATGGGGCGGGTTGCGGCCGTGGCCGACCAGGTCGCGGGGATAGGGCAGGGTGGAGTCGTAGGTCATGGTGTCGGTGCGTGCTGTCGGTCAGTGGACTTGCGAAGCGGTGACGGGGGCGAGCGCCATGGCCAGGTCGCTGGCGGGGCGCTTGCGGTCGAAGGTGAGGCTGGCCTCGACATGCTCGAGGTGCGACTGCATGAGGGCCACGGCATGGTCCTCGTTGCGCGCGGCCAGTGCGGTCACGATCTCGCCGTGCTCTTCGTGCGAGTGCTCGGCGGCGCTGGCCGACTGGTACATCAGCGTGATCAGCGCGCAGCGCGAGATCAGGTCGCCCAGCAGGTGGGCCAGCACCTCATTGCCCATGAGCTCGGCCATGCGCACGTGGAAGTCGCCCAGCAGCTCGGTGCGGCTGCTGGCGTCGGCCGTGCCCATGGCGGCCTTCTCGCTGGCCACGTGGGCGCGCAGGGCCTTGATCTTGGCGGGGGTGACGCTGCGCACGAAGGCGCGGGTCATCTCGGTCTCCAGCATGCGGCGCACGGCGAACACCTGGCGCGCCTCCTCGACCGAGGGGGTGGAGACAAAGGCGCCGCGCGCGGGCTCCAGCGTGACCAGCTTGTTCTGCGCCATCTGGAACAGCGCCTGGCGCACCAGCGTGCGCGAGACGCCGAAATGGTCGGCAAGCTTCTGCTCGGCGAGCTTGGTGCCCGGCTGCAGGCGGTGTTCAACGATGGCGCGGGTCAACGCCTCGACGATGGCATTGGTGGATGAAGATTCCATGGCGACATGATAGGAGGATTGGCGAAAAGTGTATACACTTTTGGTCTACAGATTGCATTTTTCCTATCCCCATCCTTCAGGAGAATCCCTATGGGCTTGAGCACGCATGTTCTGGACACCATGAATGGCTGCCCCGCCGCCGGCATGGAAGTGGCCCTGTATTCGACCCACGGCGACGCCGCCACGCTGCTGCAGCGCCTGACGCTCAACCACGACGGCCGCACCGATGCGCCGCTGTTCGACAACGCCAGCCTGCGCGCTGGCACCTATCGGCTGCGCTTTGACGTGGCGGGGTATTTCAAGGCCAAGGGCGTGGAACTACCCGAGCCGAACTTCTTGAACCAGGTGAGCCTGGACTTCGGCATTGCGCACGAAGACCAGCACTACCACGTGCCGCTGCTGGTGAGCCCGTGGAGCTACTCGACGTACAGGGGCTCTTAGAGCTGGCCTTCGGTGAGGGTATCGAGTTGGAACTTGCCGCTCTTGTCCCACAACCAGGTTTCGGTGTAAGTCACCTTGCCCATGCGGGTGGGCACCGGGAAGGGGGCTGCGGCGCGGATGGTGCGCTCGATCTCCTTGACCACCTCGGGCGCATGGCGCGGGGCGCGCAGCCAGTTCACCCGCGTGACCTTGCCGGTGCGGTCGATGTCCACCTCGATCACGCCGATGGCGTACAGCTGGGGTTGCAGCTTGCCCTTGAAGATGCGCTCGGCGTTCAGGCCGTAGAGGTGGGTGGCGCCGTCCTGCCGGTAGGCGCGGGGCGTGGCGGCCGCCGAGGGGCGGGCCGAGCCCGCAGTGGCCGGCACGGGGCCCTTGACGCCCTGGATGTCGGTACTGGTGGGAGGGCGGCTCTCTGGCGTGGCTGGTGCGGGTGCGGATTCGGGCGCAGACTTGCAGGCAGCGATCAGGGCGCCACCAGCGGCCATGATGCCCGCCAGCAGCCAGTGGCGGCCTTTGCCGGGGCGGTGATTGGGCGGGGTATTGGGCATGGTGGGCTGGTGTAACGAAAGGACGGCGGCAGTGGAGAACTTGCGTTTGTTGCTGGAAGGCCTTGCGGCCGAACCGGCGTGTCTGGTGACTGTGGAGTCTACCCAAGGCTCCGTGCCGCGTGAATCGGGCGCGTGGATGGCCGTGTTCGCAGGCAGGTTGGTGGGCACCATCGGCGGCGGCCACCTGGAGCACCAGGCCATCGCCGAGGCGCGCCGCCGCCTGGTGGACCCCGGCGCCGCGAACGACCCGGCACCGATGCGCTTTGCCCTGGGCCCGGCGCTCGGCCAATGCTGTGGTGGTGTGGTGTACCTCGAATTCGAATGCGTGGCCGCGCAGGACGCGCCCGCTCTGGCCCGGTGCCTGACGGCCGACCTGTACCCCGTGGCCTTGTTCGGCGGCGGCCATGTGGGCCACGCCCTGGCGCGCGTGCTGGCGCCTCTGCCCTTTGCGCTGACCTGGATCGACAGCCGCGACGGGATTTTTCCGGACGCACCGCCGCCGAATGTGCACTGCGAGCATTCCGAGCCGGTGCAGATGGCCGTGCCCGATCTGGTACCGGGCTCGCGCGTGCTGATCATGAGCTTCAGCCACGCCGAGGACCTGGACGTGGTGGCCGCCTGCCTCAAGCGCCAGCGCGAACGCCGCGACCTGCCCTTCATCGGCCTCATCGGCAGCAAGACCAAGTGGGCCACCTTCACCAGCCGGCTCACGGCGCGGGGCTTCAGCCCGCGCGAGCAGGCCCATGTGACCTGCCCCATCGGCGTGCCGGGCATCCCGGGCAAGGAGCCCGAGGTGATTGCCGTGGCCGTGGCGGCACAACTCTTGCAATCAGTGGCGGCAGTCCAGGCTGTCGCAAATCCGCTTCAAGGGTATTCCCAGGCCTGATTGTTTCTCTACGGACTGGAATTGAGAACAGTTTTTGCATACACTTTCACCCGGGAGCTGGATGGCCGTTGCGGCGCCGGTCCCATGGGTCGCAGCGGTGCCCCGGCAAGCTTGGTTTGCCATGGTGCGCGACCCCATCTTCTGCTCAGAGCGCCCGCAGTGGTGAGCAGGTTGTTCAGGCGGTGTGTCCCCCCACGCCGCCAAGGTTGAGAAAAAATGGAAAACTACCTTCTCGACTGGGCCAACCTGCTGCTGCGCTGGGTCCATGTCATCACCGCCATCGCCTGGGTTGGCTCGTCGTTCTACTTCGTCTTCCTGGACAGCAGCCTCACGCCGCCCGAGGACGAGGACCTCAAGAAGCAGGGCGTGAGCGGCGAGCTCTGGGCCGTGCACGGCGGTGGCTTCTACCACCCGGTCAAGTTCGCCGTTTCCCCGCCCGAGCTGCCCAAGCACCTGCACTGGTTCTATTGGGAGAGCTACAGCACCTGGCTCAGTGGCTTTGCGCTGTTCACCCTGTCCTACCTGTGGAGCGCGGGCACCTACCTGATCGACAAGTCGCGCATGGACTGGGCTCCGCCCGCGGCCATCGGCGCTGCGCTGGCCTTTCTGGTCGTGTTCTGGCTGCTGTACGACGGCATCTGCCGCATCTTCGGGCAAAAGAAGAACGGTGACGCCATCGTTGGCGGCCTGGTGCTGGTGCTGGTGTGCATCGCCTCGTGGCTGGCCTGCCACCTGTTCGCCGGGCGCGCGGCCTTCCTGCTGGTGGGCGCGATGATCGCCACCTCGATGAGCGCCAACGTGTTCTTCTGGATCATCCCTGGCCAGCGCACCGTGGTGCGGCAGATCCGCACCGGCCAGAACGTGGACCCGATCCACGGCAAGCGCGGCAAGCAGCGCAGCGTGCACAACACCTACTTCACGCTGCCGGTGATCTTCGCGATGCTGAGCAACCACTACAGCTTTACATGGAGCCACCCGCAGAACTGGCTGGTGCTCATCCTCATGATGTTCGCGGGCGCCGCCATCCGCCAGTTCTTCGTGATGCGGCATGGCTACAAGCTCGGCCGCAACCCCAATCCGCTGCCCTATGCCATGGTGGGATTGGTGGCCCTGCTGGGCGCCATCGTCTGGATGCGGCCCGCCCCGGCGCCTGCACCGATCGCCGCTGCCAAGCCTGCGGCGGTTGCCGCTCCCGCCGCCCCTGCGGCTTCCGCAGTTTCCGCCGCTTCGCAGGCTGCACCCGCCACTGTGACGGCTGCCGCCGCGCCCGCTACAGCCGGTGCCGGCAGCGATTTTGCCGCCGTGCAGTCGGTGCTGGAGCAGCGTTGCTACCTGTGCCATGGCGCCCAGGTGCAGATGAAGAACCTGCGCCTGGATTCGCCGGCCCTGGTCCAGCAGCACGCCCAGGCGGTCTACCAGCAGGCCGTGGTGCAAAAGCTCATGCCCATGAACAACGCCACGCAGATGACCGACGCCGAGCGCGCGCTGATCGGCCGCTGGTTCCAGGACGGTGCCAAAGTCCCTTGATGCCGCGCTGACTGCGGCGCAGAGTCAGAGGCTGAGAATTTTTTGACCCTGCCCGAAAGGCGCGCCAAAACGCCCTGTGTCTAGGCGCAAAGCGGAGCCATAGCGCGGGCTATGGTGAGCATTTGCAACGATGAGCCGGGGCGTTTTGGCGAGCAAGGCGGGCATGGCCGAAATATTCTCAGCCTCTTAGGCTGCAAGGACGCTCTGCAGCGCGCGCATCGCGTTGTGCGGCGGCCCAGGCAGCTCGCCGCCGTGCAGCACCACCCCGGTGGATGCCAGCTTGGCCTCGTGCTTGGCCACGGCGGCCAGGTTGGCCACCTCCTCGGCATGGCGGTACACGCCGGGCTGGATGCGCACCGCGCCGATGGCCAGCGTGGTGCAGGGGAAGAAGCGGCGTACGCCATGCCGGTCTTCCGAATGGATGCCGCCCATGGCGCGCGCGCCGTCGTCGAACAGGGTCAGCGCCTCGCGCGCGAATTCGTCCACGATGTTCTTGCAGCGCTGCAGCCAGTTGCTGCTCTGGAAGATGAGCATGAAATCATCGCCCCCCACATGGCCCACGAAGTCGCGGCGCGCGTCGCAGTGCGTGGTGGCCAGGCGCGCCACCAGGCGGATCATCTGGTCGCCGCGCCAGTAGCCGTAGTGGTCGTTGAAGGGTTTGAAATTGTTCAGGTCCGCATAGCAGGCCACGAACTCGGTGCCGCTCTCCAGCAGGCGCTGCATGTGCATGCTGATGGGGATGTTGCCAGGCAGAAAGGTCAGCGGGTTGGCATGGCGCGCGGCCTCGATGCGGGTTTCGGTCACCGCGCGCACCAGCTGGTCGCCGGTGCCCAGGCCCACGTAGCGGCCGTTGTCGGTGACGATGTAGCCATCGCTCAGGTAGCGCTGGTCCTGCGAGGTGAGGATGCCCACGAGCTGGTCCACATCGCAGTCGAGTTCCACCACGCGCGGCGTGCCGTTGGCAAAGCCGATGCAGGGCTTGCGGCCATGCACCTCGCGAAAGTACAGCGTGGCATAGTGGTTCATGAACTGCTGGCGGTTGATCAGCGCCACCGGGCGTGATCCGTCCACCACGGCCAGGGCGTGCAGGTGGGTGCGCTCCTGCAGCAGGGCCGCCACCTCGTCGTTGCTGGTGGACGGCGCCACCGTGGGCGCCTGCACCACCAGCAGGCTGCGCAGGATGCCGGGGCGCGCCGTCTGGCCCAGGTGGGGCAGCACGGCCACGCGGCGGTCCTGCAGCACGTCGAGCGCAGGGCCGTCGATGGCCTCGCGCGGGGTGCGTGCCGGGCGTCCCAGCACCCAGCCCTGGCCATAGGGAATGGCCAGGTCGCGCAGCGCGCGCAGGTCGTCGCGCGTCTCGATGCCCTCGGCGATCAGCGTGGTGCCGAACACATCGGCAATGCCCTTGATGGCCTGCAGCATCTGCAGGTTCTCGGGGTGCTCGCTGATGTCGTGGATGAAGTAGCGGTCGATCTTCACGAAGTCGGGCTTGACCTCGGACCACAGGCGCAGGCTGGAGCGGCCGTCGCCAAAATCGTCGAGCGCCAGCCGCGCGCCGCAGGCATGCACCTCGCGGATGGCCTCGCGCAGCGCGGGCATGTCGGTCACGCGCTCGTGCTCGGTGATCTCGAACACCAGCATGCGCGCGCTCACGCCGCAATGGCGCACCGTCTCGCCCATGCGGCCCGGGCCGCACAGGGCCACGGCATGCACCAGCGCGTCGGCGCTGATGTTCACGAACAGGCGGCCGGGGGCGCCGTGGTCGCCCCAGTCGTGCAGCGCCGTGAAAACGCACGCCAGCTCGAGGTCCAGCAGCAGGCCTTCGCGCTGCGCCAGGTCCAGCAGAATGTCGGGCGTGTGCAGGGCGGAACCCTCGGGGCCGCGAATCAGGGCCTCATGGGCGAAGATGCTGCCTTCGCGCAGGTCGCCCAGGGGCTGGAAGACGCAGTGCAGGCCGCCACCCTGGATCAGCTGCGCCAGCGGCCCTGAGCCCAGCCGCACGGCCGGCGACAGCAGCGCCAGCATGCGGTCGAGACGTTCGTGCTTGGGATGCGCCATGGTTGCAATTTGTCACTTCTAGGGGGTTCACCATACCGGCTGGTTGTGACAGATGCGTTACAGCGGGTTCGGGTTTCCACCTGTCCGCCCGAGGCCACGCACAATGTGCACCATGTCCGAATCCTCTTCCTCCCAAGCCGGCGCGTTGCCTGATTTCTACACCGATCCCCGTGGCTTCCTGCGGGGCCTGTTCGACGTTGCAGTGCACCGCGCCCAGCCCCTGCACGGCATGCGCGCCTGGCTGCCCGCGCCGCCTCGCGGACGCACCCTGGTGCTGGGAGGCGGCAAGGGCGCCGGGGCGATGGCCCAGGCGCTCGAAGCCCTGTGGCCGCACGACGCGCCGCTGTCGGGCCTGGTCGTCACGCGCTACGGGCACGTTCCACCCCGGCCCGACGGCCTGGCGCAGCGCATCGAGGTGGTCGAGGCCTCGCACCCCGTGCCCGATGCCGCCGGCGAGGCCGCCGCGCAGCGCCTGCTGGACCTGACCGAGGGCCTCACGGCCGACGACTTGGTGCTGTGCCTGATCTCGGGCGGGGGCTCCTCGCTGCTCACCTTGCCGGGCGAGGGCCTGACGCTCGAAGACAAGCAGCGCATCAACCGCGCGCTGCTGGACAGCGGTGCCGACATCGCCGAGATGAACTGCGTGCGCAAGCACCTCTCGCGCATCAAGGGCGGGCGGCTGGCGGCCGCCTGTGGGCCGGCGCGCGTGGTTACGCTGACCATCAGCGACGTGCCGGGCGACGACCCCTCGGTCATCGCCAGCGGCCCCACCGTGCCCGACGCCACCACCTGTGCCGATGCGCTGGCCATCCTCACGCGCTACGGCATCGAGGTGCCGCACCAGACCGTGCAGGCGCTGCGCGAGGGGGCGCTGGAAACGCCCAAGCCCGGTGATGCCGTGTTCGAGGGCCATGCCGTGCACCTGGTGGCCACGCCCTGGCAGGCGCTGGAGGCCGCGGCCGCGGCAGCGCGCGCGGCGGGTGTGGATGCCGTCATCCTCTCGGACGAGATCGAAGGCGAGTCGCGCGAGGTGGGCAAGGTGCACGCGGCCATGGCGCGCTCGGTGGCGCGCCGGGGCCAGCCGTTCACGAAGCCCTGCGTCATCCTCTCGGGTGGCGAAACGACGGTCACGGTGCGCCCGCGCGCGCCAGACGCTCCCCGTGGCCGCGGCGGCCGCGCCGGCGAGTTCTGCCTGGGGCTGGCCAAGGCGCTGCAGGGCGAGCCGTCGGTCTGGGCCCTGGCTGCCGATACCGACGGCATCGATGGCGTCGAGAACAACGCAGGGGCTTTCGTGGTGCCCGACACCCTGCGCCGGGCCCACGCAGCGGGCGCCGACATCGAAGACGCCCTGCAGCGCAACGACGCCTGGAGTTACTTCGCGGCCCTGGGCGACCTGCTGGTCACCGGGCCCACGCACACCAATGTGAACGACTTCCGGGCGATCCTGGTGCTGTAGTGCCCACGCGGCGTCGGACGTCTGATACTGGCCCTGGCCTTGGCGTGGGACGCAAGCGCCACAACTGGCGCGGCCCAAGCCAGTGCCCCCGTGCAAGGGCCGCCCCGCCGCGCCGGGGGCGTCCCCCCTCAGGGGGGATGACGCGAAGCCGCTCAGGGGGGAGCCTTAAAACCTGTGGCGGATGCCCAGGCCGAAGCTGTTGCCCGTGGTGCGCGCGGTGATGCGGTCGTTCATCAGCATCGCATACAGGTCGGTGCGCTTGGACAGGAAGTGGTCGTAGCCCAGCGTGAAGGTCTTGCGCGAGACGTCGGTGGCCGACATCTCGGTTTGGGCCCACGATGCCAGCACCTTGCCGGTGCTGAACACCGGCACGGACACGCCCAGCTGCAGGGTCTTGGCTTTGTTGGTGGTGTTGTCGGCCTTGGCCTGGCCGTAGCTGGCAAACGCCTTCACCACGGTGAAGTCGTAGGCACCGCCCAGCATCCAGTCGCTCTTGGTGGTGCCCAGGTAGGCGCTTGGCACGGCGGGGTTGCTGATCTGGTCGCGCTCGTAGAAGCCGGTCAGCGTGAGCGGGCCGTTGAAGTACAGCGCGTTCAGGCCGATGTTCTTTTTGCCGTTGTCGCCCGCGATCTCGCCGATCTGGTAGTGCGTGTTGACCGTGAGCCCGCCCATGCTGGGCGTGCTGTAGATGATCTCGTTGGACCAGCCGGTGTCCGACGGCGTGGTGGCCGTCCAGCCGGTGCCGTTGAACAGGGGCACGTTCATGTGCAGGATCAGCGGCGCGAAGGTGAACGAATCGCCCAGCGGGTTCGACAGGATCGAGGGCAGGAAATTGGGCGCCAGTCCCCGGCCCACCGTCACCGTGCCGAAGCCGCCCGACAGGCCCACGTTGGCGTCGCGCGAGAAGAAGGTGTCGTTCACGAAGCGGCCCTGCACGCCGGTGTCGACCTTGATGAACGAGGTCAGCGCGAAGTTGGCCTTGAGGCCACCGCCGAGGTCTTCGGTGCCCTTGACGCCGAACCACGAGGTGGTCATGCCACCGCTGTTGAGTACCGTGGCGCGGCCGGCATCACCGGCGTTGCGCATGGAGCCGACGAACACGTCGGTCAGGCCCATCAGCTGGACGGAACTCTGGGCCTGGGCCGCTGCGCTGGCGCACAGCATGGCGCCACCGAGCGAGAGGGCAATCAGGTTTGTTTTCATTGTGTACTCCTGGGGTGAGGGACGCCGGATGTCCGGCGCTTCGGATGCGGTGCCCACCATCGGTGCACCCGTGGTGCGCGGGTGGGAACGGCGGCGGGGACTTCGCAAGTTCCATGCCCTGGTGGCAACAAGTGCTTACAGAAGTCGGACGGCCCTACGCAGGCTGTTGGCTGGGCCGGATTTGATCTTGCTCAATGCGCGCAGGACCCCGCCGCGGCACAGTTCGGCCCATGCTGCCTCCTTCGCTTTTTCCGCTGACCGCACAGGTCCAGATCGCCGCGGCCGGTGATGTGCTGCGGCACCGCCACCAGACGCTGGACACGGTGCTGCACCTGGAGCGCGGCCGGGTATTGCTGGGGGTGTGCGAGCGCGGCCAGATGCGCCACCAGCTGGGTGTGGTGGAGGCTCCGTTCTGGCTGGACGCGGCGTCGGCGCTGCTCGCGCAACCCTGCGCGGTGGACATGGTGGCGCAGACCCAGGTGCAGCTGCGGCATCTGCCGGTGCAGGTCTTTCGCAGCCATTGCGAGGCGCTTCCCTCTGCGGCGCAGGCCCTGATGCGCGACATGGCCGCGGGCTACCTGCAGCAGTCGGGCCTGGCCGTGAGCCGCCTCGCGCAGGACGCCCAGGCGCGCTGCGCGCAGTGGCTGCTGCAGAACGCGGAGCCGGACACGGGCGGCGCGATGAGCGTCACGCTGCACCAGCGCAAGCGGCTCATCGCCGCCCAGCTGGGCATCGCCCCCGAGACCTTCTCGCGCGTGATGCGCCACCTGCGCGAGCACGGCCTGGTGGCCGGCACCGGCAACGTGCTCAGGCTGCCGCAGCCGATGGCGCTGCAATCGGTCGCAGGGGGCTGAGCCCGCACAAATCTCCCCGATAGTGATGTTGCGTGCGGCGCCGCTTCCCACGAAGCTGGCGCGGCCGAGGCCAGTGCTCCCGTGCAGGGATATGTGCAGAGGGTCCCCGTGGCCGCCCCGCCGCACTGGGAGCGTCCCCTTCCCGACTCGCGCAGCGAGTCGAGAGAGGGGTGAAGGCGCGAAGCGACTCAGGGGGTGTCGCGCTGCCCTAGGGTTTTTCCTTGGGGCGATGTGAGGGTTCCACCCAAGCCCCGGCGGGCGGGTGCTGCGTATATTTGTTGGGAAGCCCTGTTTTTTCCTACAGCTTCCATGCCCGCCTCCTTCATCATCGTCCGCACCTGCAGCCCTCCAGACCGGGATAGCGCATGACGCCACCCGCGAACCCCGTCGCTGCCGCACAAGCGCCTGCCTGGAGCCTGCCGGGCCCCCTGGTGCTGCGGCTGATGGTGGTGGCTGCGCTGGTGGTGGTGCTGGCCAGTGCAGCGTCGGTGTGGCTGGTGTCGCGCGCTGCTGGCCAGGAGGCCATGCGCCGAGTGGTCGGCCAGCAGACGGACGAGGTGGAGGTTGTTGCGCGGCTGCTGGCGAGCAAGATCGAGCAGAGCCAGAAGGTACTGCGCACGGTGGCCCAGGGCATCACGCCGGCCATGCTGGAGTCGCCGTCTTCGCTGGACTGGCTGCTGCAGCAGGGCCTGCCCGCGGTGGGGTTCTTCGATGCCCTGCAGGTGGCCCGCAAGGACGGTGAGCTCCGGCTCAACATCCGCTCGGGCCAGTTGATCAAGGCGGCCGACCTGGACCCGTCGGAGCGCGATGCCCTGCGCCGCACCCTGATCGATGGCAAGCCCCAGGTGTCGGAACTGATCGCCGGGCGCACCAGCCAGGCACGCATCATGTTCACGCTGCCGCTGCACAGCGAGGAGGGGGCCGTGCTGGGCGTGGTCGCCGGGGCGCTCAAGCTGCAGTCGCAGGGCCTGCTGCCGCAGTCCATGGCGCTGCCGGCGCGCGATGACTCGCGCCTGGTGGTCTTCACCCGCGACGGCACCATCCTTTCGCACACCGACCCCGCGCGCATCATGGGCCAGGTGCGCGACGAGCCGGGCCTGGCCCCTGTGTTCGCCGACTGGCTTCGCCGTGCGCAGCCCGTGGTCGGGCGTGGGGTCACCGAGGTGCAGCCCGACCATATCGTGAGCATGGCCGGCATGCCGCTGCCGCAGTGGTTCGTGGCCCGGGTCAGCAATTCGCAGGCGCTGCTGGCGCCGCTGCAGGGGGCCCAGCGCGATGCCTGGTGGCTGGCCGCGGCGGTGATCGCCCTGGGCGTGCTGCTGCTGGCCGTTGCCATGGCCTGGATGGCGCAGCCCCTGGCCCAGCTGTGCCGGGGCGCGCAGCACCTGCTTCGCCACGATGCTCGGCGCGACATCGAGTGGCCCGATGGCCGGGGGGAGGTGGGCGCGCTGGTGCGGGTGTTCGACGGGCTGGCGCAGCAAAAGCGGCAGCAGGACCAACTGCATGCGCTGCTCGACGGTCAGTTCCAGGCCATCCTGGAGAACGCCTCGGTGGGCATCGTCATCACGCGCCATGGCATCCTCGAAGTGGTGGGGCGGCAGGCCTGCATGATGCTGGGCTACGCCGAAAGCGAACTGCAGGGCCGGCCGGCGCGCACGCTGTATGGCTCGGACGCCGACTACGCCCGCCTGGGCGAGCGCGTGCAGGCGGCCTTCGCGGCGCATGGCACCTTCGATGGGGACGTGTGCTTCGTGCGCAAGGACGGCAGCCCCGTCTGGGCCCGCGTGCAGGGCCGCAAGGTGGACTCGGCGGCGCTGGGCGGAGGCACCGTGTGGATGCTGGAGGACATCACCGCCGCGCGCGAGGCACAGTACCAGCAGGCCTGGGAGCTCACGCACGATGCCCTGACCCAGCTGCACAACCGCTCGGCCTTCGATCACCGGCTGGCCCTGCTGCTGGCGGAGCGTTCTGCACGCACGCGAGCGGCCGGTGCGCCCGGCACGGTGGTGGACGAAGCGCCCGATGATGGTGTGGTGCTGTTCCTTGATCTCGACCATTTCACGCTGGTCAACGACGTGGCCGGCCATGATGCGGGCGACGACGTGCTGCGCCACGTGGCCCGGCTGATCGAGACCCAGGTGCGCCAGGTGGGCTGGTCTGCCCGCCTGGGCGGCGATGAGTTCGCGGTGGTGTTGCCCGGTTGCCCGCTGGCGCGTGGTCAGGCCGTGGCCGAGCAGCTGCGCGCCACGGTGCAGGCCTGGGAGCCTTCCTACCAGGGGCGCAGCTTCACGCTGGGCGTGAGCATCGGGCTGGTGGTGCTCGATGCCCACCTGCACGACGTGGCCTCGGTGCTGTACGCGGCCGACATGGCCTGCTACGACGCCAAGCGCGCCGGTCGCAACCGGGTGGAGACCCGGCATGTGCGCGACATGACCTCTTCAGGCCGCATGGCCCTCGGGCCGTACTGACTCCCCCCTGAGTCGCTTCGCGCCTTCCCCCCAGAGGGGGGGCGCCCCCAGCGCCAAAGCTGAATACGCCGCCTTCGCGGCGGGGCGGCCCTTGCGCGGGGGCGCTGGCCTGGACCGCGCCGGTTGCGCCTGCCGGGCCCCTTGTCAGCCTTCGATCTTGCCCAGCGCGCGCAGCACGTTCTCGGCCGTGGCAGGGGCCGTCAGCCGGACCGGGGCCAGGGCGTCCTCGCCTGCGCCGCGCGCAGCCGCCACGGCATTGCGAAGCGCCTCGTAGACGCTGATGGCCAGCATGAAAGGCGGTTCGCCCACGGCCTTGCTGCCGCCCACGTTGTCCTCGCGGTTGGCCTCGGGCCAGAGGCCCACGCGGAAGTGCGCCGGGATGTCGCCCGTGGCCGGTATCTTGTAGGTGCTGGGCGCGTGCGTGGCCAGGTAGCCCTTGTCGTTCCACACCAGCTGCTCGGTGGTGAGCCAGCCCATGCCCTGCACGAAGCCGCCCTCGATCTGCCCGATGTCGATGGCCGGGTTGATGCTGTGGCCCACGTCGTGCAGGATGTCCACGGCGATCACGCGGCTCTCGCCGGTCAGTGTGTCGATCACCACCTCGGTGCAGGCCGCACCGTATGAGAAGTAGTAGAACGGCCGGCCCGTGAGCGTGGTCTTGTCGTAGTGGATCTTGGGCGTACGGTAGAAGCCATCGCTCCACAGCTGGATGCGGTTGGCATATGCCTCTTTCACCACGTCGTCGAAGGCGCGCACCTTCTTGGGCGAGATCACCTGCCCGCCCGCGAACTGGATGGCGCCCGCGCCGCAGCCGTCCAGGCCGCAGACATAGGCCGCCAGGTTGTCGCGCACGTGGCGCGCGGCGAATTGGGCCGCGCGGCCGTTCAGGTCGGTGCCGCTCGAGGCGGCGGTGGCGCTGGCGTTGGGCACCTTGCTGGTGTCGCTGGCCGTGACCAGCACGCGGTGCAGCGGCACGCCCAGCTCGTCGGCCACGATCTGCGCCACCTTGGTGTGCAGGCCCTGGCCCATTTCGGTGCCGCCGTGGTTCACCTGCACGCTGCCGTCGGTGTACACGTGCACCAGCGCGCCGGCCTGGTTGAACAGGGTGGCCGTGAAGCTGATGCCGAACTTCACCGGTGTGATCGCCAGGCCGCGCTTGAGCACGGGGTTGGTGGCGTTCCACGCGGCGATGGTGGCCTGGCGCTCGCGGTAGTTGGCGTCGCGCTCCAGCTGGGGCATGAGCTCGTGCAGGATGTTGTCCTCCACGGTCATCTGGTAGTGGGTGACGTTGCGGCCTTCGGACGCGTCGCGGCCATAGAGGTTGCGCAGGCGTACGTCCTGTGCGTCCAGGCCCAGTGCGCGCGCCACGTCGCCCAGGATGGCCTCGATCACGATCACGCCCTGCGGCCCGCCGAAGCCGCGGAACGCGGTATGGCTCTGGGTGTTGGTCTTGCAGCGGAAGGAGGCGATCTCCACGTCGCTCAGGTAGTAGGCGTTGTCGCTGTGGAACACGGCGCGGTCGGCCACCGGGCCCGACAGGTCGGCCGAGAAGCCGCAGTTGGCCGCCATGTGCAGGTTCAGCCCGGTGATGCGGCCTGTGCCGTCAAAGCCCACGTCGTAGCGGTAGGCGAACGGGTGGCGTTTGCCGGTGACCATGAAGTCCTCGTCCCGGTCCAGGCGCAGCTTGATGGGGCGCCCCAGCTTGTGCGCGGCCACGGCGGCCCACACGGCCAGGTGGCCGGCCTGCGTCTCCTTGCCGCCGAAGCCCCCGCCCATGCGCCGGCATTCCACGCGCACGGCGTGGTTGTCGATGCCCAGGGCATGCGCCACCCAGTGCTGTACTTCGCCTGGGTGCTGGGTGCTGGAGTACACCCACCACTGTTTTTGCTCCAGCGGCATGGCGTAGGCGATCTGGCCTTCGAGGTAGAAGTGCTCCTGCCCGCCCACCTCGAAGGCGCCCTGCAGGCGGTGCGGCGATGCGGCCAGGCCGGCCGCCGCGTCGCCGCGGCGCACGAACACCGGCGGCAGCACATAGCTTTCGGCCGCGAGCGCGTCCTGCACCGTGAGCACGGCCGGCAGCGGTGTGATGTCGAGCTTCACGGCGCGCACGGCGCGGCGCGCCTGCATCACCGTGTCGGCCACCACCAGGCCGATGACCTGGCCGATGTGCTGCACCGTGTCCATGGCAAACACCGGCTCGTCGTGCGCGAAGGCCGCCAGCATCTTGTCGCCCGGCACGTCGGCCGACAGCACCACGCCGCGCACGCCAGGCAGGGCCAGCGCGGCGCTCGCGTCCACGCCGTTCAGGCGCCCGTGCGCCACGGTGGAAAGGATGGGCGAGGCGTAGAGCGTGCCCTTGATCTCGGGCAGGTCGTCGATGTAGTGGGCCGCCCCGGCCACCTGGGCGCGTGCGCTTTCGTGGATGTGGGAATGGCCCATGGCCCGCAGCGTGGCGGGGGGCGTGGGTGCCAGGGGCGCCGCCACGGGCTGGTCGGCGTGGGCATCGGCGGCCACGGCCACCGGGTCGTCCACCGCGTCGCGGCTCACGGGAAGGGTGTCGCGCTGGTTCATACAGCGGCCTCCAGTCGGAAGTTCTCCACGCTCACCGCGTCCTGGCCCTGGCTCTCCAGCCAGAAGCGCTGCAGCAGGCTGGCCAGCACGGTGCGGCGGTAGGCGCCGCTGGCGCGCATGTCGGAGATGGGGCTGAACTCGGCCTGCAGCGCATCGGCGGCGCGCTGCACCGTTTCGGCCGACCAGGGCTGGCCGGTGAGCGCCGCCTCGGTCTGCCGCGCGCGCGCCGGCGTGGCGGCCACGCCGCCCGCGCCGATGCTCGCGCGGCGCACCACGCCCGCCTCGATATCCAGGTTGACCACCAGGCACACGGCCGATATGTCGTCGTCGAAGCGCTTCGATATCTTGTAGGCGCGCAGCGCCTCGGTCACTCCCGGGCGCGGCACCACGATGCGCACCAGCAGCTCATCGGCCGCCATCACGTTCTGGCGGTAGCCGGTGTACAGGTCTTCCAGGGACAGCGTGCGCTCGCCGCGCGTGCTGGCCAGCACGATCTGGGCGCGCAGTGCGATCAGCAGCGGCATGGAGTCGCCGATGGGCGAGCCGTTGGCCACGTTGCCGCCGAGCGTGCCCGAGTTGCGCACCGGCAGGCCCGCGAAGCGCGTGGCAAAGCTGTGCAGCTGCGGCCACTGGCGGGTGAGCGCGGCAAAGGCATCGGTCAGCGACACCGCGGCGCCGATGGTGATCTGGTGCGCGTCTCCATGGAGCTGCAGCAGCTCGGCCGCGCGCGTCACGTCCAGCACCTGCGCGTACTGCTTGTGCATCTTGGTGACCCACAGCCCCACGTCGGTGCAGCCGGCCACCACCTGGGCGCCGGGGTGCGCGGCCCGTGCGGCCAGCAGGGCGGCCAGGGTGGTGGGGGCCAGGTAGGCAGTGCCATCCGGCGCGGGGGGCTGCAGCTGTGTCAGCTGGTGCAGCAATTGCGCTTCGTCCACGGCCACGCGGGGCAGGGCGGCCATCTGCTGGGCCGCTTCGAGGATGGGGCGGTAGCCCGTGCAGCGGCACAGGTTGCCCGAGAGTTCTTCCTGCGCCAGCTCGCGCGTGATGGGCTGGCCCTGGCAGACATGGTTCTGGTACATGCCGAACAGGCTCATCACGAAGCCCGGCGTGCAAAAGCCGCACTGCGAACCGTGGCACTGCACCATGGCTTCCTGCGCGGGGTGCAGGGTGATGGGCTTTTCCACCGTCCCGGCCGGGCCGTTGGGGCGGATCAGCGGGTCCTCGGCCAGGTCTTCCACCGTCCACAACGCCATGCCGTCCACCGAGTGGGCCAGGCGGATGCAGCTGTTCACGGCGCTGTAGTGCAGCTTGCCGTGGCGCTCTTCGCCCAGCACCACCGTGCAGGCGCCGCAGTCGCCTTCGCCGCAGCCTTCCTTGGTGCCGGTGCAGCCCATGTCCTCGCGCAGCACCTCCAGCAAGGTGCGGTCGGGCGGTACGTCGTGCAGCACCGCGGGCTGGCCGCGGCGGATGAAGCGAAGAGGTCGGTGGGTCATCGTCATGCGTGGGTGCTCAAAAACGGGCAAATCGGTCAGAAGCAGAGCGTATGCGCGCCTGCCAGGGACCGCATATGCCAGAGCGTATAACGAGGATGCCTGTCGCGCTATGACTGCGTGCACATCGGGGGCAAAAAAGACGGCTTCCGCCACGCCATCGGGCGGTGCCTGGCGGCCATGGCACAGTCGCTGCTGGCTACACTGCAGCGCCCACCGCCCCACCACGATTCCCCAGCCATGCCTGCCGCAACGCCCCCCCGCAAAACCGCCGGTGCCAAGGCCATGCCCGCCGCCACCCTGGACCAGCCGGTCTACGAGGCCGTGCTCGACGCCGTCATGCACGGCCGGCTGCGCCCCGGCGAGCGCCTGGGAGAGCCCGCGCTGTGCGAGCGATTCGGCGTGAGCCGCACGGTGGTGCGCCAGGCCCTGCACCGGTTGGCCGAACTGCGCATCCTGGACATCGTGCCCAACAAAGGTGCGACGGTGGCCCGGCCCGGCCCGAAGGAGACGCGCGACATCTTCGCCGCGCGCCGCGTGGTCGAGGCCGGCATCGTGCGCATGGTGGCCGCGCGCATCACCCATGGCGAGGTGCAGCGTTTGAAGCAGCGCATGCGCGCCGAGCACGAGGCCCTGCACCAGCAGGACCATGCGCGCTGGGTGGCGCTGGCGGGGGGCTTTCACCTGGCGCTGGCGGAGCTGTCGGGCAATGCCGAACTGCAGCGCATCCTGACCGAACTCATGACGCGCTGCTCGCTCATCGTGGCGCTGTACGAGGCGCCGGGCGAGGCCACCTGCGAGCACGAGGAGCACGAACAGCTCGTGGAACACCTGGCCCTGCGCGATGGCAGCGCCGCCGCCGACGCCATGGACCGCCACCTGCTGGCGTTGGAAGCACGCCTGTCCCTGCCGGACGAGATGCCGGAGGGTTGACCTGGTAAATCGTATACGATTTATGTGTGACTGAGAGAAAAACGGCAAATGGTTTAAAATTTCGTATACGATTTATTGAAGCGCCGTGCCATGGACATCGACTTTTCGCAGATTGACGCCTACCAGCGCTACAAGCTCATGGCCAGCCTGATCGTGCCGCGCCCCATTGCGCTGATCACCACGCTGGGTGAGGACGGCACGGTGAATGCCGCGCCGTTCAGCATGTTCAACATGCTGGGCGAGGACCCGCCGGTGGTCATGGTCAGCATCAACCGCCTGAAGGACGGGCTGCTCAAGGACACGGCGGCCAACATCCTGCGCACCGGTGAGTTCGTGGTGCACATCACCGACGAGGCCATGGCCGCGCAGATGCATGCCTGCGGCGACAGCCTGCCGCCGCACGAAAGCGAGCTGGCGCATGCGGGGCTCACGCCCGTGCCTTCGCGCAGCGTGGCCCCACCGCGCATCGCCGAGGCGCCCGTGGCCTTCGAATGCGTGCTGCACGAAACCATGGAGACCGCCAGCCGCTACGTCTTCATCGGCCGCGTGCAGTGGCTGGGCGTGCGCGAAGGCCTGGTGGACACCGAACGCTGGCGCGTGCGCCTGCAGGACTTCCACCCCGTGGGGCGGTTCGGCGCGAGCTTCTACGTGAAGACCGGCGAGCGCTTCGCCATCGGCGCGGACACGCTCGCGCAGGCGCGCACCACCGCCATCGACGAAATTTGAACGCCGTGGACACATCCGCTTTCAGTGACCTGGACCACGCCGCGATGCGCCTGGCCATCCAGGCGTCGCGCGCTGCGCTGGCGGCGGGCGACGCCCCCTTCGGGGCCACGCTCGCCTCGCCGCAGGGCCAGGTGCTGTTCACCGTCCGCAACAACCAGAACACCACGCGCGATTGCACCGGCCACGCCGAAATGGTGCTGGTGCGCGAGGCCTCTGCGGCACTCGGCTCCAAGGCCCTGCGCGGCGCCACGGTGTTCGCCAGTGGCGAGCCCTGCGCGATGTGCGCCGGTGCCATGTTCTGGGCCGGCATCGCGCGTGTCGTCTACGCCGCGGGCCAGGACGACATCGCCCAGGCCCTGGGCGGGCCGCAGCTGACCACGCCGTGCGCCGATCTGCTGGCGCAGGCGCGCCCACCCGTGGCCGTGCAAGGCGGCCTGTTGCGGGCAGAGGCTGCGGCCGCATTGCGCGGGGCCTGACAGCGCTGGACGTGTGGGGCCCGCGGGCCCTGCACAGGGATTTCCAGGGGCACGGCGCAGGGGGTGTGCGGTGTACAGTGCGCCGACACTTTTTCCCCCACCCCACCCGCGCCCCCACTCCCCACACCGCGCAGCGCAGCCCACGCGCACAGCGGCATACGTGATGGCGTATGACAAGAATGCAGGCCCCTGTATGCGAGACCACGCCCTTTTCGACAAGATAGACCTCCATCTCATAAGGGTCTTGCACACCGTGTTGACTGAACGCAGCGTATCGAGGGCAGCCGTCCGCCTGGGCATGCACCAGCCGGCGGTGTCGGCCGCGCTCAAGCGGCTGCGCGACCTGGCGGGCGATCCGCTGCTGGTGCGTTCGGGCGCCAGCATGATGCCCACCGACGCCGCGCTGCGCATGGTGGAGCCGGCGGCGGCCATCCTGCGTTCGGCCGAGGCCCTGTTCTCCGATGCGCGCGGCTTCGATCCGCGCACCGCCACGCGCACCTTCCGCGTGGCCGCCAGCGACTACCTGGACCCGTTCTTTTTGCCCCAGTTGGTGGCGCGCATCAAGGTCGAGGCGCCGATGTGCCCGATCGAGATCCTGCCTCTGTCGGGCGACACGCACTACCACGCCCACCTGGCGCAGGGCGACGTCGACGTGGTCATCGGCAACTGGCCCCAGCCTCCGGACGACCTGCACATGGGCCGCCTGTTCGGCGACGAGGTGGTGTGCCTGGTCGGCCGCGACCACCCCGCGGTGCGCCGCGGCTGGGATGCCGAGAGCTGGCTGGCCGCCGAGCACATCGCCCCCACGCCCACCCACCCCGGCGCGCGCGGCGTGATCGACGTGCACCTCGACGGCCTGGGCCTGGCGCGCAACATCACCGCGCGCTGTGCGCACTTCAGCGCCATACCGCACATCGTGGCATCGAGCTTGCTTGTGCTGACCACCGGACGCCAGTACTGCGAGCGCTATGTCGGCCACCTGCCGCTGGCCATACTGCCAGCCCCCGTGGAGTTTCCGCGCCTCATGTACTACCAGCTGTGGCATGCCCGCACGCACCACTCCGCCGCTGCCGTGTGGCTGCGCGACTGCGTGAAGGCGGTGGCTGCGTCGCTACGAAAAGAATAGCTTTGCGATCATGCTGAACAAGCGATGGCAGGCAGTTTTATACCCATAACGACCCACCAAACTGAGAGACAATCCACCGCATGAGTTCACCACCTCTTCCCAATGCCCCGGGCTTGGCGCCCCGGCTGCAGCTCACAGGCATCACCAAGCGCTATCCCGCCGTGGTGGCCAACAGCGGTGTCTCGCTCACGGTGCAGCCGGGCGAGATCCATGCCGTGCTCGGCGAGAACGGCGCGGGCAAGTCCACGCTGATGAAGATCATCTACGGCTCGGTCAAGCCCGACGAGGGCAGCGTGCACTTCAACGGCCAGGCCGTGCAGGTGCGCAATCCGCAGGAGGCGCGGGCCCTGGGCATCGCCATGGTGTTCCAGCACTTCAGCCTGTTCGATACGCTGACCGTGGCCGAGAACGTCTGGCTGGGCCTGGACAAGAGCCAGGACCTGGCGGAGGTGACACAGCGCATCACCGCCAAGGCGGCCGAGTACGGCCTCGATATCGACCCGCTGCGCCCGGTGCACACGCTGAGCGTGGGTGAGATGCAGCGTGTGGAGATCATCCGCGCGCTGCTCACCAACCCCAAGGTGCTGATCCTCGACGAGCCCACCTCCGTGCTCACGCCCCAGGCGGTGGAAAAGCTCTTCGTGGTGCTGCGCAAGCTCGCGTCCGAGGGCTGCAGCATCCTCTACATCAGCCACAAGCTGCACGAGATCCGTGCCCTGTGCACCGCCTGCACCGTGCTGCGCGGCGGCAAGGTCACCGGCGTGTGCAACCCGGCCGAGGAATCCAATGCCTCGCTCTCGCGCCTGATGATCGGCGCCGAGCCGCCGGCCCTGGAACACCGCGAGGTGCAGACCGGCGCCACCGTGCTCAACGTGCGGGGCCTGTCGCTGCCGCGCGCCGACCAGTTCGGCGTGGACCTGGTGGACCTGGCCTTCGAGGTGAAGGCCGGCGAGGTGGTCGGCATTGCCGGTGTCTCCGGCAACGGGCAAAAGGAATTGCTCTACGCCCTGTCCGGCGAGGACCAGCGTGCCGAGCCTGCCAGCATCCAGGTGTCCGGCCAGAACGCCGGCCGCATGGGCCCGAGCCGCCGCCGCGCGCTGGGCCTGCACTTCGTGCCCGAGGAGCGCCTGGGCCGCGGTGCCGTGCCCACCATGGGCCTGGCGCACAACCTCTTGCTCACGCGCACCAATTCGGTGGCGGGCAGCGGCTGGATCAAGGTGGGTGCGCTCGAATCGCATGCGCGCGCCATCATCGAGCGCTTCCACGTCAAGGCCGGCGGGCCGCATGCGGCGGCCAAGTCGCTGTCGGGTGGCAACCTGCAGAAATTCATCGTGGGCCGCGAGATCGATGCCAAGCCCCGGCTGCTCATCGTCTCGCAACCCACCTGGGGCGTGGACGTGGGCGCGGCCGCGCAGATCCGTGGCGAAATCCTGGCGCTGCGCGATGCCGGTTGTGCCGTGCTGGTGGTCAGTGAGGAGCTGGACGAATTGTTTGAAATCTGCGATCGCCTGCACGTCGTGGCCAAGGGCCACCTATCGCCCTCGGTGCCGCGCGCCGAGGCCACCGTGGAACGCATCGGCGAATGGATGAGCGGGCTGTGGCATGCCGACGTGCAGGCCCACCTGGCGCAGGCGGCCGTGGCCGCAGGCGGGGAGCACCACCATGCTTAAGCTCGAACCACGCCCCCAGGCCTCGCGGCTGTGGACCTTCGGCTCGCCGCTGCTGGCGCTGGCCTTCACCGTGCTGATCGGCATCATCCTCTTCGCCGCGCTGGGCAAGGACCCCGTGCGAGCGCTGCAGATCTTCTTCTGGGAACCGATCAGAACGCCCTACGCCATCGGCGAACTCATGGTCAAGGCCACGCCGCTGCTGTTGATCGCGCTCGGCCTGGCCGTGTGCTTTCGCTCCAACGTCTGGAACATCGGTGCCGAGGGCCAGTTCGTCATCGGCGCCGTGGCCGCCGGCGGCATGGCGCTGCTGGCCGACAAGACCACCGGCCCATGGATCGTGCCCGCCATCCTCGTGGCCGGCGTGCTGGGCGGCATGGCCTGGGCAGGGCTCACGGCCCTGCTGCGCGACAAGTTCAATGCCAGCGAGATCCTGGTCAGCCTGATGCTGGTCTATGTGGCCACGCTGGTGCTCGGCTACCTGGTCTACGGCCCGTGGAAGGACCCCATGGGCTACAACTTCCCGCAGACCAAGACCTTCGAGCGCGTGACGCAGATCCCGCGCCTGATGCAGGGCTCGCGCGTCTCCATTGGCCTGCTGCTGGCCCTGGCCGGTGCTGCGGCGCTGTGGGTGTTCCTGTTCCGTACCCGTGCGGGCTTTGCCCAGCAGGTGGGCGGGCTGGCACCGGCGGCCGCACGCTACGCGGGCTTCTCCTCGCGCCGTGCGCTGTGGGTGGCGCTGCTGATCTCGGGCGGCGCTGCGGGCCTGGCCGGGGCGTTGGAAGTGGCCGGTCCCATCGGCCAGCTCACGCCCTATGTGCCGGCAGGCTACGGCTTTGCGGCCATCATCGTCGCCTTCGTGGGGCGGCTGCACCCCGTGGGCATGGTGCTCTCGGCCATCCTGATGAGCATGTTCTACATCGGCGGCGAGCTCGCGCAGTCGCGGCTGGGCCTGCCCAAGTCGCTCACCGGCGTGTTCCAGGGCCTGCTGCTGTTCACGCTGCTGGCCTGCGACACGCTGATCGCCTACCGCGTGCGCTGGGTCGGTGCGAAGGGGGTGAAGGCATGACCCACCACCCGTACACCCTTTGCGTGAATCTCCCGGCCAGGAAGGAAGCTTGATATGGAATCCTATGCACTGCTCATAGGCGCCACGCTGAGTGCGGGCACCGTCCTGGCCATCGCGGCCCTGGGCCTGTTGATCAACGAGAAGGCCGGCATCGTCAACCTCGGAGCCGAGGGCATGATGCTGTGCGCCGCCATCGCCGGCTTTGCCACCGTGGTGCACACCGGCAACACCTGGCTGGGCTTTGCGGCCGGCATGGCCGTGGGGGCGCTGCTGGCCGCCATCTTCGGCGTGCTGGTGATCTGGCTCAACACCAACCAGTACGCCACGGGGCTGGCACTGAGCCTGTTCGGCGTGGGCTTCTCGGCCTTCCTGGGCATCAGCTACGTGCAGGCCAAGCTGCCCGAGACGACCAAGTACGCCATCCCCGGCCTGTCCGAGGTGCCGCTGCTCGGGCCCGCACTGTTCCAGCAGCATCCGGTGGTCTACCTGACCATGGTGCTGGTGGGCGTGCTCGTGTGGTTCCTGTACCGCTCGCGCGCCGGCCTGGTGCTGCGCTCCGTGGGCGAGTCCCCCGAGTCGGCCCACGCCCTGGGCTACCCCGTGCGCCGCATCCGCCTGGCGGCCGTGGTGGCCGGTGGTGCGCTGTGTGGCCTGTCGGGGGCCTACATCTCCACGGTCTACACCCCCCTGTGGGTGGAGGGCATGGTGGCCGGCCGCGGATGGATCGCGCTGGCGCTCACCACCTTCGCCACCTGGCGCCCTGCGCGCGTGCTGCTCGGCGCCTACCTGTTCGGCGGGGTGACCATGCTGCAGTTCCACCTGCAGGCCACGGGTGTGCAGGTGGCCAGCCAGTTGCTGAGCATGCTGCCCTACGTGGCCACCATCGTGGTGCTGGCCTTGATCTCGCGTAACCCGGCGTGGATCCGCATCAACATGCCGGCATCCCTGGGCAAGCCCTTCTACCCCGGCTCCTGAATGCGGGGCGGATGCCTTCCCGGGGGGCGCGGCCTCGGCTTGGATCTTGCATCCTGCCGGGTGCTGGGGCTCCCCGGGCCGTATCTCCCCCAAAAACCTTTGGTTACCGTCCGGTAGATCGCCCCATAATCACCGTTTTCGTCCCCAACCTTGCAACCCTCCTTCTTTCTTATAAGGAACCGACATGACTGATCTGCAGAAACGCTCCATGCTCAAGATGGCTGCGCTGACCGCTGTTGCGGCCGCCGCGCTGGCGGGCTGTGGCAAGAAGGAAGAGCCGGCACCGGCGCCTGCTGCCGCGCCGGCACCAGCGCCCGTGGCATCGGCCCCCGCGCCCAAGCCCGAGCCGCTGAAGATCGCGTTCGCCTACGTCGGGCCTGTGGGCGACGGCGGCTGGTCGTTCGCCCATGACAACGGCCGCAAGGCCATCGAGAAGGAATTCGGCGACAAGGTGGTCACGAGCTTCGTCGAGAGCGTGCCCGAGTCGGCCGACGCCGAGCGCGTGTTGCGCGACCTGGCTGGCCAGGGCAACAAGCTGATCTTCGGCACCACCTTCGGCTACATGGAGTCGATCCAGAAGATCGCCCCCGATTTCAAGGACGTGAAGTTCGAGCACGCCACCGGCTACAAGACCGCCGACAACGTGCGCACCTACGACAGCCGCACCTACGAAGGCGCCTACATGGCCGGCGTGATCGCCGGTGCCATGACCAAGACCAACACGCTGGGCGTGGTGGGCTCGGTGCCGATCCCCGAGGTGATCCGCAACATCAACAGCTTCACGCTGGGTGCGCAGTCGGTCAACCCCAAGATCAAGACCAAGGTGGTCTGGGTCAACGAATGGTTCAGCCCACCCAAGGAAACCGAAGCCGCCACCTCGCTGATCAACGGCGGCGCCGACGTGCTGTTCCAGAACACCGACTCGCCGGCCGTGCTCAAGACCGCCCAGGAAAAGGGCAAGCGCGCCTTCGGCTGGG
>JAZKEE010000008.1:0-3884 GCA_040387235.1 Pseudomonadota bacterium
TGCCCGAGGCGATCTGGGCGCTGGCCGAGGCCACGCTCTCGGCGTTGCCGCGCACGCCGGTGACCACGCGGGCCAGGTTGGCGCGCATGTCCTCCAGCGCCGACAGCAACTGGCCCATTTCATCGTTGCCATGGGCCGGCATGGCCGCCGTGAGGTCGCCTTCGGCAATGGCGCGTGCAGCGCTCACGGCCTGGCCCGCCGGGCGCGTGACCGAGCGCGTGATGGACACGCCCAGCACGACCGCGAGCGCCACGCAGGCGGCCAGCGTGCCCAGCACCCAGACCCGGGCTGCCTGGAAGACCGACTGCACCTCCTCCTGCTCCTTGTCGGCCATGGCGGAGTTGATCTTCTGCAACTGGCCCAGGGTTTCTGCGGCGGCCACGAAGGCGGTCTCGGATTCACCGGCAAACAGCCCGGACAATGCATCTGCGCTCAGGGCCAGGGTGTCGTTGGTGCTGAAATCCACCGCCTTGGCGACATCCACCAGGTTGGCCTGGAGCTTGTAGTACGCGGCCTTGCGCGTGCGAAAGGTCTGGAAGGCCTCGCGCTCCTCGCCAGCGCTGACCAGCGGTTCGTACTGGGATTCCACGCGCTCCAGATCCTTGGCGCGCGCGCTCATCTGCTCGGCGAAGGCCTGGACTTCGGCCGTGCTGCGTGCGGTGATCATGCCGGCTTCGGAGCGGCGCATGCGGTTCATCAGCACCCTGAGCTCGCCCGTGTAGCCCACGCTGGGCAGCAGGTTGCTGGCGATCTCCTGCGCGTTGTGGTGGATGCGTGACAGCTGGAACAGCGAGACCGCCCCCAGCAGGGCCGTGAGCAGCACCAGGGCAAAGAACCCGATCCCCAGCTTGAGCCCGATACGCACGTCGGAAATCTTCATATCACCCCTTGGCCATGGCCATTCATGCCACCGCGGGCGCAGGATTGCGCACAAACGCGTTGGCTCTGCGCAGTCTAGCAATGGCGGGGGCAGTGCACAGTGCGGGGTTTCCATGAAAAAAGCATGCAGCCCGCAAGGGCGTGCATGCTTTTCAGCGAACAGTCGGCCGGCTGGCCGACCCATGCGCTCAGGCCTCGCTCTGCTTGGCCTTGAAGTTGGCGATGCCGTCCAGGATTTCCTTCTTGGCAGCGTCCAGACCTTCCCAGCCCAGCACCTTGACCCACTTGCCGGCTTCCAGGTCCTTGTAGTGCTCGAAGAAGTGGCTGATGGCCTTCAGGCGCATCGGGTTCACGTCTTCCACCTTCTGCCAGTGGGTGTAGATGGGCAGCACCTTGTCGGTGGGCACGGCCAGCACCTTGCCGTCCACGCCGGCTTCGTCTTCCATCATCAGGATGCCGATGGGGCGGCAGGGCACGACCACGCCAGGAAACAGGGGGTAGGGGGTGATCACCAGCACGTCCACCGGGTCGCCGTCGCCCGACAGCGTCTGCGGCACGTAGCCGTAGTTGGTGGGGTAGTGCATGGCCGTGGTCATGAAACGGTCCACGAAGATCGCGCCCGATTCCTTGTCCACTTCGTACTTGATCGGGTCGGCGTTCATCGGGATCTCGATGACGACGTTGAAGGAGTCAGGGGCGTTCTTGCCAGGGGGTACGTGGTTCAGGGACATGTCTGTGGATAGTGGTTTGAAACGATAACCCGCGAGCCCGGTTCAGGACCCATGGCGTCGGGATTAACCCTGATTTTAGGCGCATGCCCCTTTCTGCCCGCTTGCAAACCGGCGTTTGCCTGTAAATTGGGTCTGTTGGCCAATCGACTCCTAGAGAACCTGCTCCAGATTTTGAGCAGGCTCTTGCCACAGGAGCACGAGGAAGCAACGCAGCGGAAGCACCACCGACCTGCGTTGTGTTTCCTTCCGTGCAACTGAAAAAACCAAGGAGAAATGAATGGCTGACAACTCAGCGCTGACGTCCCCTCTGATACTGGCAGTGGTTTGCGGATTGATTGCAGTGGCCTACGGCATCTGGGCCCGGGGCTGGATTCTTGCCAAGGATGCGGGCAATGCGCGCATGCAGGAGATTGCCGCCGCCATCCAGGCCGGCGCAGCCGCCTACCTGGCGCGCCAGTACAAGACCATCGCCATCGTCGGCGTGGTGCTGGCCATTCTCATCGGCGCCTTTCTGGACCTGACCTCCGCGCTCGGCTTCGTGCTGGGCGCCTTTCTCTCGGGCGCCTGCGGCTTCATCGGCATGAACGTCTCGGTGCGCGCCAACGTGCGCACCGCGCAGGCCGCCACGCAGGGCATAGGCCCCGCACTCGACGTGGCCTTTCGCGGCGGCGCCATCACCGGCATGCTGGTCGTGGGCCTGGGCCTGCTGGGGGTCACGGGCTTTTACTGGGCGCTGTCACGGGGCATCACCTCGGGTCCCATGCTGGCCGAGGCACTCAACCCGCTGATCGGCTTTGCCTTCGGCTCCTCGCTGATCTCGATCTTTGCGCGCCTGGGCGGTGGCATCTTCACCAAGGGTGCCGACGTGGGCGCCGACCTGGTGGGAAAGGTGGAGGCCGGCATCCCGGAAGACGACCCGCGCAACCCGGCCGTGATCGCCGACAACGTGGGCGACAACGTGGGCGACTGCGCCGGCATGGCGGCCGACCTGTTCGAGACCTACGCCGTGACGCTGATCGCCACCATGGTGCTGGGCGCGCTGATGGTGGTGGCCGCGCCGGTCAACGCCGCGGTGTACCCGCTGGCGCTGGGTGCCGTGTCCATCGTGGCGTCGATCATCGGCTGCTTCTTCGTGAAGGCCTCGCCGGGCATGAAGAACGTGATGCCCGCCCTGTACAAGGGCCTGGCGATCGCGGGCATTCTGTCGCTGATCGCGTTCTACTTCGTCACCATGTGGATCATGCCGGACAACGCCATCCGCGCCAGCGGCAGCCAGATGCGCCTGTTCGGCGCCTGCGCCACGGGGCTGGTGCTCACGGCCGCGCTGGTCTGGATCACCGAGTTCTACACCGGCACGCAGTACTCGCCCGTGCAGCATATCGCGCAGGCCTCCACCACCGGCCATGGCACCAACATCATCGCCGGCCTGGGTGTCTCGATGCGCTCCACGGCCTGGCCGGTGCTCTTCGTGTGCCTGGCCATCCTTGCGTCCTACCAGCTCGCTGGTCTCTACGGCATTGCCGTGGCTGCCACGTCCATGCTGAGCATGGCAGGCATCGTGGTGGCGCTGGACGCCTACGGCCCCATCACCGACAACGCCGGCGGCATTGCCGAAATGGCCGAGCTGCCCAGCAGCGTGCGCGACGTCACCGACCCGCTGGACGCCGTGGGCAACACCACCAAGGCCGTGACCAAGGGTTATGCCATCGGCTCGGCGGGCCTGGCTGCGCTGGTGCTGTTTGCCGACTACACGCACAAGCTGGAAACCTACGGCAAGGCCATCAGCTTCGACCTGTCCGACCCGCTGGTCATCGTCGGCCTGTTCATCGGCGGGCTGATCCCCTACCTGTTCGGCGCCATGGCCATGGAGGCCGTGGGCCGCGCGGCCGGCGCGGTGGTGGTGGAGGTGCGCCGCCAGTTCAGCACCATCCCCGGCATCATGGACGGCACGGGCAAGCCCGAGTACGGCAAGGCCGTGGACATGCTGACCACCGCCGCCATCAAGGAGATGGTGATCCCCAGCCTGCTGCCCGTGGTGGTGCCCATCGTGGTGGGCCTGCTCCTGGGGCCCAAGGCGCTGGGCGGCCTGCTCATGGGCACCATCGTCACCGGCCTGTTCGTCGCCATCTCCATGTGCACGGGCGGCGGTGCCTGGGACAATGCCAAGAAGTACATCGAAGACGGCCACCATGGCGGCAAGGGCAGCGAGGCGCACAAGGCCGCCGTGACCGGCGACACCGTGGGCGACCCCTACAAGGACACGGCCGGCCCGGC
>JAZKEE010000009.1:0-7907 GCA_040387235.1 Pseudomonadota bacterium
GGCGCCAAGGACAAGGGCACGGGCAAGGAAAACAAGATCACCATCAAGGCCAGCTCCGGCCTCTCGGAAGAAGAAATCCAGAAGATGGTGAAGGACGCCGAACTGAACGCGGCCGACGACAAGAAGAAGCTGGAGCTGATCCAGGCACGCAACCAGGGCGAAGCCGCCGTGCACAGCGTGAACAAGAGCCTGGCCGAGCATGGCGACAAGCTCGACGCCGGCGAGAAGGAGGCGATCACCTCGGCCGCAAAGGCCCTGGAAGACGTGCTCAAGGGCGAGGACAAGGCCGCCATCGAGGAAAAGACGACGGCCCTGATGGCCGCCAGCCAGAAGCTGGGCGAGAAGATGTACGCCGACGCACAAGCCGCGCAGGCAGCCGCCGGCGCCGGTGCGGGTGACGCATCGGGCGGCCAGCAGGCATCGTCCTCCTCCAGCAGCAAGCCCGACGACGACAACGTGGTCGATGCCGAGGTGAAGGAAGTCAAGAAGGGCTGAACACGCCCCGTTTGACCCGAGCCGCCGCGCGAGTTTCCTGACAAGGGGGCTTGCGCGGCGTTCCTGTTCCAACCGGGCCCAGAAAGACCATGTCCAAACGAGACTTTTACGAAATCCTGGGCGTTCCCAAGAACGCCTCGGACGAAGAAATCAAGAAGGCCTATCGCAAGCTGGCGATGAAACACCACCCTGACCGCAACCAGGGTGATGCCTCCAAGCCTGCGGAAGAGCGGTTCAAGGAGGCCAAAGAGGCCTACGAGATGCTTTCCGACCCGCAAAAGCGGGCCGCTTACGACCAGTACGGCCATGCCGGGGTGGACCCCAACATGCGCGGGCCAGGCGGTGCGGGCGCCGAGGGCTTCGGCGGGTTTGCCGAGGCGTTCGGCGACATCTTCGGCGACATGTTCGGCCAGCAGGGCGGGCGTGGGCGCGGTGCCGGTGGCGGCCGCCAGGTCTACCGGGGCAGCGACCTGAGCTACGCCATGGAGATCACCCTGGAGGAAGCCGCCCGGGGCAAGGACGCGCAGATCCGCATCCCCTCGTGGGAAGCCTGCGACACCTGCCACGGCAGCGGCGCCAAGCCGGGCACCAGCGCCAAGACCTGCGCCACCTGCACGGGCAGTGGCACGGTGCAGATGCGCCAGGGCTTCTTCAGCGTGCAGCAGACCTGCCCGCACTGCCGCGGCACGGGCAAGATCATTCCCGAGCCCTGCACCACCTGCCATGGCCAGGGCAAGCTCAAGAAGCAAAAGACGCTGGAAGTGAAGATCCCCTCGGGCATCGACGACGGCATGCGCATCCGCAGCACCGGCAACGGCGAGCCCGGCACCAACGGCGGCCCGCCGGGCGACCTGTACATCGAGATCCGCCTGAAGAAGCACGACATCTTCGAGCGCGACGGCGACGACCTGCACTGCCAGGTGCCCGTGAGCTTCATCACGGCCGCCCTGGGCGGCGAGATCGAGGTACCGACGCTGGCAGGCAAGGCAGCCATCGACATCCCCGAAGGCACCCAGGCCGGCAAGCAGTTCCGCCTGCGTGGCAAGGGCATCAAGGGCGTGCGCGCCAGCTACCCGGGTGATCTGTACTGCCACATCGCGGTCGAAACCCCGGTGAAACTGACCGAACACCAGCGCAAGCTGCTGCGCGAACTGGAAGACTCCCTGAAAAAGGGCGGCGCCCGGCATTCGCCCAGCGGCGAAAGCTGGACCGATCGGCTGAAGAACTTCTTCAGCTGACCACGCCTTGCGTCAGCCTCCAAACCGCACAGCGCCCCAGGGCCTGTGCGGTTTTTTCCTGCCTGCGCGACCCAAGAAGAGCGGGCACGCGATGGACGACATCGCGTTTCACGATGCCCTATGGGTATCATTTATAGGAAAATACGCAAACACCTTCTCGAAACGAGAAGCAAAAGACACCTACCCCGATGAAAAGCTCCGAGCGCAGTTTTGCGCGCCGCATTGACCTCACCTCGCTGCAGCTGTTTGTGGCGGTGTGCGAGCTGGGCAGCATCGGCCGCGCGGCAGAGCGCGAATTCATCGCGGCATCGGCCGTCAGCAAACGCCTGTCGGACCTGGAAACCGCCGTGGACACGGCCCTGCTCTACCGCCACAGCCGGGGCGTGACGCTGACCCCCGCCGGCGAGAGCCTGCTGCACCATGCGCGCACCGTGCTCTTCGGCCTGGAACGCATGCAGGGCGAGCTCAGCGAGTATGCCGATGGCGTGCGCGGCCACGTGCGCATGCATGCCAACATCTCGGCCATCTTCCAGTTCCTGCCCGAGGACCTGGGCGCCTTTGCCCGAGCGCACAGCCAGATCAAGATCGACCTGCAGGAGCACCTGAGCAGCGACGTGCTGAACGCGGTGCACGAGGGCGCGGCCGACCTGGGCATCTGCAACGTCGGCATGGCCACGGGCACTGGCGGCACCGAGCTGCAAAGCCGCCCCTACCGCGCCGACCACCTGGTGCTGGTGGTGCCGGAGGCGCATGCCCTGGCACAGCACACCACCATCGGCTTCGAAGAGGTGCTGGACTGGGACATCGTGGGCCTGCACGCCAACAGCAGCATCAGCCTGGCGATGCGTGCCGCGGCCGCCGCCGCCGGGCGCCCGCTGCGCCAGCGCATCCAGGTCACGGGCCTGGATGCCATGTGCCGCATGATCGACAACGGCCTGGGCGTGGGCCTGCTGCCTGACCGCGCCTTCGAGCTGATGCGCGGCGTGGGGCATCTGCGCGCCGTCCCTCTGGCCGAGGCATGGGCCCACCGCGAGCTGCGCGTGGTGGCCCGCGATTTCGACACCCTGCCGGTGACGGCGCGCCTGCTGGTGGAGCACCTCGCCCCCCTGCAGCCCGACGCGGCGAGCGCGCACACATCTCCCGTCCCCGGCACGCCCCTGCCCGCGGACATGCCCCACTAAAATCACATTACCCACCTGAAAGAGACGCACCATGGGACGCACCCTGTACGACAAGATCTGGGACGAGCACGTTGTCCACACCGAAGAGGACGGCACCTCCATCCTCTACATCGACCGCCATCTGGTGCACGAGGTCACCAGCCCCCAGGCCTTTGAAGGCCTGCGCGAGGCGGGCCGCAAGGTGTGGCGCATGAGCTCCATCGTCGCCACGGCCGACCACAACACCCCCACCACGGGCTGGGAGAGTGGCTACGACGGCATCACCGACCCGATCAGCAAGGAGCAGATCACCACGCTGAACGACAACATGGCGCAGATCCAGCCGGCGGCCTTCTTTCCGTTCATGCACAAGCGCCAGGGCATCGTCCACGTGATCGGACCCGAGAACGGCGCCACCCTCCCCGGCATGACCGTGGTCTGCGGCGACAGCCACACCAGCACGCACGGCGCTTTCGGCGCACTGGCGCACGGCATCGGCACCTCGGAGGTCGAGCACGTGATGGCCACCCAGACCCTCCTGGCCAAGAAGGCCAAGAACATGCTGGTGCAGGTGGACGGCCAGCTCGCCAAGGGCATCACCGCCAAGGACATCGTGCTGGCCATCATCGGCAAGATCGGCACCGCCGGCGGCACGGGCTACACCATCGAGTTCGCGGGCTCGGCCATCCGCGCCCTGTCCATGGAAGGCCGCATGACCGTGTGCAACATGGCCATCGAAGGCGGCGCGCGCGCCGGCCTGGTGGCCGTGGACGACAAGACCATCGAGTACGTGCGCGGCCGCCCCCTGTCGCCCACGGGCGTGGAATGGGACCATGCCGTCGCCTACTGGAAGACCCTGCACTCCGACCCCGATGCGCACTTCGACACCGTCGTGAAGCTCGACGCGGCCGAGATCCAGCCACAGGTCACCTGGGGCACCTCGCCCGAGATGGTGCTGGGCATCGACGCGCGCGTGCCCGATCCCGACAAGGAAAAGGACGCCAGCAAGCGCGGCGCCATCGAACGCGCGCTGACCTACATGGGCCTGGCCCCGGGCAAGCCGATCAACGACATCACCATCGACAAGGTGTTCATCGGCTCGTGCACCAACAGCCGCATCGAGGACATGCGCGAAGCCGCCGCCGTGGTCAAGAAGCTCGGCCGCAAGGTGGCCGGCAACGTGAAGCTGGCCATGGTCGTGCCCGGCTCGGGCCTGGTCAAGGAACAGGCCGAGCGCGAAGGCCTGCACGAGATCTTCAAGGCAGCGGGCTTCGAGTGGCGCGAACCCGGCTGCTCCATGTGCCTGGCCATGAACGCTGACCGGCTGGAGCCCGGCGAGCGCTGCGCCAGCACCAGCAACCGCAACTTCGAAGGCCGCCAGGGCGCCGGCGGCCGCACCCACCTGGTGAGCCCCGCCATGGCCGCAGCCGCAGCCGTGCACGGCCACTTCGTGGACATCCGCCAGTTCTCCTGAACCCCTCACCCATTTATTGATCCAACGCCCGTTGGCCTTTCCACCCACCGACCGAAGGAGTCCTGCCATGAAAAAGACCGCCACATTCATCGCCCTTTCGCTGGCCTTCCTGCTGGCTGGCTGCAACACCGTCAAGGGCGTGGGCCAGGACGTCCAGCGGGCAGGGGGCGCGCTCGAGCGCGCCGCCAACAAGTAAACAGGCACCCACCATGCAGAAATTCACCTTGCTCAAGGGCCTCGTGGCCCCCATGGACCGCGAGAACGTCGACACCGACGCCATCATCCCCAAGCAGTTCCTCAAGTCGATCAAGAAGACCGGCTTCGGCGTGAACCTGTTCGACGAATGGCGCTACCTGGACCACGGCGAGCCCGGCCAGGACCCCGCCAGCCGCAAGCCCAACCCAGACTTCGTGCTCAACCAGCCGCGCTACCAGGGCGCTTCCGTGCTGCTGGCACGCAAGAACTTTGGCTGCGGATCGAGCCGCGAGCACGCGCCCTGGGCGCTGGACCAGTACGGCTTTCGGGCCGTGATCGCGCCGAGCTTTGCCGACATCTTCTTCAACAACTGCTTCAAGAACGGCCTGTTGCCCATCGTGCTGCCCGAGGCCACCGTGGCCCAGCTGTTCGACGAGGTGCTGGCCTTCCCCGGCTACCAGTTGACCATCGACCTGGACCGCCAGGTGGTCGTGCGCCCACAGGGTGAGGAGATCCCGTTCGAAGTGCAGGCGTTTCGCAAGTACTGCCTGCTCAACGGCTTCGACGACATCGGCCTGACCCTGCGCCAGTCCGACAAGATCCGCGCCTTCGAAGCCCAGCGCCTGGCTACCAAGCCCTGGCTGGCGCACAGCATGGTCTCCTGACCCTCTGCATCCACCCGGTTCATCACTTGTGGCCGACGTTGCCTGGCAGACCTGCCAGGGTGCGCGGCCATTCTTTTAAAAGTAGTCGTTCATGAAAATCGCAGTTCTGCCGGGAGACGGCATCGGTACCGAAATCGTCGCGGAGGCCGTCAAGGTCCTCGAAGTGCTGGACCTGAAGTTCGAGATGGAATCGGCCCTGGTGGGCGGTGCCGCCTACGAGGCGCACGGTCACCCCCTGCCCGACGCCACGCTGAAGCTGGCCAAGGACGCCGACGCCATCCTGTTCGGTGCCGTGGGCGACTGGAAGTACGACAAGCTCGACCGCCCCCTGCGCCCCGAGCAGGCCATCCTGGGCCTGCGCAAGAACCTGGGCCTGTTCGCCAACTTCCGCCCCGCCATCTGCTACGAGCAACTGGTGGGCGCGTCGAGCCTCAAGCCCGAGCTGATCTCGGGCCTGGATATCCTCATCATCCGCGAGCTCACGGGCGACATCTACTTCGGCCAGCCGCGCGGGCGCCGCATCGCCACCGACGGCCATTTCCCCGGTGCCGAGGAAGCCTTCGACACCATGCGCTACAGCCGCCCCGAGGTGGAGCGCATCGCCCACGTGGCCTTCCAGGCCGCACGCAAGCGCAGCAAGCGCGTGACCAGCGTGGACAAGGCCAACGTGCTCGAGACCTTCCAGTTCTGGAAGGACATCGTGACCGAAGTCGGCAAGGAATACCCCGACGTGGAACTGGACCACATGTACGTGGACAACGCCGCCATGCAACTGGTGCGCGCACCCAAGAAGTTCGACGTGGTGGTCACCGGCAACATGTTCGGCGACATCCTCTCGGACGAGGCCTCCATGCTCACCGGCTCCATCGGCATGCTGCCCTCGGCCTCGCTCAACAGCAGCAACCAGGGCCTGTACGAGCCCAGCCACGGCAGTGCCCCCGACATCGCTGGCAAGGGCGTGGCCAACCCGCTGGCCACCATCCTCTCGGCCGCGATGATGCTGCGCTTCTCGCTGAACCAGGAGGCCGCCGCCCAACGCATCGAGGCCGCCGTGCAGAAGGTGCTGGCCCAGGGCCTGCGCACGCCAGACATCTGGAGCGAAGGCACGACCAAGGTCGGCACCGCGCAGATGGGTGACGCCGTGGTGAAGGCGCTGGCCGCATAAGCCGGACTTCCGGCTCCCCCACCCAAGCGCCGGCCATCCGGCGCTTTTTTTGTGGGGTGGCGGTGCCTAGAGCCATCCGTTGTGGACGAACTCCATCACGGAATACAGCCGGTTCTCGAGAGGCCGGGCACGCACGGCGGCCACGATGCGGGCCACGCCTTCGGCATAGGGAGCGTCACCGTAGACGCGCGCCTCCAGCTGCAGGCTGCACAGGCCGTCTGCGATCTGGATGCGGTGGTAGGCATGGCGCGCCAGGTGCTCTTGGGGAATGTGCAGCGTGTCGGACTGGATGTCGGTCGCGCGCACCGACTGGATATCACCCACGGGCAGGCCGAGTGCGTGCGCCATGCTGACCGCCGTGCCCGGCACGGAGGCTTTCTGCGCCTGGTGGGATTCGAGCAGTTCGATGGGGTACCCGCGGAAAAGATGCCCGCTGCGCTCCAGCATGCCCATGAACTTGAGCATGAGAATGTTGGTGTTGGGGCACAGAACGACGGGAAAACCGCGGGTGCGCGGCGCAAGGGCCGAGCCGGTGGCCAACTCCACCAGGGGCGCGTTGACCGACGCACAAAAGGCCTCGACCGCCCCCAGCTCCCGGCCGGAACCCGCATGGACCACGATGGATGGCACAGCCTCCTGCGCCGTGGCAGACCATGGCAGGACCGGGCATTCAGCCCCCGCCTGCAGCGACCCCAGAAGCTCCTTGGCCAGCTTCCCCGACCCGACAACGATCACTTGCATTGCTACTTTCACCTGGAAAAAGGGCGCGCGCCACACCGACGCAGCGAGGATCGCACAAAAGCCGGTGGCTCTGGGCCGAACGCCAACACGCGATGGACGGGCCCGCACTGCTTCCGCTACAATAGCCGCCTATGTTTGCCGCCCACACGTTCGCCCTGAACATTGCACCCGCCGCCACGGCCGGTGTGGCTGCGCGCGCAACCATCACCAAAACCACGACCATTAAGGGCTGACTCAGCCTGGTTCGTCGTGCGCCCCTCCTGGCCTGACGAGCCAGGCGAGCAGTCCGGTCTGGCACTGTTTCTCAATCTGAAAGGGCGTTGAAATGAGCAAGTTGGTAGGTTTGGTCGGCTGGCGCGGCATGGTCGGCTCGGTGTTGATGGATCGCATGGCCGAAGAAAATGACTTCGACCTGATCGAGCCATTGTTCTTCTCCACCTCCAACGCGGGCGGCAAGGCCCCTGCGGTGGCAAAGAACGAGACCACGCTGCAGGACGCGTTCAACATCGACGCCCTGAAGCGCTGCGACATCATCATCACCGCCCAGGGCGGCGAGTACACCTCCGAAGTCTTCCCCAAGCTGCGCGCTGCCGGCTGGAACGGCCACTGGATCGACGCCGCCTCCACGCTGCGCATGGAAAAGGACGCCGTCATCATCCTCGACCCCGTGAACCTGCCCGTCATCCAGGACGCACTGGCCAAGGGCGGCAGGAACTGGGTCGGCGGCAACTGCACCGTGAGCTGCATGCTCATGGGCGTGGGCGCGCTGTACAA
>JAZKEE010000010.1:0-25399 GCA_040387235.1 Pseudomonadota bacterium
GGCCGTTCATGCGCAGGTAGCGCGTGAGCATGTCGTTGATGGTGTAGTTGCGCACGTGGCCCATGTGCAGCTTGCCGCTGGGGTAAGGCAGCATCGAGCAGGCGTAGAACTTCTTCTTGTTCGCGTCTTCGACCACGCGGTAGGCATCGCGGGCGGTCCAGTGGTCTTGCGCGGCGCGCTCAACCTCTTGGGGAGAGTATTTGTCTTGCATGGAGGCTCGGGTCAGAATGGGGTGCAGCCACAGGACTGCGCTGCGCGGATTTTAGGCTGTTGGGCGCGCCACCCTGTGCGCATGCCCGGCCAGCCGGATTTCAGGGGGTTTTCGGGGCCGCGGCGCTGGCCTGCGGTTCGGCCACAAAACCGATGCGCTGCAGGCCCGCGGCATGGGCCGCGCCCATGATCTCGACGATCCGGCCATAGGGCACGGCGGCGTCGGCCCGCAGCTGCACCTCGGTATCGGGCGCTGCGGCGCCGAGGCGCTGCAGCCGCTCGGCCAGCGCGGCCTGGGCCAGGGGCTGGTCGTCCAGGTAGGCTTGGCCGGTGTGGTCCACCACCAGGGTCACGGCCTTGCCGGGCGCGCCCGGCACAGCCCCCTCGGCGCGCGGCAGGTCGAGGCGGATGGAACTGGCCATCAGCGGCGCGGTCAGGATGAAGATCACCACCAGCACCAGCATCACGTCGACCAGGGGCGTCATGTTGATGTCGCTCATGGGCGCCGTGCCTGGTGTGCGCTCCAGACGGCCGAAGCTCATTCCCCGCCTCCCGGTCGGGCCGCCGCGCCGGGCTGACCACCGGTTGCCGTGTCGATGCGCAGCTCGCGCAGATCGCGCGCAAAGCCTTCCAGGTCGGCCTCGATGCGCCCGATCAGCCGGCCGCAGACGTTGTAGACCAGCACGGCCGGGATGGCCACCGCCAGGCCGGCGGCGGTCATGACCAGGGCCTCGCCCACGGGGCCGGCCACGCGGTCGATGGTGATCTGCCCGGCCCCTGCCATGGCCGAGAGGGCATGGTAGATGCCCCAGACCGTGCCCAGAAGGCCCACGAAGGGGGCCGTGGAGCCCACGGTGGCCAGCAGCACCTGGCCGAACTGCAGGCGGCCCAGCACCGCGTGCAGGGCATCGCGCAGCACGCGCGTGAGTCGCTGCGACAGGCTGCCCATGGAGGCCAGCGCTGCCGGGGAAGCCTGGTCGGCCACGGTGTTGACGGCCTGCACCATGGGCAGCACCAGGCCCAACCGGTCAAAGGCCTGCAGGCGCTGCGCGGCATCCTGCAGCGAAGGGGCCTGCCAGACGGCTGCCACGCAGCGCGCCACGTCGGCACTGGCGCGCCGCAGCAGGCGCAGCTTCCAGACGATCACCACCCAGCTGGCGACGGACATGCACAGCAGCACCAGGGCGGTGGCCTGTGTGACCGCATCACCCTGCCGCCACCAGTGGAGTGCATCCATGCGCTTGAAAGGCCTGTTGGGTTTGTTTACTTCAGGTTCAGCACGTCGAACATGTCGTGCAAACCGGTCTTGTGCGCCGCCAGGTAGCGCACGGCACGCAGGCTGCCCTGGGCGTAGGTGGTACGGCTGGACGACTTGTGCGTGATCTCGATGCGCTCGCCGATGCCGGCGAACAGCACGGTGTGGTCGCCCACGATATCGCCGCCACGAATGGCGGCAAAGCCGATGGAGGACGGATCGCGCTCGCCCGTGATGCCTTCGCGGGCGTACACGGCGCATTCCTTGAGGTCGCGCCCCATGGCGCCTGCGATCACTTCACCCATCTTGAGGGCGGTGCCCGAGGGGGCATCCACCTTGTGGCGGTGGTGTGCTTCGATGATCTCGATGTCATAGCCGGTGGCCATGGCCTTGGCAGCCATCTCCAGCAGCTTGAGAGTGACATTGACGCCCACGCTCATGTTGGGCGCCATGACCACGGCCGTGCGCTGCGCCAGCGCCGCGATCTCGGCCTTCTGCTCGTCGGAAAAGCCGGTGGTGCCGATGACCATCTTCACGCCCATCTCGGCGCAGACGGCCAGGTGGGCCAGCGTGCCCTCGGGGCGGGTGAAATCGATCAGGATGTCGGCGTTCTGCAGACCGGTCTTGATGTCCGAGGTGATGGCCACGCCACTGGCATGGCCGAGGAAAGCGGTGGCATCCGAGCCGATGCCGGGGCTGGCGGGCACGTCCAGTGCACCTGCGAGCACGCAGTCATCGGTGGCGCGCAGGGCCTCGATGAGCATGCGGCCCATGCGGCCCGAAGCGCCGGCCACGGCCACGCGCACGGGGGTGGAAGCAGTCGATGTAGTCCCTGGCATGTGTTTCCTGGTATCGCAAAAAAGGGGGTCCGCAGACCCCTGGCAATCAAAAGGCCCCTGGCCCGCGTCGACGGTCCCCGGGGGCGGCCCGGTCAGCGCCCGGGCGCTTCGAGGGGCGGATAGCGGGCCGGCGCAAGCTCCTGCGGGGCTGCGTCGGCGGCTTTTTCGGCCGGGGTTTCGGCCTTGCGCGCGGGGTAGCGCGCCAGTTGGTCCTGGGTGGCTTCCAGCACGGGCACCTTGCCCTTGCCGGTGCGGCCACCGTCCAGCGAGGCGACGAATTCGGTCTCCGACGGCATCTCGTCGCCTTCCGACCGGGCCAGCACGTCGCCCTCGAAGAACACCGTGAGCTTGCGGGTCTGCAGCTCCGCCGAGGGTTTCTTCAGGGTGAAGACGTATTCCCAGCGGTTGGAATGGAACAGGCTGGTCACCAGGGGGGTACCCAGGATTTCACGAACCTGCTGGCGGCTCTGGCCGGGCTTCAAGGCCTCGACCTGCTCGCGCGAGACGAAATTGCCCTGCACGACGTCGATCTTGTACGGCGTGACCACGGTGGCCAGGCGGCGGCTGGCGCCGTCCAGGCTGCCGCACCCCGCCAGGGTGCCAAGGGCGGCACCCACCAACAGGATCCAGCCCAGGCGGGCATTGATACGGGCTTTGACTGGCATGGGGGAAAGAGCAGAGGATATGATCAAACCATTGTAGCGGCAGCCTCTCTACCCTTCCCGGGCCACCGGCAACCAGGACCAATCCATGACCAATATCGACGAACTCAAAAGCACCGGCCTCAAGGCAACCCTGCCCCGCCTGAAGATCATGGAGATCTTCCAGAAGGGCACGCAGCGCCACATGACGGCGGAAGACGTGTTCCGCGTTCTGCTGGAAGAGCGCTCGGACATCGGCCTGGCCACCGTGTACCGCGTGCTCACGCAGTTCGAGCAGGCAGGCATCCTGATCCGAAGCAACTTCGAGAGCGGCAAGGCCGTGTACGAGCTCAACGAGGGCTCGCACCACGACCACTTCGTCTGCACGTCCTGCGGCAAGGTGGAGGAGTTCTACGATCCCGAGATCGAAAAGCGCCAGCAGATCGTGGCCAAGTCCAAGGGTTGGCTGGTGCAGGACCACACCATGGCGCTCTACGGCCAGTGCGCCGCCTGTGCGGCAAAGCACCACGGCTGATACAACCGCGCTGGCCTGGGCGGCCGGCGCCCTGGGGGTGACCTAGCCCCCGGTATCGCGCTCCATGGCGCGCCGATGCCGCTCGACGAATTCCTGGTAGGTGTCGATGCCGCGCAGCTGCAAAATGGTGTTGCGCACGGCGGCTTCCACCAGCACGGCGATGTTGCGGCCGGCCACCACCTGAATCACCACCTTGAGCACGGGCACGCCCAGAACGTCCTGGGTGAGCGGCTCGTAGGGCAGGCGTTCGTAATCGCGCTCCAGGGTTTCCTTGCGCACCAGGTGCACGATGAGCTTCAGGCGCATCTTGCGGCGCACGGCCGTCTCGCCAAAGATGGCGCGGATGTCCAAGAGGCCGATGCCGCGCACTTCCAGCAGGTTCTGCAGCAGCTCGGGGCACTTGCCCTCGATGGTGGTCTGGTTGATGCGGAACAGGTCCACCGCATCGTCGGCCACCAGGCCGTTGCCGCGCGAGATCAGTTCCAGGCCGAGCTCGCTCTTGCCCAGACCCGATTCGCCCGTGATCATGACCCCCAGGCCCAGGATGTCCATGAACACGCCGTGCATGGTGGTGCGGTCGGCAAAGTGCTTGGACAGGTAGGCCCGCAGCACGTCGATCACGAAGGCCGAGGACTCGTGCGTGGAGAACATCGGGATCTGCGCGCGCTCGCACATCGAGACCAGTGCATCGGGTGCGGTCTGGTTGTCGGCCAGCACCAGCACCGGTGGCTCCAGCGTCACGATGCGGGCGATGCGGCGCTTGCAGTCGTCGGGTGAGGCACTGCTCAGGTAGGCGATCTCGCGCTCACCGAGGATCTGCACCCGGTAGGGGTGGATGTAGTTGAGGTATCCGACCAGATCGGCGCCCGAACGCGCGGAGCGCACGGCCACTTCGTCGAAGCGACGCTCTGAGGCCCCCAGGCCCGCAACCCACTCCCATTTCAGGGGGCCGCGGAATTCCTCGAACAGGACATCGGCGCTGACAACATTGGGCTTCACGGCAGAGGGCGGGTGCGCGGTGCCGGCTCGGCTCAGGCGGCCTGGGTGGACTGCCAGCCGGCGATCATGCCGTGCAGTTCGGCGGCATCGGTGCTGGCCTTGAGCTTTTCGCGCAGGGCCGAGTCACTGAGCAGTTCTGCGATCTCCGAGAGGATTTCCAGGTGCTTCTGGGTCGCCGCCTCGGGCACCAGCAGAAAGATCAGCAGCGCCACCGGCATTTCGTCGGGGGCATCGAAACCGATGGGATGGGCCAGTTGGAACACTGCGGCCATCGGGGCCTTGAGGCCCTTGATGCGGCCGTGGGGAATGGCCACGCCATGGCCCAGCCCCGTGGAGCCCAGCCGCTCGCGCGCGAAGAGGCTGTCGGTGATCAGCGCGCGGGACAACCCGTGCTGGCTCTCGAACAGCAGACCCGCCTCTTCAAAAGCACGCTTCTTGCTGGTGGAGTCCACGCTCACGAGCACTTGGGCGGGAGGCAGGATGGAGGCGAGTCGGTTCATGGTCAGAGGTAACAATTATGCACATATTGGCAAAAACCCTGAGCACTTTACAAGGAGCCACAAAAAAACCGCCCCCAGGGGCGGTCGGCTGGGCCCGCACTGCAACGTGCGTCAGGCGTGCAATTCGCGCTTGGCAGCTTCGTGGTGGTGGTCCTGCAGGCGGTCCTTGTGGCGCACCACCTGTCGATCCATCTTGTCCACCAGCTCATCCACCGCAGCATACAGGTCGGAGTGGGAGCTTTCGGCAAACAGGTCGTTGCCTTTCACATGGATGTTGCATTCCGCTCGCTGGCGCTTTTCCTTTTCCTTTTGCTTCTCTACTGTCAGCAGCACCTTGACGTCTACTACCTGGTCGAAATGGCGATTGATCCGGTCCAGCTTGGTGGTCACATAACTGCGCAGGGCTGGGGTAACTTCGAGGTGGTGACCGCTGATCGTCAAGTTCATAAATAAGTCTCCTGTGGCTCTCGGTGGAACAAATGCCGCCCTGGATCAGAGGGACGGCCCGGCGAACTTGGATGCATCCATTGACGGGTTCACTATGCCCCCGGCGTTCTCGAAATGCAATCCCATACCGCCCCTGCCCGCTGGGTTATGCCCGCCCAGGTGCCAGAGGCCCGAAAAGGGCGCACAATGGCTGAGTTCGCGGGCAGGCACCCATTCAGGTCTTTGCTGCTGCGCCCGGTGCTGCACCGTGCAGCACCAGCCGCCCCACCACCACGATGGACAGCACGCTGGCAACGATGCCCACCACGGCCGCCATCCAGTAACCCTGCACCAGGCCCTGGGCATCGCGGCTGATCAGCACACCCCCCACCAGCGAAGCCACCCCCATCGCAGCGGATTGCACCGATGCATTGAGCGTCATGAAGGTGCCGCGCAATTGCGGATTCGCCGCCGAGGTGATGATGGCCATGCCGGGGATCATGCGCCCGCTCATGAACGCGAACATCAGCGTGGACACCACCAGCACGGTCCACAGCGGCACCCCGTGCACCAACGTGATGCCCAGCAGGCAGGGGCCCACCGCCAGGGCCAGCCAGCGGAAGGTGGGCACCTTGCCGCGCGCATCCGTCAGCCGCCCGAACAGGCGCGCCGTGAACAGCGTCACCACCCCGCCGCACAGGTAGATCAGCGGCACCTGGTCGGTGCGCACGCCGGCATTGGCCTGCATGTAGATGGTGATGTAGGGGATCACCGTGAAGCCGGTGAACATCAGCAGGCCCGAGAACAGGAAGGCGCGCCGGTGGTTGGCGTCCTTGACCACTTCGGCAATGCCCCCCAGCGCCGTGCGCTGCTGGCCGGCCGCCAGATGGGCGTTCATGGTGGGCAGCGTGCGTGCCGCAAACACCAGCAGCAGCGCGCACATCGCGGCAATGGCGAAGAACGGCATGTGCCAGCCGCCATATTCGGCCAGCACCAGGCCCAGCGGCACCCCGGCCACCGTGGACACGGAGAAGGAGGTCATCACGATGCCCATCGCCCGTCCGCGCCGCTCGAAGGGCACGACGTCGGCCACGACCGTCTGGCACAGGGCCGAGAGCACGCCGCCGAACATGCCGGCCAGCACCCGTGCCACCATCAGCGTGGCGTAGGTGGGAGCCAGGCCGCAGGCCAGCGTGGCCAGACCGAACAGCGCATACAGCACCACCAGCAGCCGTTTGCGGCCAAAGCGGTCGATGTAGGTCGAGGCAAGCAGCCCGGAGACGCCGGCCGACAGCGTGTACGCCGACACCAGCAAACCGAACTGTGCGTCGCTGATTGAAAAGATGCGCGTGAGCTGGGGCCCCAGCGGCATCATGATCATGAAGTCCAGAATGTGGGTGAACTGCACGCCCGCCAGGGTCAAAAGCAGCCACAGTTCGCGGCGGGGGGTGAGGGGATGGGAGGTGGGCACAGAGGGTTGCCGGCAAGGGCCGGGTGAAGGCAAGCCCGGCAGTGTGCCGCCCCTGGCGGAACGCCACAAGCCCCTGCCCGACCGGAGCGTCCGCCCCGGCGCGTAAAATCGGCCCGCTGTACAGAACCTGGCCGCGCGGGTGCGCGCCCTCTTCCTTTACCAAGGCCTGTCTGCAGCGGACATCGACTGCCCCACACCGACACCATGACCCAGCCCAGCTCCAACGCCCTGCACACCTCTGCCCTGACCTCGCTGCCCCTGCTGGCGCGCGGCAAGGTGCGCGACAACTACGCCGTGGGCGACGACCGCATCCTGATGGTGGCCAGCGACCGCCTCTCGGCCTTCGACGTGATCATGGGCGAACCCATCCCCGGCAAGGGCGAACTGCTCACGCAGATGGCTCTGTTCTGGTTCGACAAGCTCGGCCACATCTGCCCCAACCACCTGACGGGCGACGCCCCCGAGAGCGTGGTGAGTCCCGCGGAGGCCGAGCAGGTCCGCGGCCGCTCGATGCTGGTGCAGCGCCTCGCGCCCATCCCCGTGGAAGCCGTGGTGCGCGGCTATCTGGCCGGCAGCGGCTGGAAGGAATACCAGGAGTCGCGCTCCGTCTGCGGCGTGCCCCTGCCCGAAGGCCTTACCAACGCAGCCCAACTGCCCGAGCCCATCTATACCCCGGCCGCCAAGGCTGCAGCGGGCGAGCACGACGAAAACATCACCTTCGAGCGCACCGTGGAAATGATCGGCCTGCCGCTGGCCACGCAGATCCGCGAGCTGAGCATCGCCATCTACAAGGCCGCCGCCGAGATCGCGCTCACCAAGGGCATGATCATTGCCGACACCAAGTTCGAGTTCGGCCTGGCGCCCGACGGCACCCTGGTGCTGATGGACGAGGTGCTCACGCCTGACAGCTCGCGCTATTGGCCCGTGGAAGGCTATGAAGCGGCCCTGGCCGCCGGCCAGAACCCGCCGAGCTACGACAAGCAGTTCGTGCGCGACTGGCTGGAGCAGGCCCAGGTCAACGGCAAGCCCTGGGACAAGACGCCCCCCTCGCCACGCCTGCCGCGCGAGGTGATCGAGAAGACCGCTGCGAAGTACCGCGAGGCGCTGGAGCGGTTGATCGGCTGATTTCCCGGTCCCGGCAACGCAAAAGGCTCCCGAGGGAGCCTTTTTGCATGGTGCCGGTCAGCTGAGCACGACGCTCGACAGGCGGCGGCGGTAGGTGGCCACTACCGGGTCATCGGGCGGGATCTGGCCGTCGGCCACCTTGGCCTTGGGCTGCTCGATGATCTCCAGGATGGCGACGTAGGTCTTGCGCGCCACCTCTTCGCCCCAGGCCTTGTCGCGCATGAGGATCTCGAGCAGCTCGTCCATGGCGTCGGTCCAGCGCTGCTCGGTGACGAGCCAGCGCGCCTGCGCCAGGCGGGCGTCGAAATCACGCTTGTTGGCGGCGATCTTCGCCGCGAAGGCCGCGGCGTCGCCTGCGCCTTCGCTGGTGGCCACCGTGTCGATGGCGTCCATCCAGACCTTGAGCGCCGCGATCTTGCGCGAGTTGGGGGCCTTGGCGATCACTGGGGCAAAGGCCACCTTGGCGTCGTCGTCACGGCCCAACTGCAGCAACAGCTTGACGTAATCGAAGCGCGCGTCGTCGTTGCCCGGGTCAGTGGCCACGGCGTGCTGCAGCTTCTCCAGAGCGGTGCCGGTGTCGCCTTCGGCCAGGGCATCCAGGGCCTCTTCCTCCTGCTCCTCGGCTTCAAGAACCTCGGCCGTGGGCACGTGCTTGTCGAGGAACTCGCGCACCTGGCCTTCGGGCAAAGCGCCCATGAAGCCATCCACGGGCTGGCCGTTCATGAGCAGGACGCAGGTGGGAATGCTGCGGATGCCGAACATGCCCGCGAGCTGCTGCTCCTGGTCGGAATCGATCTTGGCCAGCTTGAAGCGCCCGTCGTATTCGGTCTCCAGCTTCTCCAGCACCGGGCCAAGCGATTTGCAGGGGCCGCACCAGGGCGCCCAGAAATCCACCAGCACAGGCACTTCCATCGAGGCGGCAATCACCTCGGCTTCAAAATTTTCTACGGTGACATCAATCATGGTCGGGGGCCCAGGGCCGGTGAAGCAAGTTGGCGCTATTTTGGCGCATTGAAACAACCCCGTGGCAGGGGGGCCATCGCAAAACGTAAAATCGCGGGTTCCACCTACAGCGCCACAGCGGACCTCCGGTCGCCGGGGCGCCCCCACATACACCATGAAACCCATCCAGATCGGCGTGGTCATGGGCTCCAGCAGCGACTGGGAGACCATGCAGCATGCAGTGCAGATTCTTGAGCAATTCGGCATTTCGCACGAGGCCCGCGTGGTGTCTGCGCACCGCATGCCTGACGACATGTTCGCCTATGCCGAAGCCGCAGTCGGCCGGGGCCTCAAGGCCATCATCGCCGGCGCCGGCGGTGCTGCCCATCTGCCGGGCATGATTGCCGCCAAGACCACCGTGCCCGTGCTCGGCGTGCCCGTGGCCAGCCGCCACCTGCAGGGCGTGGATTCGCTGCACAGCATCGTGCAGATGCCCAAGGGCATTCCGGTGGCCACCTTCGCCATCGGCACGGCCGGTGCCGCCAATGCCGCCCTGTTCGCGGTTGCCCTGCTGGCCAGCGAGAGCCCCGAACTTCGCCAGCGCCTGGAAGCCTTCCGTGCCGAGCAGACCGAAGTGGCGCGCAACATGACCCTGCCTCCCGCCACTGCATGACCACGCTGTCCGCTCCCCTCCTGCCTGGTGCGACGCTGGGCGTTCTCGGCGGCGGCCAACTGGGCCGCATGTTCGTGCACGCCGCCCAGGCCATGGGCTATTTCACCGCCGTGCTCGATGCCGACCCCACCAGCCCCGCCGGGCTGGTGAGCCACCACCATATCCAGACCGGCTACGAAGACGCAGCCGGTCTGGCCGAACTGGCCCGCGTGGCCGATGCGGTGACCACCGAATTCGAGAACGTGCCCGCCACCGCCCTGGCGGCACTGGGTGCGCTGCGCCCGGTGTCTCCCGCCGCGGATGCCGTTGCCGTGGCCCAGGACCGCGCACAGGAAAAGGCCCATTTCGTGCGCTGCGGCGTGCCGTGCGCGCCCTATGCGGTGATCGAGACGGCCGAGCAACTGGCGGCCGTCCAGGCCGACCTGTTGCCCGGCATCCTGAAGACCGCGCGCATGGGCTACGACGGCAAGGGCCAGGTGCGCGTGAAGACCGCAGCCGAGCTGGCCGCCGCCTGGGATTCCGTGGGCCGGGTGGCCTGCGTGCTCGAAAAGATGCTGCCGCTGGCGCTCGAATGCTCGGTCATCGTCGCCCGCGGGGCTGACGGTGCCTGCGTGCACCTGCCGGTGCAGCGCAACCTGCACCGCGGCGGCATCCTGGCCGTGACCGAGGTGCATGCCGGCAACCTGCCCGACGCCTTGGCCCGCCAGGCCATCGCCGCCGCCGTCTCCATCGCCACCGGCCTGTCTTACGTAGGTGTGCTGTGCGTGGAGTTCTTCGTGCTGCAGGACCGCAGCCTGGTGGTCAACGAGATCGCACCGCGCCCGCACAACAGCGGCCACTACAGCCAGAACGCCTGCGACGTGTCGCAGTTCGAGCTGCAGGTGCGCACCATGGCCGGCCTGCCGCTCACGCAGCCGCGCCAGCACAGCCCGGCGGTCATGCTCAACCTGCTCGGCGACCTGTGGTTCGCTGCCGACGGCGGCGGGCAGACCCCGCCCTGGGCCGCGGTGCTGGCCCTGCCCGGCACCCACCTGCACCTGTACGGCAAGCGCGAGGCCAAGCCCGGGCGCAAGATGGGGCACCTGAACATCACGGCCGACAGCGCCGATGCCGCCCGCGCCACCGCACTCAAGGCCGCGGCCCTGCTGGGCATCGCTCCCTTCTGACCCTGCCTGGACCGCATTCCATGATCCTCGACGGCTATCTGCCCGAATCCATCGCCGCCGCTGCCCGCGCAGTGCGCAGCGGGGCCCTGTTGGGCCTGCCCACCGAGACGGTGTATGGCCTGGCGGCGGACGCCAGCAGCGATGCGGCCGTAGCGCAGATCTTTGCGGCCAAGGGCCGGCCCAGCGACCACCCGCTGATCGTGCATGTGGCCGATGCCTCGGGCATCGACCATTTCGCGACCGAAGTGCCGGCCTTTGCACAGGCCCTGGTCCAGGCTTTCTGGCCCGGCCCCCTGACCATCATCCTGCCGCGCCGCCCCGGCGTGGCCACGGCCGCCACCGGCGGCCAGGACAGCGTGGGCCTGCGCTGCCCGGCCCACCCTGTAGCGCATGCCCTGCTGGCCGCATGCGCAGCCCCCGGTGATGCCGTGGACCGCGGTGGCCCGCCCGTGTGGGGCGTGGCGGCCCCCAGCGCCAACCGCTTTGGCCGCGTGAGCCCCACCACCGCCCAGCATGTGGCGGACGAACTGGGCGATGGCCTGCTGGTGCTCGACGGCGGCCCCTGCCCCGTGGGCATCGAATCGACCATCGTGGACTGCACGCGCGGCACGCCGGTGCTGCTGCGCCCCGGGGCCATCACGCGTGCGCAGATCGCCCGTGCCTGCGGCATGGAACCGTTGTCCAGGGAGGACCTGCCCGAGCACACGCCCCGCGCCTCGGGCACGCTGGAAGCCCACTACGCACCCAATGCCAAAGTGCGCCTGATGGATGCCAAGGCGCTGCAGACCGGCCTGGACCTGCTGGGCGCCGACGCCGCCAACATGGCTATCTATGCCCGTGCAGCCTTGCGCACCCGCTCGTCGAAGCTGGTCATGCGCCGCATGCCCGACGATGCCGCCGCCGCTGCACAGCAGCTCTTCGCCGTGCTGCGAGGCTTCGACGATGCAGGCGTGAAGCTCATCTGGATCGAGACCCCTCCCACCACCCCGGAATGGGAGGGCGTGCGCGACCGATTGCAGCGCGCCGCCGCAGCCTGAGCACAAACATGGCCGCACTGTGACAATGCTTTACATGGCTTGACATGGCGTCGTTAAACTAACCCCCCATTTTCTGGAGAAATACATGGCAGCAAATTGGATGCGCCGCACCGTACTGGTGGCCGCATGCGCGTCGGCCACATTGCTTGCGGCCTGCGGTTCGAGCACGACGGAGTCGGCTTTCAACCCCGAGCGCCTGGTGGCCTTCGGTGACGCCTACAGCGATGTCGGCCAAAAGGGCACACGCTACACGGTCAACGATGGCAGCGTGAACAACTGGACGCTGCAGATCGCATCGCGCTATGGCAAGACATTGGCCGCATCGTCCGCGGCCGGCGGCCGCAGCTATGCCGCCGGCAATGCGCGCGTGGCGATCAAGCCCGACGCCGCCGGCGTGGCGACCACGCCCACGGTGACGGAGCAGATCGACGCCTTCCTGGCCGCTGGCGGCGTTGCCGCGAACGACCTGGTCGTCATCAACGGGGGCCCCAGCGACGTGATCGCCGGCATGGCCGCCGTGACGGCCGGCACCCAGAGCACCACCGACATGGTGGCTGCGGCCCGCAAGGCCGGTCAGGACCTGGCCACCCAGGTGCGCCGCCTGGTCGCAGCAGGTGCCAAGAACGTGGTTGTCACCGGCACCTACGACCTGGGCAAGACGCCCTGGGCCAAGACCATCAACCGCGAAGCCCTGCTCAGCGACGCCAGCAGCCGTTTCAACGAAGGCTTGCTGGTGAGCGTCGTCGATCTGGGCGCCAACGTGCTCTATGTGGATTCGGCCTACTACGTGAACCTTTACGTCGGCACGCCGGCCAACTACGGCTTCAACAACGCCACCACGCCCGTGTGCACTTCGCTGGACACCACCAACGGCATCGGCATCGGCGCCAGCCAGGTCAACTCGGCCCTGTGCACGACATCGACCCTCATCACCGGCGCCAACCAGGACGCTTACGTGTTCGCCGACAGCGTCTACCTGACGCCCAACGCCCACCGCCAGTTCGGCAACTACGCCTACGACCGCCTGCGCGCGCGCTGGTAAGCCCCGCGGCTCCGGCCATCAAAAAAGCCGACCCTCGGGTCGGCTTTTTTGTGGACAAGGCCTGGTCAGAACCGGTAGCCCACCCCAATGGCGATCACGTCGGGATTCAGGCGCGTCTTGATCGACTGGCCGGAAGACAGGTGGGTCGTGGTCTTGAGGAAGCTCTTGTAGTAGGCCGCGTCCAGGAACCAGCGCTCATTGACGTTCCAGACAACGCCCACCTGCGGCGTCAGGCCCCACTGGTTGTCCACGGAGGCCGTGGTCGGCCGCGCTGGCGTACCCCCGGTCAGGCCGCTGAGCGTGGCCGTGGTGCGGGTCTTGAAGAAGCGGCTGTAGGTCAGGCCCAGGCCCAGATAGGGGCGAAAGCGCGCATCGGTTTCACCAAAGCGGTACTGCGCAAACACCGTGACCGGCAGCACCTTGGTATGGCCCAGCTTGCCCACGCCGGCGATGGCGCCATCGCCCTCGATGTCGTGCTTGAACGGCAGCGCCAGCGGCACATCGACCGCCCAATGGTCCGTCAGCATGTAGTTCACGCCGCCGGAAAGCGAGGTGGCATTGCCCACGTCCACGGTGGTGCCCGGGAAGCTCGGAGCGCTGAGATTGCCGCTCTTGACCTGGGGCGCGATGTGGGTGAAGCCTGCGCGCGCACTCAGGGTGCCCGCCACCTGGGCCGTGGCGCTGGCACCCAGCAAAAGCGCCGCCACAGCCAGGCCGGTCTTGGAAAGATAGTGCATGAAGTACTCCTTCGGGGGGGTGGAGCGACGCCAGCTCACAGCCAGCCCGCCCGGGACAGCGAACGCGACACCAATTGCCCGACCAGCTGGTGGCCATAGGGCGTGGGGTGGAAGCTGTCGGAGAAGCCGTAGCTCTTCCACCAGTCCGCACCGCCGGTGGCACCTGCAGGTGGCGCCATGGCCGACAGGGCCGAGGCCGAGCAGGTCGGGAAGCTGTAGGTCGGCAGGCCATCGCTGCCCGCGCCTGTGGCCGGGCAGGCCGGCGTGGTGGCGTTGGTGAGCTGGTACTGGGCCGGGTTGATCGACTGGTCCTTGAAGGAGGTATAGAAGTCCACCACCACGATGCGCTCTTCGCCGGCCAGGCTGGTGGCCAGTTGCGCGTTGAAGGCCTGGACCCAGCCGTCGAACAGGGTCTCGGCCTGCTTGGCGGCCTCGGCACCGCGCTGCGCGGAGATGGACGCCAGCACCATCAGAAAGCGTGGGGTGCGGGTGATGCCAGGCGCATTCAGCACGGCCACCCGGGGGGCGCCCTTGGCGATCGTGTTGGCCTTGATGGTGGCCGCGAACTGTTGCGCCAGCGCCTGCATGTAGGCGCCTCCCACCTGGGCCTGGCCTGCGGCACCGCTCGCCAGGGCGGCATTGACCGTGGCAGCGGGCAGCACCGAGCCCAGCATGCCTGCATAGGCCTGCCCGCCGTCGGTGGCGGCCCGGAGGTAGGCACCGATCAGGTCGGCGGCATCGTTGCCACCCCCATCGACCAGCACCAGATCCGAGGCGGAGTAGCCGCCATTGCCCAGGTCCTTGAGCTGCTGGGTGATGGACACGGGCGAGGTCGGCGCCGTGAAATTGTTGATGCGCCCACCGCCCACAGCGTAGTTCGAACACGCGGCATTCACCGAGAACGCCGTGCCATTGAAGACATAGTGCGCGCACAGCGACTGGCCATAGCTGGTGGCCACGCGTTCCGGCCAGATCGGCGTCGATCCTGGGCCCGTGGCGGCCGAGCCCTGCACGGTGAACTTGTAGCCGAAGGTACCGCTGTCGGCCAGGCTGTCACCTGCCACCTTTACCGAGGTCACCGGGGCCGCAGGCGTGCTGTCGGAGCCGCCGCCACCGCACGCCGCGAGCAGGCAGGCCATTGCCAGCACCGAGAGGGTGGCCTTGCATTGTCTTGAGTTCAAGGGAGTACTCCAGGAAAGGGGATTGTCAAAAAGCACGACCGTGCTTTTTTTCAGCAACCATCCTACCTCTGCATGCTCCCCTTGCCCGCCCGGGAAACTACCAAGCCGCGCACCATGAAAAAAGCCGACCCGCAGGTCGGCTTTGGCAGATGGCGAAGCGGTCCGCTTACTTCACGATGATGTCGAAGGCAGCACGTGCCTGGGCGTGGCAGAACGGTGGCTCATAGGTGCCATGGTAGGAGCCGTAGTAGGTGGCAAAAGCGGCAGAAGTGGGGTCGGTGGGCGCTGCGCCACCGGGGCCGAAGGTAGCCTGGATGGCACCGTCCACGTCCACCGAAATCACGTTGGTCACGCCGCGTGCAGCGAAGTCGGCGGCCATGACGCGCTGGTGCACGGCGGGCGGCACCGTGGGGTCACCCGAGCCACCGCACAGCAGCACGCGCGACTTGGGCGTCCAGCCCAGGATGTCATTCTTCTGCGCTGCCAGATAGAGCGGATCGTTCGCATTCGTCTGGCTGCTGGCAATGAACGCGGACTGGAACAGCGCATCGCGCGCCTGGTTGGGTGTGCCGGCCGGCAGGGTGCCCGAGGTCACTAGCGTGGTGTAGTTCATCGTCGGGTTGGGCAGCAGCGTCTCGATGTAGTTCGAGTACGGCGCCTTGAAGGCCAGCTTCACGTCGCTGTAGATGTTGCCGTAGACCTTCTGCCAGGCCGTCACGAGGTAGGGCACGAAGAACTGCACGCCTGCGATCGCGTCGGGAATGCGCAGCGAACCCGAGAGGTTGTAAGGCCCTGCCAGATGGGCGCCGGCCGCCACGTCGAACTCGTTGCCATAGTCACGCTCGGCGGCGCGGTGCGCGGCCATGGAGGCATGCCCGCCCTGCGAGTACCCGGTGAACAGGACGCGGCCCGACAGGTTGCCCCCCACCGAGGCGGCGGCCCGGCGTGCGGCGCGCACCGAGTCGATCACCGAGGTGGCCTCCGAATCGGCATGCAGGTAGGGGTGGTAGCTGTAGCCCGACTTGGCAAACCCGAGGTAGTCGGTGGCAACCACGGCATAGCCCTGCGAGGCGTACATCGCGGCCAGCAGGAAGGTCTCGCTGTCCTGCGGATTGGCCAGGGTGCGCGGCTTCTGCACGTCGGTGCCCTTGGCATAGGCCAGCAGGGCGGTCTTCTCCGTGCTGCAGCTGCCCGCCGGCACCAGCATCACGCCCGAGGCGTTGGTGAGTTCGCCGGCCTTGACGCCTGCCGTGTAGTAGTTGAGCGCCACCACCTTCACGTCGCACCGGGCCTTGCCGGCAATGGCCCTGAGGCCGCTGGAGGTGGTGCCCGCATCGATCTGGTCCGCGGTGAGCGTGGTCAGGACGGTGGGAATCTCCACCAGGTCCCCGCGCCCGTGGTCATCGGATCCACCGCAAGCGGCAAGCAGTGCCGCTACCGCGGCGACACAGGTCAGGCGAAAATACTTCATGGGCGCATCCTCCGGTCTATAGGTATGTGGTTTGGTCGGTCGATGGTAACGCCGCATCGTGCGCGCACCAGCGCCAGAGCCGCCATTAGGGATTACGAGGACCGGCGGACGCCTGCGCGACAGATCGTCGCCCGGCCTGCCCCAGGCGCCTACTGGTCGCGGGCAGCCCAGTCGGTCAGCGCATCGAGCACTGGGCGGGCAGCGCCGGCATTGGCGTGGTTGACCATGGCCACCAGCACGTAGCGCCGGCCGCTGGACGCGTGCACGTAGCCGGCAACGGCCATCACGTCGCGCAGGCTGCCGGTCTTGAGGTGGGCCGCACCCCGGGCCTGGCTGCGGCGCAGAGTGCCGTCCACTCCGGCGATGGGCAGGGAGGCCACCAGCTCGGGCATCACCGGCGAGGCCCAGGCCGATTGCAGCATGCGCGCCAGGCCCTGGGCCGTGATGCGCGCATCGCGGGAGAGGCCCGCGCCGTTGTCTGCCAACGGTTGGTCGGTGTCACCAAAGCGCAACTGCCACCAGCGGCGCAGCGCATCGCGCGCGCCGTCGAAGGTCGCAGGAGCCCCCTTGTTCCCCAGAGCCAGCGTGAGGAACACCTGCTGCGCCATGACGTTGTTGCTGTACTTGTTCACGTCGCGCACCACCTCGGCCAGTGCGGGCGAGGTCCCCACGAAAGCAGGCTTCAGGCCCGCGGGCACCTTGCCGTCGCGCACGCTGCCCGTGAGCTTGCCGCCCAGTTCGCGCCACATGCCTTCCACCGCGCGCGCTGCAAAGCCACGCGGGTCCGCCGGGGCGATGGGCCATACGCGCTCGCCGCAGCTGGCCGGGAACACGCCCTGGAAGGCAATGCGCGCGGGGTCGGTCAGTTCCGCCTTCAGGGCACCGCGCCAGTCGCCGCAATCCGTTCCGGGCGCGGCCAGCGCCACCGAGGCCTGGCGCTGCACCCCGGCCATCGGGGGGTCGTACTGGACGCGCGCCAGTCCGGCAGCCGCGTCCGGCACGAAGGTCATCACCTGCGACTTGTAGTTCACCAGCAGCGCGTCGGGCGAGGCGTTGTAGGGCCGCAGGGGTTCGTTGTCGAAGCTGCCGGGGTCCTGCTCGGGCACGTCGAAGGCCGTGCGGTCGAGCACGATGTCGCCCACGATCACCTGGATGCCCTGGCCCTGCAGGCGCCGCAGCAACAGCCACAGGCGCTCCATCACGAGTTTGGGATCGCCCTGGCCCTGGATGTAGACGTTGCCACGCAGGCTGCCGTCCTGCACCGAGCCCTGCACGTAGACGGGCGTGTTCCAGGCATAGGCCGGGCCGAGTTGGTCGAGCGCCGCATAGGTCGTGACCAGCTTCATCACCGACGCCGGGTTCATGGGCACCTGGGCGCGGTGCGCCAGGCGCGCAGCCTGGCGCGGGCCGCCATGGGCATCCACCACCAGCACCGAGAGCGCCTCGCGCGGCAAACGTGCGCGGGACAGGGCGGCCTCCACCTCGGGCGGCAGCGGCGATGGGGCAGGCGCCTGGGCATGGGCACCGGGAAGCGCCAGGCCCCACAGCACGGCCAGCGGGGCGGCAAGGCGCCACGGTGGCGCGAAGGATGGCAGGGGCAGACAGCTCAGCGGGCGTACGGACAACATGGACGGGGAGTCTATCGCCCACCACCGGCACGGTCTGCCCGGCCCGCCGATAATCCCCGTATGCGCTTTTCTCCCCGGGCCATGGGCCTGCTGGCGGCCCTGGTGACCGTCACCCTCTGGACCAGCTTCATCGTGATCGCCCGCGCCTCGGCCCAGCGCAGCCTCACGCCCCTGGACATCACGCTGCTGCGCATCGTCGGCGCCAGCCTGGTGCTGGTGCCCTGGGGCTGGTGGCTGGTGCGCCGTCGCCGGGTGCTGCTGGGTGCCCGCGCCCCGGCCTCCAGCCTGGCCGGCATCTCGCCGCTGCCGCTGTCCACCACGGTCCTGCTGGGCGTCTTCGGCGGGGTGCTTTACGCCGTTCTGGCCTATGCCGGCTTTTTCCACGCGCCAGCCACCCATGCCGCCGTGCTCATGCCCGGCAGCCTGCCGCTGTGGACCGCCTTGCTGGCGGTGGTCGTCCTGAACGACCGCATCACCCCGCTGCGTGCCGCGGGCCTGGCGCTGATCGTGGTCGGCGACCTGCTGGTGGGCGGTAGCAGCCTGCTGGCCGGCTTTTCGGGCGGCGATGTGTGGAAGGGCGACGTTCTCTTCATGCTGGCCGCCGCCAGCTGGGCCGCCTACAGCGTGCAGGCCCGGCGCCTCGCCGTGGATGCGGTGCAGGCCACCATTGCCATCACCGCTTTCGCACTGCTGGTCTACGCGCCGGTGTACGCGGTGCTGGTGGGCCTGGGTACCGTCACCAGCCACCTGGCCCAGGCGCCGTGGAGCGAGATCCTGTTCCAGCTGGTGTTCCAGGGGGGAGGCTCGGTGGTCATCTCGGGGATTGCGTTCACGCGCATGATCCAGCACTACGGCCCCGTGCGCAGCACCATGATCACGGCGCTGGTGCCCGGTCTGTCGGCCATCGGCGCGGTGCTGTTCCTGGGTGAGCCCCTGCACTGGAACCTGGGCGCGGGCCTGGCCCTCGTGACCACGGGTATCCTGCTGGGCGTGCTGCGCAAGGGGCCGACGCCAGCCACCGCCCCCCTCCCCGCAAAATCCCCGGCCTGATGCCGCCCCACGACGCCGTCCTTGACGCCCCACCCGTTTTCATGAATCTGCTTGCCTTCGATACCAGCACCGATACCTTGTCCATTGCCGTGCAGCATGGGGACGTGGTGCGCGAGCACACAGGCCCCGGCGGCGCCCAGGCCTCGGCCACGTTGCTGCCGGCCATCAACCGCCTGCTGGCCGAGGCCGGTCTGTCGTTCGCCACGCTGGACGCCATCGTGTTCGGCCGGGGGCCGGGCTCCTTTACCGGCCTGCGCACGGCGTGCGCGGTGGCCCAGGGCCTGGCCTTCGGGGCGCGCGCTGGTGCGGGCGTGCCCGTGCTGCCGGTGGACACGCTGCTGGCCGTTGCCGAGGAGGCCCGCCAACAGCATGGCTGCACGCAGGTGGTGGCGGTGCTCGACGCGCGCATGGACGAGGTCTACAGCGCCCGCTGCGAGTGGCTGCCCGCCGACAACCGCTGGCTGGCCGACGCCGACTTCGGGCTCGGGGCCCCCGAGACCGTTCACGTGCCTGCCGGATGGAGCGTGGCCGGCAATGCGCACGCGCCCTATGGCGAGCGCCTGGGCCCCTCGGCCCCGCACGTGAGGGCCCTGCCCACGGCCACGGCGCTGCTGCGCCTGGCGCCGGCCCTGCTGGCTGCCGGCGGCGCCGTGGCCGCCAGCGATGCCCTGCCGCGCTATATCCGCGATAAAGTGGCGAAAACCACCGCCGAACGGGAGGCCTTGCGCGCCGCCCAGGCCATGTCCAACCCGCCTTGAACCGACCGTCCATTCCCATGAGCGCCGTTCCTACCCCTAGTGCCGATGCGCCCGAGGCGCGCCTGGAAGCCCTCACGCTGTCACAGCTCGATGCCGTGCTGGAGGTGGAGCAGCGCGCCTACACCCACCCCTGGACACGGGGCAACTTCATCGATGCCATGGCCTCGCGCTACGAGTGCCAGTTGCTGATGGGCGGTGACCGCCTGCTGGGCTACTTCGTGGCCATGATGGGGGTGGACGAGGTGCACCTGCTGAACCTTACCGTCGCCCCCGAGTTCCAGCGCCAGGGCTGGGCCCGCGTGCTGCTGGACGCGCTGGCCCTGTGGTCGCGCGGCAAGGGCGCCCAGTGGCTGTGGCTGGAGGTGCGCGTGAGCAACCTGCGCGCCCAGCAGATCTATGAGACCCATGGCTTTCGCCGCGTGGGCGAACGCAAACGCTACTACCCGGCCCACCACGGCCTGCGCGAAGACGCGGTGGTCATGAGCCTGCCGCTGTGAGAACCTACCTACCCCTATGAGCCTTTCACTCGATGCGCGCCAGCGCGCCATGCTGCAGGAGATGGGGGTGACCGTGTGGGCCCCCAGCGAGGCCACTGCGGCCCTACCCGCGGCCGCCACTGCAGCAGCCCCGGTGTCCCGGGCCACGCCAGCGCACGACAGTGCGACGGCCGCGGCAGCACGCCCCACCCCGCCGGTGCCAGCACCTGCGGCCGCCCAGCCGGTGCAGGCACCTGCACCTGCACCTGCGCAGGCGCCCGCGCCGACAGCGCAGCGCACACCCGCAGCCACCGCGCCAGTGCCCCAGGCCTCGGCTGCGGTTGCCAGCGGACTGTCGCTTCATGCGCCCCAGGCGCTCTACCCCACGGCAGACCCGGCGCGCACGCCAGCGGGCCTTGGCAGCGGCTGGCTTATCGTGGCCGAGGGACCCCACCCTGCCGAGCCATTGTCAGGCGACACCGGCAAGCTGCTGGACAACATGCTGCGCGCCATGCAGCTGCACCGCCACCCGCGGGTGTTCCTCGCAGCGCTGCAGCGCACCGCTCCCGGCGGCCAGGACGGCAGCGAAGCCGACGTGGCCGGGCAACTGGCCGAGGCCGTCGCCACGCTGCAGCCAGCCATGGTGCTGGTGCTGGGGCACGTGGCCGCCCGGGCCGCGCTGGCCAGTACCGAGCCCCTGGGCCGCTTGCGCGCAGGACCGCACACCCTGGCGGGCAGCCCGGCCGTGGTCACCTACGACCCCGCGTTCCTGTTGCGCTCGCAGGACAACAAGGCTGCCGCCTGGGCCGACCTTTGCCGGGCCCTGGCCATCGTGCGGGCGTCTGCCGCCACCTGAACCCAGGGGGCCAGCCGGCCCCCCGCCCGCACGCCGGCTGGTTGGCGGCTCTGTCACAGACACGCCGGCTGCCCGGTGCGATAATCCGGCGCTTGCATTTTTTAACGGAGAAAGCTCCTTGGAAACCTACCCGAGTTGGTAGCTTTCAGCTCCCGGCCTGCCGTGGGGTTGAAAGCAACCCCTGACCCCCCACCGCAGACGCCAATTACCAAGGGAGTGAGCCCATGCTCAACATCTTTACGCTCGCCAATGGCCGGCTGTTCCAGGAAGAAATCGAATCCCTGGAAGAGCTCGCCAGGTTCCAGCCGATCTGGGTAGACCTGGAAGCCCCCACGCTCGAAGAGAAACGCTGGATCAAGCAGCACTACGGCCTGTCCATCCCCGAGGATGCGATGGACGAGGACATCGAGGAATCCGCCCGCTTCTACGAGGAAGACAACGGCGAGCTGCACATCCGCAGCGACTTTCTGATCGACGATGACGAGAACCCGCGCTCGGTGCGGGTGGCCTTCATCCTCAACCAGCACAACGCCAACCTCAAGAGCCGGGGGGTGCTGTTCTCCATCCACGACGAGGACGTGCCCGTTTTCCGCCTGCTGCGCATGCGCGCACGCCGCGCGCCAGGCCTCATCGAGGACGCCAAGGAAGTGCTGCTCAAGCTGTTCGATGCAGACGCCGAGTACTCGGCCGATACGCTGGAGAACATCTACGACGAGCTCGAGGCGGTGAGCAAGCAGGTGCTGGCCGGCGACGTGACCGACACCCGCGCCGGCGAGGTGCTGGCCGCCATCGCGCGGCAGGAAGACTTGAACGGCCGCATCCGCCGCAACGTGATGGACACGCGCCGCGCGGTGAGCTTCATGATGCGCAGCCGCATGCTCAACGCCGACCAGTTCGAGGAGGCGCGCCAGATCCTGCGCGACATCGAGTCGCTGGACAACCACACGGCCTTCCTGTTCGACAAGATCAACTTCCTGATGGACGCCACGGTCGGTTTCATCAACATCAACCAGAACAAGATCATCAAGATCTTCTCGGTGGCCAGCGTGGCGCTGCTGCCACCCACGCTGATCGCCAGCGTGTATGGCATGAACTTCGAATTCATGCCCGAACTCAAATGGGCCTATGGCTATGCCTATGGCATCGCGCTGATGGTGGCGAGCGCGGTGGTGCCCATGTGGTATTTCCGCAGGCGCGGCTGGTTGAAGTAGCCCCCTTGTGGCGCTGCGCGCCTTCCCCCCCGAGGGGGGACGCCACCCCTGGACCGGCAAAGCCGGATCCACGGTGGCGCTGGTAGTTGCACTTCTGGCGCTTCGCGCCTTCGTGCTTCGGAATCGCGGCGTTCTCGTCGGAGTTGGCGCCAGGTGAGACACCCCTGTGGCGCTGCGCGCCTTCCACGGGGGCGCCCCCCCTGGACTGGCAAAGCCGGATCCACGGTGGCCACTGATGTAGGGTGTGCCAGCATCTGCGGCTTGCGGTTCGCACCTCAGGCGCTGCGCGCCTTCGTGCCAGTCAAGCCGAAATCCTCTTACAGCGTTTGCATGAGCACGTGCACCATGTGCTCGGCATAGCGGCTGGCGACGGTCTGGACGAAATGGGCGAAGTCGACGTGGGCGGTGTCGTCGGCGCGGTCGGAGATGGTGCGGATGGCGGCGAAGGGGAGGGCGTAGTCCAGGCAGACCTGGGCCACGGCGGCGCCTTCCATTTCGACGGCGAGGACGTCGTGGCCCGCCTGGTGCAGGCCTTCACGCAGTTGCCGGGCTTCCTGGGCGCTGGAGACGAAGCGGTCGCCACTGGCGACCAGGCCGTGGTGCACGCGGTGCACGCCATCGCCGAGCTCCGGCAGGCGGCCGGCACCGGACAGGCAGTTGCGGGCGGCATCGAGGAGCAGGGTGGCCAGATGGGCATCACAGCCCAGCTGCGTGCGTGCGTAGCCGGGCAGTTCCCAGCGCGGGAACAGGGGCGAGGCGTCCATGTCGTGCTGCAGGAAGGAGCGGGCCACCACCACGTCACCCACGTTCACCCCTTCGCCCAGGCCACCGGCCACGCCGGTGAAGATGATGCGCGCCACGCCAAAATGCTCGGCGAGCGCGGTGGCAGTGGTCGCGGCCGCCACCTTTCCGATGCCTGAGAGCGCGAGCACCACAGGTCGGTCGCACAGCTCGCCCTTCCAGAAGGAGCGCCCGGCATGCGTCAGGCGCTGAGCGCGCTCGAGCCGGGCTACAAGGCTGGCCTGCTCTTCGGGCAGGGCGCTGAGGATGGCAGTGGTCATGGAACTTCGGGCACAAAGAAAAAGGCCTGGGGCCGGGTACGCAGGTCTGCGATTATTCCAGCCGGAGGCCCTCTTGCAACCATTCGCTCCAGGCACCGGATCGCGGCGCCCGAAGGTGGTTACCTTCTATTTCTTGTCGCGCAGCTCGCGGCGCAGGATCTTGCCCACCGGGGTCTTGGGCAGATCGGCGCGGAACTCGATCACGCGTGGCTGCTTGTAGCCCGTGAGGTTGGCCTTGCAGTACTCCTTGACCTGGGCCTCGGTAAGGGCCGGGTCCTTCTTCACGATGACCAGCTTGACGGCCTCGCCGGTCTTCTCGTCGGGCACGCCGACCACGGCGCATTCGAGCACGCCAGGGCAGTTGGCGACCACTTCCTCGACCTCGTTGGGGTAGACGTTGAAGCCGCTGACCAGCACCATGTCCTTCTTGCGGTCCACGATCTTGAAGTAGCCGCGCTCGTCCATGATCCCGATGTCGCCGGACTTGAAGTAGCCGTCGTCGGTCATGACCTTGGCGGTCTCATCGGGGCGCTGCCAGTAGCCGGCCATGACCTGCGGGCCCTTGATGGCGATTTCGCCGGGCTGGCCCAGGGTGGTGACTTCGTTGCCTTCGTCGTCCAGCAGCTTCATCGTCGTGCCAGGGATCGGCACGCCGATGGTGCCGGTGTAGTCCGTGGCCGTCACGGGGTTGCAGCTGGCCGAAGGGCTGGTTTCCGACAGGCCATAGCCTTCGCAGATGGGGCAGCCGGTCTTCTCCAGCCACAGCTTGGCCACGGCGCCTTGCACGGCCATGCCGCCGCCCACCGACACCTTGAGGTTCTTCCAGTTGACGGTATTGAAGTCGGGGTGGTTGGCCAGGCCATTGAACAGCGTGTTCACGGCCGGGAAGCTGTGGAAGGTGTGCTTGGACAGCTCCTGCAGCACGGCCTTGAGGTCGCGCGGATTCGGGATCAGGATGGTCTTGCCGCCCGTGCGCATGGACAGCATCATGTTCACGGTGAACGCGAAGATGTGGTACAGCGGCAGCGCGCAGACGCTGGTGGGCTGCTCGCCCGAGGGCACCTTGGCCATCACGGGGGCGTTCCAGGCCTCGGATTGCAGCACGTTGGCAATCACGTTGCGGTGCAGCAGCACGGCGCCCTTGCTCACGCCGGTGGTACCGCCCGTGTACTGCAGCAGGGCGATGTCGTCGGGGCGGATGTCGGGCTTCTTGAAGCTGCCGCGCGTGCCGCGTGCCACCGCGTCATTGAAGCGCACGGCACCGGGCAGGTCATAGGCGGGCACCATTTTCTTGACGTTGCGCACCACGTAATTCACCAGCGTGCCCTTGAGCAGGCCCAGCTGGTCGCCCATGGCCGCCAGCACCACGTGCTTGACGGGCGTGTTGGCGATGCACTGCTGCAGCGTGGTAGCGAAGTTCTCGATGATGACGATGGCCTTGGCCCCCGAGTCCTTGAGCTGGTGCTCGAGCTCGCGCGGGGTGTACAGCGGGTTCACGTTGACCACCACGAAGCCGGCGCGCAGGATGCCTGCCACCGCCACGGGGTACTGCGGCACGTTGGGCATCATGATGGCGACGCGGTCACCCTTGACCAGGCCCAGGCCCTGCAGGTAGGCCGCAAAGGCGCTGCTCAGCGAATCGGTCTGGGCATAGCTCACGTCCTTGCCCATGAAGCTGTAGGCCACGCGGCTGGCGTACTTGCTGAACGCCTCGTCCATCAGCGCGACGAGCGAGGGGTACTGCGAGGGTTCGATATCTGCGGGGACGCCTTGCGGATAGGCGGCCAGCCAGGGGCGGTCGGTCATGATGCGTGTCTCTCCAAACTACTCGTTGCAATGGAACCCCGGCATTGTCCCTGCCGCTGGTGGCTCCGTGGGTGTGTAGTTTCCCTAGGCGCAGGGCCTTTCGCCGCAGGGAGCGGCAGGCCGGTGCCCAGGAAAACGGTTACTCGATGGCCTTGCCGATGTCCTCGACGACTTTCTTGGCATCGCCGAAGACCATCATGGTCTTGTCCATGTAGAACAGCTCGTTGTCCAGGCCGGCATAGCCCGCGGCCATGGAGCGCTTGTTCACGATCACGGTCTTGGCCTTGTAGGCCTCCAGGATGG
>JAZKEE010000011.1:0-16972 GCA_040387235.1 Pseudomonadota bacterium
CTCTGTCTCCTGGTGGTTGCGGCCGGTGGTCCGGCGCCCGGAGATCAGTAGGTCAGCGTGATCTGCAGCGTATCCGTGTACATGCCCGCAGGCAGCGCCGAGGGGTCTGACTTGTTGATCTGGCCATAGATGGGCAGTGCAAACGCCACGCCGTTGGCCGGCACCGTAATGCCCGTCACCGGGGCACCCGTCGGATAGGCCTGGCTGTGCGAGGGATCGCGGAACACGTCATAGGGAATGTACGCCGCCGTGTTGCCGTTGCGCATGGCCCGATTGCCAGCGCCAATGGCGCCACCCTGGCCGGCATAGGATCCCGGGCCCACCTGGATGGCGATGCCCAGCACGTCGGGTGAGCAGACGATCTGCGTGGGCCCGGACACGCCCTCGCCGCCGGCCGCCGTGGCGTTGACGATGCCCGTGAAGGTGCTGGGGCGCGTGCCGAAGTCCAGCGTACCGAAGTTCACGCCCGTGGCGTTGCCCGAGCTTCCAGCAATCACGCAGCCCGCCGTGAGCTGGATCTGCGATTGCAGTGTGCCGGTGAGCGTGCCTGCCATCGTGGGCCATGCCAACATGCCGGCCGCCAGGACCAGTGCCGCTGCGTACCGCTTTCGATGGGATGTCGGCCCACTGGCACGGGGTTGACGCGGGTCCTCCATGGTGGGTTGCCTTGGTCGCTTTCGCGCGTTTGCTCGCATGGTGTCCTCCTCTCAAAGCCGGAAGAAAAGCAGAGGAGGCCGCGGTGAACGGGGCCCCTCTGCCGAAGCTACGAGAGCACCTTGCACCGTTGTTGGGCGAACGTCCAGTTTTTTTTACCCAGGTGGGAGCGAAGGTACTTCGCAGGCACGCGCGCTGCTGCTCCTCCAGAGGCGACGAATGTGATCTGGGGGCCGTGATCAGCCTGGGGTGATTGGTCGGCTGTGGCGGCTGTTCTGACCGTCGGAGTAGAGCGGGGTCGCTCAGGGCCGCTGCGGGATCAGAAAGGGGCCGTTGGCATGTCTGCGGCGACGCCGCCCGGCGCGGCACCGCTGCGCCGGGGAATGAGCTGCCCGTCGAGCAGGGCTTCGATGCGGGCGAAAATCTCATGGCGCGAGAACGGCTTCTTCATGAAATCGTCTGCGCCGATTCGATTGGCATAGAACTGCTCGGTGGCATGCTCGTTGCCGCTGATCATGATCACCGGGATGTGCTGAGAGGCGGGCAGCCTGCGGATGGTGCGCAGCGCATTGAACCCGTTCATGCCCGGCAGGATGATGTCCAGAAAGACCAGGTCGGGCGGATCCTCGGCGATAAGGGCCAGGCCCTTCTCTGCATCCAGCGCCTCGCGCGTTTCATAGCCTGCGGAGACCAGCGTCTTGCGCAGAACGGCGACAACGGTCGGCGAGTCGTCGATGATCAGCACCCTGGTGCCTTTTCGCGCATTGACACGCCTTTGCTTGCGCCGTTCCAGGGGGTCTGCGGCACGTGCGGGGGGGGCGTCTGGACGGTCCGTTGTCTTGCGCATGCCGCCCAGAAGGCGGTCAAAGATACTCATGGTGCGTGCTCGCTTCTCGCTGGATAAGGGCTCAACAAGCACCAAGTATCCAGGATGTTGGGTTGGGGCAAAAGATGCAGGCGTTTCGCAAACCTCGCCCATTGAGGAAAATTAGGCGCTTTGGCTGTTTTTGGTAGTGCCGATTGGACGGTGTTGCTGTCGCGACCACCTGTGCTGACCCACCGTGCGTGCAAGGCGCAGCCCCGCGGGCGTTACTCCCCGGCCTTCTGCCGGTCCTTGCGCAACGCCCGCCGCAGCAGGCGGGTGGCGCGGTCACGCAAGGGCGAAGCATGGTGCTCCAATGGGGCTTGCGCCTTGGCCTTGGTGCATGCGGCGAGAAAATCCTCGAGGATGGCGGTGTCGTCCAGCGTGTCGGAGCCCACCTTGTGGAACTCAGGGTGCCATTGCGTGGCAGCGATGTAGCCACGCCCTGGGGCGGGCTTGAGACGAATCGCTTCCGGCACGCCATCGGGCTCGCTCAGGGCCTCCACCTCGAAGTCCGGTGCCACCCGCTTGATACCCTGGTGGTGGATGCTGTTGACCCGTGCGCGGGGGGTGTCGGGGTACAACTGGGCAAGGCGTGAGCCGGCCACGATCTCGATGTCATGAAAATGCTGGTCGTAGGTGGTGGCGTTGCGGTGCTGCTGCGCGCCGGGGTGTTGGAACTCGATGTCCTGGTACAGCGCACCGCCGAAGGCCACGTTGATCAACTGCAGGCCCCGGCAGACGCCGAAGATGGGCTTGCGCACCTCGGCGAAAGCCTTGACTACGGCCAGGTCGTACAGGTCGCGCACGCGGTCGCCGACCCATTCTTCGCGCAGGGGTTCTTCGCCGTAGTTGCCCGGCCAGACGTCCGCGCCGCCGTGCATCACCACCCCATCGAGCCAATCGGCATAGTGGGCCAGGGTGACGTCGCCGCGTGCGGTTTCACCTGTGGGGCAGGGCACCATCACCACCATGGCCCCGGCGGACATGAGCCAGTGTGCGATGGACTGCTCCACATACTGCAATGTCTTGTTGGTGAACAGGGAGCGGGTGGGGTCGGCATGCTGGAAACAGGCGGACAGGCCGATCTTGAGGCGGGGGGCGGCGGGCATGGGTGGGAGCTCCATAGGCATGTGCACGAGTGGCTGCGCATGCAAGGCAATAGGTAGTTACGTTGTAGCACCCGGTCCCGGTGCCGTCTGTAGGAAAGGGCCGTGCGCGCCTGTGCCTGCGCCACGCAGTGCTATGAAATGTGGCTTTCTTCATGAAATGGCGGCTTGCCGGTGCTGCGCGCTGTTCTCCGGTCAGCCCTCGTTCCCGATAATTTCGGTAACCGGGTGTGACCGGGTCTGCCAGTCTCCTTGCGCGCTTGCCGTATCCCGTCCCCACCCCCACAAGAGCCAGCCGTCCATACCAAGGCACCTCCATGCGCCACCCCTCGATGCAACTTTCCAAGCTGGCCGCGTTTCTGGCCCTGGCCTGGCTTCCGAGCCATGCCGCCGTGCCCCCGGGCGCAGCGGCAGAGATCGTGGGCCTGCAGGGGCCGGGCGATCAGCGCGCAGCCAGCATGCAGGACTGGAAGCCCGCGCGCCAGGCGCAGGCGCTGGCGGCCGGCGACTTCGTGCGCACGCGCGAGGCAGCGCGCATGGCCCTGCTGTTCACGGACGATACCCAACTGCGCCTGCACCAGAACACGGTGCTGCAGGTCAAGGCTGTGGCCACGCCCGCGCAACCGGTGACCACGCTGATGCTCAGCGCCGGCCGGGCCTGGACGCAGACGCGCCGCGCCGACGGCAGCCGCCTCACGCTGGAGACGCCTGCCGCCACGGCCGCGATCCGCGGCACGGACTGGGACATCGAGGTCGGCGGCGACGGCCGCACGCTGATCACCGTGCTCTCGGGCACGGTGGAATTCGGCAATGCGCAGGGGCAGGTGTCGGTGGCGGCGAACGAGGCCGCCTATGCCGACGTGGGCCAGGCGCCCGTCAAGATGTTGCTCACCCAGCCGCGCGACCGCATCCAGTGGGTGAATGCGCTGCGCGCCGATCCGCTGCCCTCGCTCGCGGCGCAGGGCACGACCGATGGGGGCATTCCCCCCGCGCTCGATCCGGTACGGCGTGCACTGGCCGCTCGCGATGCGGCCGCCGCGGCAGTGGCCCTGGCCCAGGTGCGCGCCCAGGTGCCGACGGCATGGGTGGCCGCGATGGAATCCGCCGTGGCACTGCAGGCCGGTGACCTGCAGGCCGCACGCACCCAACTGGCGCAGCAGTTGGGTGGGATAGGCCGGCCACCCGTGCTGGCCGCATGGCTGATGCAGTCTGATCTGCGGCTGCTCGACGGCGACGGCCCTGCTGCCGTGAACACCCTGCGCACGGCGCTCACGCAGCATTGGCCTGCCCATCCTGCCCTGGTGGCCCAGTTGGCACGCGTGCAACTGCTCACCGACCGGGTGGATGAAGCACAGACCACGCTGGCGGGCGCCAGCGGCAATGGCAACGACGGCCGGGGCGACGGGGGCCTGGCGCTGGTGCGCGCCGAGCTGGCCCGCCGCCAGGGTGACGGGCCGGCGGCCATTGCGGCCTACACCGAGGCCACGGTGCGCGTGCCCGGAGACGCCCGGGCCTGGCAGGGCCTGGGCAGCGCCCATGTGGAGCGCGAGGAGACCGGCCCTGCACGCAAGGCCCTGGGCCAGGCGCTGGCACTCGATGCGCAAACGCCTGGGGCCCAGGGCGAACGGGGCACGCTCGAGACTTTCGTCAACCAGTTCACCGAGGCCGGCCTGGCATTCGAGACCGCCTTGCGCGACAACCCCGCCGACTATGTGGCGCTCACCGGCCAGGGGCTGATGCACCTCAAGCAGGGGCAGCCGCAGGCTGCGCTCGACGACTTCCTGCGCGCGGGCGTGATGGAGCCGCGCTACGCCCGCGCCAAGGTCTGGACGGCAGTGGCCTACTACCAGCTCGGGCGCACGCCCGATGCGCTGGCCACGCTGCGCCAGGCGAGCTTGCTCGACGACAAGGACCCGCTGCCTTACATGCTGCTGGCGCAGATCCAGACCGATCTGTTCCAGCCCGGGGATGCTGTCGAGTCTGCGCGCGCGGCCGTGCAGCGCATGCCCCACCTCAAGTCGCTCAACCAGGTGGCCAACGACCAGAAAGGCAGCGCCAACCTAGGGGCGTCGCTCGCCTTTTTCGGCATGGAGGACTGGGCACTGGAGCTGGCGCAGCAGAGCTTCTCTCCCTACTGGGGCGGCAGCCACCTGTTCCTGGCGGACCGTTACCGCGGCGAGTTCAACAAGAACTCTGCCCTGTTCCAGGGCTTTCTGACCGACCCGATGGCCTTCGGCGCCAGCCAGCTGCATTCCTCGCTGCTGCAGCGGCCGGGCAGCCATGGCGCCGTGGGCATGATGCTGGACCGGGAGTTCTACCGCATGCGCGCGCCTTCGCTCACGCTCAACGGCATGGACAACAGCCAGGTGCCGGTGTCCTGGTTCATCAAGGCGCAGAGCGCCCGCGGCAAGCGCTTTCCGATCGACGTGGGGGTGTACAACGTGCCGATGTTCCACGACGCCACGGGCGGCGCGGACGTGGGCGCCGATGTGCTGACCCTGGGGTTGGGCATGCAGCCCACCGAGCGCCTGAACCTGTTCGTGTATGCCAACCAGTTCGATGTATCGCTGCAGGGGCGCAACCAGCTCGACCTCTGGGGCGACGGATCGGAAGTGCGCCAGACCGCGGGCAGCAACCGGGTGCGCCTGGGCATGGCGGGGCTGTCCTACCGCTGGAGTCCGGTGCAGCAGACCTGGCTCAAGCTGGGGCGCAGCCTGGAGCACTCGCGTTCGGAGAACTACCCCACCCTGTTCCTCTTTCAGCCGCTGGCCGCCCTCATGGGCCTCAAGGCCTCGCCCGACAAGGCCTTCACCGAGCTGCAGCTGCGCCACAGCGTGGATCCGCAGCCCGGCCAGCGCCTGAGCGTGGCGCTGGAACACGTGCTGGAAAAGCAGTCCAGCGAGGTCAGCGGCTACGGCCCCCTGATCCGCAGGGACAGTGGCGTGGTGCCGGACATCATGGTGTTTGACGGCGTCAACGAGATCGACCGGCGCTACACCGGCCTGACCCTGGCTGGCAGCCAGCAGCTCACGCCCGCCTGGCTGCTCGATGGCGCGCTGGGCCTGCAGCAGATCCGCCACCGGGTGCGCGGGGGCAATGCGGTGGGCCTGCTGGTGCGCGACGTCAGCGAATCGACCCAGGCCCGCCGCTCGGACACCGAGAAGGTTGCCACCCCGCGCGTGGGCCTGGTCTTCCATCCGGCCGCCGGCACCACGCTGCGCATGGCCTACCAGGATTGGCTGCGGCCGCTGAGTGCGTCCACCCTCACCAGCGTCGAGACTGCCGGCATTCCCGTCGAAGACCGCCTGGTGGAGGCCGGTGGACGCCATCGGCGCACGGTCGCTCAGCTGGGGATGGAGGTCGACGAGCGCACCTTCGCGAGCCTGCGCGCCGACCACCTGCGTGTGCGCAACCCCGGGGTGATCGGCGTGGACCTGCGCACGCCCAGCATGCCCTTCCTGGAGGAGATGCGCAACGCGCAGATGGTCAACCTGTCGACCACCGACGTGCTCGAAGGCACGCCGGGCTTCGACGAAGGCAGCCTGCAGGCCCTGGGCGCGGGCGTGAACCGCATGTTCAGCCGCCAGTGGTCGGGCTACGCCAAGTACCTCTTCCAGCGCAGCAGCAGCCAGTACCTCGACTCCACCAGCAACAGCATGGTGCGCGACCTGCGCATCCCTTACATACCGCGCCACACCGCCGTGATCGGGTTTACCTGGACCAGCGCACAGCGCGTGTACCTGAGCGCCCGGGCCGTCTACCGGTCCGAGCGCTTCGAGGACAAGCAGAACCTCACGCGGCGCCCCGCGGGCTGGAACCTGGACCTCGCGGGCTACTGGGAAACACAGGACAAGCACTGGGTGGTGGGTGCGGGGGTGCTGAACCTGTTCGGAGACCGCTCCGACCGCCAGTCGGTGCGGTACGTGATCGATGCGCGCTACCGCTTCTGAAGACCGGTTGCGCGACGTGGCCCTGGCGTGGGCTGCGGGCGTGGGGGTGCTGCTGCTGGTGTGGGCCGCCAGCTTCAGCCGCCCCTGGCATGCGCTGGAGTTCAAGACCTTCGATGTGCTCACGGCGCTCACCGCGCCGCAGGCCGTGCAGCACCCGGTGGTGATCCTGGCCATCGATGAGCCCACGTTCCAGGCAGTGCAGCAGCACTGGCCCTTTCCCCGCAGCCTGCACGCGCGACTGATCGAGCGCGTGCACGCGGATGGCGCCGCAGCCATCGGCTTCGACGTGGTGTTCGCCGACCCCACCACCGAGGCCGAGGACGCCGCCCTCGAACGCGCCGTGGCCAAGGCCGCGCCGGTGGCGCTGGCCTCGGCGCGCGAGAAGATCGACAGCGGCAACGCCACGCTGTGGACCGACGTGCCGCCGCTGCCGCGCCTGCTCGCCGCGGGCGGCCAGGCCGGCAGTGCCCTGGTGCAACCCGACGACGACTTCGTGGTGCGCCGCGCCTTCGGCGACGAGGACAGCCTGGCGATGCGGCTGGCGCAGCGTGCGGCCGGCGGGCGGGCCATCGGCCCGCAGCCGGCCGAATGGCTGGCCTACCGAGGACCGCGCAGCACCTTCGATACCCGGTCTTACTACCAGGCGCTGGAGCCCGGGCTGCTGCCTGCGGGCTTCTTCAAGGGCAAGATCGTGCTGGTAGGCCGTTCGGCGCGCAGCGCCTCCGAACTGGAGAATGCGCGCGCCGACTTGTTCAACTCGCCCTTCGGTACCGTGGGCGGTGACCGCCTGTTTCCCGGAGTGGAGCTCCAGGCCACGCAGGTGGACAACCTGCTCGCCGGTGATGGTCTGCGCAGCGTACCGGGCCACTGGACGCTGGCCCTGGTGCTGCTGATGGCACCGCTCATGGCCTGGGCGGGGCGGCGCTTGCCGCTGGGCTGGGCCGTGGTGTTGGCCGCCGCAGTGGTGGCGGCCATGGCCTTCGCGTCGTGGCTGCTGTTCGCCCTCCTGCACCTGTGGTGGCCGCCCCTGCTGCCCATGGTGTCGACCCTGGGCCTGGCCAGCGCCACGGCCTTGCTGGGCTATGCCACGGTGCGCAAGCGCTCGCAGCAGACCCGCGCCATGTTCGCCCAGTACGTGCCCCCCGCCGTGGTCGCGCGCCTGGTGGCCGAGCCCGGGTTGATGCGCCTGGGCGGCGAGGTGCGCGAGGTGACCATCATGTTCACGGACCTGGCCAACTTCACCACCCTCTCGGAGCGGCTCAGTGCCGAGCAGACGGTGGACCTGCTCACGGGCTATTTCGACGCCATGACGCCGATCATCCACGCCAGCGGTGGCACGGTGGACAAGTTCATCGGCGACGCCGTAATGGCTTTCTGGGGGGCACCGCTCGACGATGCACAGCATGCCGAGCATGCGGTGCACGCAGCGCTGGACATGCAGCAGGCCATGGAACCGCTTGTGGCCGCTTTGCGCGCGCGCGGCCTGCCGCCGCTGCAGATGCGCATCGGCCTGCACACCGGCCGGGTGGTGGTGGGCAACGTGGGCTCGCAGCAGCGCTTTTCGTACACGGTGATCGGCGATGCGGTGAACCTTGCTGCGCGCCTGGAGGGGGCGAACAAGGCCTTCGGCACGGGCATCTTGTTGTCCGGGGCCACGGCGCGGCAACTGCCGGCCTTCCTGCCGGTGCGCGTGCTGGATGAGGTCATCGTCAAGGGCCGGGCCGAACCCGTGCGCGTCTTCACGCTCTGCGCCGACAGCGAGGCCTGCGCGCTGTCAGCGGCGGCCCTGGACGCCTTCCAGGTGGGCGATGCGGCAACGGCCGCAGCGCACCTCGACCAACTGCTGCAGCGCTGCCCTGGCGACCCGGCTGCGCTGCGCCTGCGGGCCCGCGTGGCGGAGGCGGCAGCCCTGCCTGCGGGCGCACCCTGGCCCACCGCCGTCGCGCTGGACAAGTTGTAAGAACCTGTGTTTAACAGGTTCTTACCCGGCCGATTCGCGCTGTGGCGGCTTTGGTGCCACCATGGGGCCATGGCTGCGGTCCAGCACCGCCGCCTTTCTCTCGCAACCACCCAAGGAGCCCAGCATGCAAGTACAAGTCAACACCGACGACCACATCAACGGCAGCGAATCCCTGGCCCAATGGGTGACAGACGAAGCCAAGACCCGGCTGGCGCGTTTCCAGGACCATGTCACGCGGCTGGAAGTGTTCCTGTCCGACGTCGATGCCGGTAAATCGGGGGCCAAGGACAAGCGCTGCCGTATCGAGGCGCGCGTGACCGGCCGCCAGCCGGTGACGGTGACGGACGAGGCCGACAAGATGGCCAACGCCTTCATCGGCGCTACCGACAAGCTGGCGCGCGCGCTCGACACGGACCTGGGCCGCGCCAAGGACCGGCATGGCCGCGACACCATCCGCACCGCTGAAGCGGAGTAGTTCCTTTCTGGAAGGCTAGAGATCCAGCACCAGCAGCTTGCCCTTGGCCCGTGAGCAGCAGGGCATGCACTGCTCGTTCGACGCCTTCTCCTCGTCGGTGAGGTACATGTCGCGGTGGTCCACCTCGCCTTCGAGCACGCGCGTGAGGCAGGTGCCGCACACACCCTGTTCGCACGAGGTCATGATGTCCACGCCATGCGGGCGCAGCGCATCCACGATGGAGATGCTGGCCGGGATCGTGTAGGTACTGCCGGTGCTGGCGATGCGCACCTCGAATGCGCCGTCCCCCGAGGTGTCCTGCGCGGGCGCACCGAAGTATTCGAGGTGGATGCGGTCCGCAGGCCAGCCCAGGTTCTTCGCGGTGTTCACCACATGGTCGATGAAACCGGCTGGACCACAGATGTACAGGCGCGCGTCGGGCGCGATGTCGGCCAGAACGGCCATGAGGTCGAGCTTCTGCTCGGGTCCGCCATCGTCGGTGTGCACCTGCACGTGGGGCGCCAGGTCCGAGGCGGCAATCTCCTCGGTGAACGCGGTGCGCGCCAACGAGCGCGTGCAGTAGTGCAGCGTGAAGTCGGCGCCCGTGTGGACCAGGCGCTCGGCCATGCACAGCAGCGGCGTCACGCCGATGCCCCCGGCCAGCAGCAGCGTGCGCTGGGCGGGGTGCAGTTCGAAATGGTTGCGTGGCGTGCTGATGGTGAGCACATCGCCCTCGTGCACGGCGTCGTGCATGCCGGCGGAACCGCCTCGCGAGGCTTCATCGCGCAGCACCGCGATGCGGTAGCGGTGCTGTTCGCCGGCGCTATTGCACAGCGAGTACTGGCGCGTGATCCCGCCCGGCACGTGAACGTCGATGTGCGAGCCGGCGCTGAAGGCGGGCAGCGGCGCACCATCGGTGCGGGCCAGTTCGAAGCTGGCGATGCCCTCGGCCTCGGCCTGCTTGCGTACCACGCGCACCTGCAGCGTTTCCTGTGCGGTCGTCATGCCGCCTGCTCCGCCGCCAGGGTGCGGTCGATCACCTTGCGCGATTGCACGCCGCCTGCGTCGATGTTGAGCATCAGCAGCTTGCGCTCGGGGTGGCGCAGCAGGTTCAGCTGCTGCAGCTCCAGCATCTCGCGGTCCTCGGAAAAGATCTTGCCCTGGCCTTCGCGGATCTGGTCCGTGAGTGCGGGGTCGTCGGGCTTGAAGTGGCGCGCCATGCCCCAGAAGTAGTGGATCGAGGTCTCGGTCTCGGGCGTGATGAAGTCAACGACGATGCTCGATGCCTTCTTGTCGGCCGGTGCCTCGTAGCCGCCATGGCCGGCGAGCGCCACGCCCACCTCGATCAGCACGTGGCTCGGCGGAGTGAAGTGGCAGATCTGCCAGCGGTCCACGGGCAGGTCGTCGGGCAGGCCGTTCATGCGCAGGGCCATCTGCCAGAACGGGGGGGCCTGGATGCCTTCCATGAAGCGGCTGGTGATGACCTCGTCGCCTTCGACGCGGGTCTTGCACGGCACCTCGTCGATCTCCTTTTGCCCGATGCTGTTGGAGTGCACGTAGGTCTCGTGCGTCAGGTCCATCAGGTTGTCGACCATCAGCCGGTAGTCGCAGGCGATGTGGTACAGCCCGCCGCCGTAGGCCCATTCGGGGTTCTCGGCCCACTCCAGGTGGTGGATGGTGGCGGGGTCGGCCTGCGCGGCATCGCCGGGCCAGACCCAGATGAAGCCGTAGCGCTCGACGACTGGAAAGCTGCGCGTGCGTGGAAAGCCCTGCACGCGCTGGCCCGGCATCGAAACGGCCTTGCCGTCGCAGCCCACGCGCAGGCCGTGGTAGCCACACATCAATTGGCCATCGCAGACCGTGCCCAGCGACAGGGGCGCGCCACGGTGGGGGCAGAAGTCGTCGAGCGCGGCAACCTGGTCGGGTGCCGGGCGGTAGAAGACCATCTTCTCGCCGCAGATGGTGCGGCCCAGGGGCTTGTCGGCAATCTCGTCGGGGGTGCAGGCGACGTACCAGGCATTCTTGGGGAACATGGTGCTTGTCTCTCTCCGTGGGGGAAGGATGTGTCGCGCCGCGGGCTCGGTATACAGGCAGCCTGCGGATCGCTGTATTCGTGAACGGATTGTGCGAAAAAGCCCGGTTTCTGTATACATAAAAAAGCCATAAATCAGTTATCGCGCACTGGCATATCCCATAAGATGTTGTTTTGTATAGGCAGAAGCCAAAGTGTGATGGAGGTTTTCCGGGTTTCTGTATACATTCGGCCTTACGCCAGAACTCCCACTCCGCACCGACCATGAACCATCCCGAACCCGAGGCCCTTGCTGCCCTTGGCGAAGCGGCCGAAGCCGGCGCCTCGCAGTCGGTCAAGGCCCAGTTGCGGCTGCGCGAGATGATCCTGGCCGGCGAGCTCGCCGGGGGTGCGCGCATTGCCGAGTTGCCGCTGGTGGAGATGCTCGGGGTTTCGCGCACCCCCATCCGGGCCGCGCTGATGCGGCTCGAGCAGGAGGGGCTGCTGTACCGCCTGCCGGGCGGCGGCTATGCGGTGCGCACCTTTTCGGAAACCGACGTGGCCGATGCCATCGAACTGCGCGGCACCATGGAAGGTCTGGCGGCGCGGCTGGCGGCCGAGCGCGGGGTGGAGGCGGGCGTGATGGCCGAGACCGTGCAGTGCCTGGACGAGATCGACGCCGTGCTGGCGCCGCGCTCGCTCGACGACGAAGGCTTTTCGGCCTATGTGGCGCTCAATGCGCGCTTTCACCACCTGCTCAGCCGCATGGTGGGCAGCGACGTCATCGTGCGCGAACTCGACCGGGTCAAGGGCCTGCCGTTCGCCTCGCCCTCGGCCTTCGTGGTGGTGCAGACGCATTCGCCCGCCGCGCGCGACATGCTGGTGGTGGCGCAGGACCAGCACCGCCAGGTGCTCGATGCCATCGAGCGGCGGGAGGGTGCGCGGGCCGAGGCCATCATGCGTGAGCACTCACGCATCACACGGCGCAACCTGCTCGCGGCCGTGCAGGCATCACAAGGTCAGGGTTTACCCGGGGTGCAACTCATCAGGGAGAGCGCCTGACCTATAACTGTTGCAAGTTATCACAATCGGCGATATCTAAAAGTCCGAAATCCCGCTTGTGCAATGGCGGATGCGGGCAGAGACTCCGCCCAGCCAACGCTGTATACAACGACATTCCACAGGAGACTAAGCACCATGCACAAACGCCACCTTCTGCGCGCCTCGGCCGCTGCGGCAGCCCTGATGACCCTGGCCGGGCTGCCGGCCATGGCCCAGGACAACGTCTTCAAGATCGGCCTGATCCTGCCCATGACCGGGCAGCAGGCGACCACCGGGCGCCAGATCGAGGCCGCCGCGCGCCTGTACATGGCGCAGAACGGCGACACGGTCGGTGGCAAGAAGGTGCAGCTCATCGTCAAGGACGACACCAGCCTGCCCGACGTGACGCGCCGCCTGGCCCAGGAGCTGGTGGTGAACGACAAGGTCAACGTGCTTGCCGGCATGGGCATCACGCCTTCGGCCATGGCCACGGCGCCGCTGGCCACGCAGGCCAAGACCCCGCTGGTGGTGATGGCTGCCGCCACGTCCAGCATCACCGAGGCGTCGCCCTACGTGGTGCGCACCAGCTTCACCTTGCCCCAGGTGTCGGTGGCCCTGGCCGACTGGGCACCCAAGAACGGCATCAAGAAGGTCGTGACGCTGGTGAGCGACTACGGCCCCGGCATCGATGCCGAGAAGTTCTTCAACCAGCGCCTGTCCTTCAACGGCGGCCAGGTCACCGAGGCACTGCGCGTGCCGCTGCGCAACCCCGACTTCGCCCCCTTCCTGCAGAAGGTGCGCGATGCGAAGCCCGATGCGCTGTTCGTCTTCGTGCCTTCGGGCGCAGGCGCTGCGGTGATGAAGCAGTTCCTGGAGCGCGGCATGGACAAGGCCGGCATCAAGCTCATCGCCACCGGCGACGTGACCGATGACGACCAGCTCAACGACATGGGCGACGGCGCCCTGGGGGTGGTCACCTCGCACCATTACTCGGCCGCGCACCCCTCGCCGCTGAACAAGAAGTTCGTCGAGGCCTTCGAGAAGGCCAACAAGGGCCTGCGCCCCAACTTCATGGCCGTGGGTGGCTACGACGGCATGCGCGTGATCTACGAAGCGCTCAAGACCACCAAGGGCGCAGGCGGCGGCGACGCGCTGCTGGCCGCCATGAAGGGCCAGGTCTTCGAGAGCCCGCGCGGCCCGGTGTTCATCGACGCGCAGACCCGCGACATCGTGCAGAACGTGTACCTGCGCAAGGTGGAGCGCGTCAACGGCCAGCTCTACAACGTGGAGTTCGACGTGATCAAGGACGTCAAGGATCCCGGCAAGACCAAGTAACCCCGGGACAGGCCGCCCCCTGAGTCGCTGCGCGCCTTCCTCCAAAGGGTACTCCCCCCGTGGACTGGCAAAGCCAGTTCCACGGTGGCACTGGCCTGGGGTGCGCCAGTATCGATAGGGGTGTTCCTTGAGCCAGCGGCCGGCACCGTGCCCGTGCGTGTTTCTATTGAAGTGATTGCATGCTGACCATTCTTTTCGACGGCGTTGCCTACGGCATGCTGCTGTTCATCCTGGCGGTGGGGCTGGCCGTGACCATGGGGTTGATGAATTTCATCAACCTCGCGCACGGGGCTTTTGCCATGGCGGGCGGCTACATCACCGTGCTGCTCATGCAGCGGCTGAACGTGCCCTTCCTGGTGTGCCTGCCGCTGGCCTTCATCGGCACGGCGCTGCTCGGGGCGGTGCTGGAGCGCACGCTGTACCGGCCGCTCTACCACAAGGCCCATCTGGACCAGGTGCTGTTCTCCATCGGCCTGGTGTTCATGGCCGTGGCCACGGTGGACTACTTCGTGGGCTCCACGGGCCAGATCATCCAGCTGCCGGCCTGGCTCAAGGGCCGCACCGAACTGGGCAGCGGTGCCTTCATGCTGGGCATGGGGCACTACCGCCTGTTCATCATCGCGGTGTGCGCGGCGCTCACCGTGGGCCTGCAGTACGTGCTCACACGCACGCGCTTCGGCAGCCGGCTGCGCGCCTCGGTGGACGACCAGCGCGTGGCCGCCGGCATGGGCATCAACGTGAACATCGTGTTCCTGTCCACCTTCGCGTTCGGCTCGGGCCTGGCGGGCCTGGGCGGCGCACTCGGGGCCGAGGTGCTGGGGCTCGATCCGAGTTTTCCGCTCAAGTTCATGATCTATTTCCTGATCGTGGTGGCCGTGGGCGGCACCTCCTCCATCACCGGGCCGCTGCTGGCCGCGCTGCTGCTCGGCATTGCCGACGTGGCGGGCAAGTACTACATCCCCAAGCTCGGAGCGTTCATCGTCTACAGCCTCATGATCCTGATCCTGATCTGGCGGCCCCAGGGCCTCTTCGTGCGCAAGGGGGGCAAATAGCATGGACGCCACCCGCAATGTGCTGCTGCACAGCCGCCGCATGCGGCCCTGGGAGCCCGTGCTGTGGCTGCTGGCCTTTGCCGCGCCGGCAGCCCTGCCCAGCCATGCACTGATCATCAATGAGATCGCCATCGTGGCGCTGTTCGCGATTTCGCTGGACCTGATCCTGGGCTACACCGGCATCGTCTCTCTGGGACACGCGGCCTTTTTCGGCATGGGCGGCTATGCGGCCGCCCTCTTCGCCAAGCACGTCATGCCCGACCCGCTGGTGGGCATGGCCGTGGCGATTGCCGCATCCACCGTGCTGGGCGCGGTGGCCTCGTTCACCGTCATGCGCGGCACCGACCTCACGCGCCTCATGGTCACGCTGGGCGTAGGCCTCATCATGCTGGAGCTGGCCAACAAGCTTGACTGGCTCACCGGCGGCGCCGATGGCCTGCAGGGCGTGGTCATGGGCCCGGTGCTCGGCAAGTTCGAGTTCGACCTGTTCGGGCGCACGGCAGCCTGGTACTCGCTGAGCGTGCTGCTGGTGTGCTTCCTGCTGGCCCGGCGCGTCGTGCAGTCGCCCTTCGGCGCCACGCTCAAGGCCATCCGCGACAACCGGCTGCGTGCCATGGCCATCGGCATCCCGGTGACGGCCAAGCTGGCGCAGGTCTACACGCTGGCGGCCGCGCTCGCGGGGGCGGCGGGCGCCCTGCTCACGCAGACCACGGGCTTTGCCTCGCTGGACCTGTTCGAGTTCCACCGCTCGGCCGACGTGATGCTGATCCTGGTGATCGGTGGCGTGGGCTGGCTCTATGGGGGTGTTGTCGGTGCCATCGGCTTCAAGCTGCTGCAGGACGTGATCTCGGCCGTGACGCCGCAGTACTGGACGTTCTGGATCGGCCTGTTCCTGGTGGTGCTGGTGCTGGTGGGGCGCGAGCGCCTGATCCGTCCCTGGACCTGGTTCGGGGGGCGCAAGGCATGAACACCACCACCGTCAACGACGCACCGGTGGTGCTGGCAGCGCATGGCTTGGTCAAGCGCTTCGGCGGCATCACCGCGACCAACAATGTCACGCTGAACCTGCGCCAGGGCGCGCGCCATGCGCTGATCGGCCCCAACGGTGCCGGCAAGACCACGCTGATCAACCTGCTGACCGGCGTGCTGGAGCCCACCGAGGGTTCCATCGTTCTCGAAGGCCAGGACATCACGCGCCTGGCGCCGCACCAGCGTGTGCAGCGAGGCATGGTGCGCACCTTCCAGATCAACCAGCTGTTCGACTCGCTCACGCCGCTGGAGACGCTGGCGCTCACCGTTTCGCAAAAGCAGGGCCTGGGCGGCAAGTGGTGGCAAAAGCTCGGTGCACGCAGCGCCGTGAACGAGCGCTGCGAGCAACTGCTCGAGCAGTTCCACCTCACGGCCGTGATGGCCGAGCCGACGCGCGTGCTGGCCTATGGCAAGCGCCGCCTGCTGGAGATCGCCATCGCCCTGGCCTGCGAGCCGCGGGTGCTGCTGCTCGACGAGCCCGTGGCCGGCGTGCCTGCCGGTGAGCGCGAAGAGCTGCTGCAGACCGTGGCCGCCCTGCCCGCCGAAGTCTCGGTGCTCTTGATCGAACACGATATGGACCTGGTTTTCAGCTTTGCCAACCGCATGACGGTGCTGGTCAATGGCACCGTGCTCACCGAGGGTGACCCCGACACCATCGCCAACGACCCGCAGGTCAAGGCGGTGTACCTGGGCCATGGGGAGGATGCGCATGTCTGAGCTTTTGCGCATTGAAGGACTGAGCGCGGGCTATGGAGAGGCGGTGGTGCTGCAGGGTGTATCCCTGGCGCTGGCCGAGGGCGAGACGCTGGCCCTGCTGGGCCGCAATGGCACCGGCAAGACCACGCTGATCAACACCCTGGCCGGCGCCACGCGCCAGCATGCGGGCACGGTGGCTCTGGGCTCCGTGCAACTGCATCGCCTGCCGTCGCACGAACGCGCAGCCGCCGGCATCGGCTGGGTGCCGCAGGAGCGCAACATCTTCAAGTCGCTCACGGTGCACGAGAACCTGACCGCCGTGGCGCGGCCCGGCCGCAAGGGCGCCGCGGCAGCCCCCTGGACGCCCGACAAGGTCTACGCCATGTTCCCGCGGCTGGCCGAGCGCAAGACCAACCTGGGCACGCAGCTGTCGGGTGGCGAGCAGCAGATGCTGGCTGTGGGCCGCGCGCTGGTGCTCAACCCGCGCCTGCTGCTGCTCGACGAGCCGCTGGAGGGCCTGGCCCCCATCATCGTCGAGGAGTTGCTGCGCGCCATTCGCCGCATCACGCGCGAAGAGGGGCTCTCGGCCATCATCGTCGAGCAGCACCCGCAGGCCATCCTGGCGATCTCGGACCACGCCGCGGTGCTGGACCGGGGCACGGTGGTGCACACCGGCACCGCTGCGGATCTGCGCGCGCAGCCCGAGCTGCTCGACCGGCTGCTGGGCGTGGCCCGGTAGCCTGAGATCCCGCCACCCAAGGAGCACCATGGACCTGCAGCACATCGGCCTGATCGGCTACGGCGAAGTCGGCAAGACCT
>JAZKEE010000012.1:0-93840 GCA_040387235.1 Pseudomonadota bacterium
GCGTTTCGTCGAGAACGCGCGCCGCCACCTCGCGGGCGAGGCGCCGGTTTCTCCCGTCTGAAGACAATGACCGGCGAGGGCTTCAACCCCCGCCGAGCACCTTGTACAAGGTGATGCGGTTGGTCTGCTCGGCCAGTTGCAGACTCAGCAGGGTCTGCTGAGCCGCATACAGCGAGCGCTGTGCGTCGAGCACCGTGAGGTAGTTGTCCGCGCCGGCCTTGAAGCGGGCTTCGGACAGGGCATACACCCGCTCCGTCGCCGCCAGCAGCGAGGTCTGGGCGGTGATGCGATCCGTCAGCGTGGCGCGTTCTGCCAGGGCATCGGCCGCCTCGCGGAAGGCGGTCTGGATGACCTTCTCGTACTGCGTGAGGGCAATGCGCTGGTTGGCCTGGGCCACGTCCAGGTTGGCCTGGTTGCGGCCGCCGTCGAAGATAGGCAGGCGGATCTGCGGCACAAAGCTCCACAGCAGGTTGCCGCTGCCGAACAGGCCCGAGAGCTCCGTGCTCGCCGTGCCCACGCTGGCCGTGAGCGAGATGCTGGGGAAGAAGGCGGCGCGCGCGGCGCCGATGTTGGCGTAGGTGGCCTGCAGGCTGCGCTCGGCGGCCATCACGTCGGGGCGCGTGAGCAGCACGCTCGAAGGGATCTGCGCGGGCACGGCCAGCAACTGCAAAGCGCTCTCGCGCAGCATGGGGACGGGCGCGGCGGCCTGCGTGACGCGTTCGCTGCGCCGTTCGTCAGGCACCTGTGCGGCGGCGGGCACCGGCGGTGCCGGCTGCACGGCGGGCAGCAGGGCGGCGGAAACGGGCGAGCCCACCAGCAGCTGCAGCGCGTTGCGGTCGCGCGCCACCTGGCTGGTGAAGGCGGCGACGTCGGCGCGTGCGCTGTCCACCGTGGTCTGGTTCTGCGCCAGCACCAGGCCCGAGGTGCCGCCCAGGCGGTGCGTGCGCTCGGTCAGGGAGTAGGAGGCTTCGCGCGAGCGCAGGGTTTCCTTCGCCAACTCCAGGCGCGCTTGGTCGGCAGCGAGGTTGAGCCAGGCATTCGTGACCTCGGCCACCAGGCTCAGTTGCACGCTGCGCTGGCTGTCGGTGACGCGCAGCACTTCCTGCAGCGCGGCTTCGTTGAGGTTGCGCACGCGGCCGAAGAAGTCGAGTTCGTAGCTGGTGATGCCCAGTTGCGCGCTGTACTGCTCGCCGATCTGCGAGCGGCCGGCCGTGGTCAGGTCCGCGGCGGTGCGGCTGCGGCTGCCCTGGGCCGTGCCGCCCACGCTGGGCAGGCGGTCGGCACGGCTCACGCCGTACTGGGCCTGGGCGCGCTCGATGGCCAGCGCCGCAGCGCGCAGGTCGCGGTTGTTCTGCAGCGCGAGCGCGATGACCTCACGCAACTGGCCGGACTGCACCACGGCATCCCAGCCCAGGGGGACATAGGAGGCAGCAGTGGCGTCCGCCACCGTGGCGATGTTGTCCATGGCGGCAGGAACCGGGGCGGCAGGGCGGTCGTAGCTGGGCGCCAGATTGGTGCAGCCGGCCAGGATCAGCAGCGCGCACAGGGGAGTCAACAGGGCTTTGGACATGCCGAAGAGAACATCAGGGGGGGCTGCAGGGGCGGTGTGCAAGGTCATGCCTGCGCCTCCTTCACCTCGGGGGCAGGCAGGTGGGCTGCGGCGGGCTGGTTGCGCGAGGCGAACCACGAGCGCACGAGCAGGAAGAACACGGGCACGAAGAACAGCCCCAGGATGGTGGATGCCACCATGCCGCCCAGCACGCCGGTGCCGATGGCCTGGCGGCCGCCCGCGCCGGCACCGGTGCCGATGGCCAGGGGCAGCACGCCGAAGCCGAAGGCCAGCGAGGTCATGAGGATGGGGCGCAGGCGCATGCGCACGGCTTCCACCGTGGCGTCGTACAGGTTCTTGCCCTGTTCCTGCAGCTGCACCGCGAACTCCACGATCAGGATGGCGTTCTTGGAGGCCAGCCCCACGGTGGTGAGCAGCCCCACCTGGAAGTACACGTCGTTGGTCATGCCGCGCGTGTAGGTGGCCAGCAGGGCCCCGATCACGCCCAGCGGCACGGCCAGCATCACCGAGAACGGCACGCTCCAGCTTTCATACAAGGCTGCCAGGCACAGGAACACGAAGAGGATGGAGACGGCGTAGAGCAGGGGGGCCTGCGAGCCCGAGCGGCGCTCCTGCAGCGAGGCACCGGTCCACTCCAGGCCAATGCCCACAGGCATCTTGGTCATGATCTGCTCGATCGCCACCATCGCGTCACCGGAGCTGGCTCCAGGCGCGGTTTCAGCCTGCAGCTCCAGCGCGGGGCTGCCGTTGTAGCGCATGAGCTGGGGCGGGCCGTTGGTCCAGGAGGTGCTGGCAAAGGTCGAGAAAGGCACCATTTCGCCGTTGCGGTTGCGCACGCTCCAGTGGCCGATGTCCTGCGGCAGCATGCGGTAGGGCGCATCGCCCTGCACGTACACGCGCTTGACGCGGCCCTGGTGCACGAAATCGTTCACGTAGGTGCCGCCCATGGCGCTGGAGAGCACGCCGTTGATGTCCGCAGTGGTCAGCCCCTGCGCCGCGGCCTTGCGGTCGTCGATGGTGACCTTGAGCTCCGAGGTGTTGTCGAAGTTGGTGGTCCGCACATTGGTGAGAATCGGGTTCTGGCGGGCCAGCTCGATCAGTTGATCCTTGGCGGCAACGAGGGCATCCTGCCCCAGGCCGTTGAGGTCCTTGATCATGAAGTTGATGCCCGCGCTCGAGCCCAGGCCGCGCACGGCCGGCGGCAGGGACACGAAGATGCGCGCGTCGCGGATCTTGGCGAGGTCCTTGGTGGCCTGGCTCGCGATGACTTCTGCCGACTGGCTGCGCAAGGGGCGTTCCGACCAGGGCTTGAGGCGGATGAACATGTTGCCCGAGTTCTGGTTGCCGTTGTTGCCGGCAATCGAGTTCACGCGCAGCACCTCGGGCTTGGCCAGGAAGTAGTCCTTGATCTCATCGAGCACCACGCCCAGGCGCTCGTCGGTCGCGCCAGAGGGCAGCGTGATGGTCGCCGAGACGAAGCCCTGGTCCTCGTTGGGCAAAAAGGAGGTGGGCAGTTTCTTGAACAGGAAGGCCACGGCGAGCAGGATCACCAGGTAGATCACGACCATGCGCAGGCTGCGCTTGAGCAGGCCACCCACGGTGCGCTGGTAGCGGTTGGCCGTGCGGTCGAAGCTGCGGTTGAACCAGGCGAAGAAGCGGTCGCTCAGGCCGAGCAGGCCGCGCCGTGGCGGGCCGTCGTGCGCGGCGTGGTGGCCCTTCTCGATGGGCTTGAGCAGGGTCGCGCACAGCGCAGGCGTGAGGGTCAGCGCCACGAACACCGACAGCGCCATGGCCGAAACGATGGTGATCGAGAACTGGCGGTAGATGACCCCGGTGGAGCCGGTGAAGAAGGCCATGGGGATGAACACGGCCGACAGCGTGAGACCGATGCCCACCAGTGCGGGCGTGATCTCCTTCATGGACTTGCGCGTGGCCTCCTTCGGGGGCAGGCCTTCCTCGCTCATCACGCGCTCCACGTTCTCCACCACCACGATGGCATCGTCCACCAGCAGGCCGATGGCCAGCACCATGGCGAACATGGTCAGCATGTTGATCGAGTAGCCCAGCGCGGAGAGCACGCCGAAGGTGCCCAGCAGCACCACGGGCACGGCGATGGCCGGGATCATCGTGGCGCGGAAGTTCTGCAGGAAGATGAACATCACGATCACCACCAGCAGCATGGCCTCGGCCAGCGTCTTGACCACTTCCTCGATGGAGGCACGCACGAAGGGGGTGGAGTCCGAGCTGACCACCCCGTTGATGCCGTCCGGGAAGAAAGGCTCGAGCTCCTTCATCTTGCGCGCCACGGCGTCGGCCACGTCCATGGCGTTGGCGCCGTCGGCCAGCACGATGCCGATACCGGCGCCCGGTTGCCCGTTCAGGCGCGACTTGACCGTGAGGTTGTCCGCCTCCAGCGCCACCCGGGCCACGTCGGCCATGGTGACCACCGAGCCATCGGTACCGGACTTGAGGACGATGTTCTCGAACTCGGGGACCGTCTGCAGCTTGGTGCGTGCCGTGATCGTGGCGTTGAGCATCTGTCCTGCCGGTGCGGGCTGCTGGCCGAGCTGGCCGGCCGAGACCTGGGCGTTCTGGGCATTGAGCGCGGTGATCAGGTCCGACGGCATCAGCGCGAATTTTTCCATCTTGGCCGGATCGATCCAGATGCGCATGGCATAGGACGTGCCGAACACAGTCACGTCGCCCACGCCGTCCAGGCGCGCGATCACGTCCACCACGTTGCTGGAGATGTAGTCACCAATGGCCACCTGGGTCACGGTGGGGTCGGGCGAGGTGAACACATAGGTCACCAGGAAGTCCTGGCCCCCCTTGTTCACGAACACGCCGCGGCTCTTGACGGCCTCGGGCAGGCGGTTCATGGCCGCCTGCAGCTTGTTCTGCACCTGCACCTGGGCCACGTCGATGTTGGCGCCGGGGGCAAAGGTGAGCGTGGTGCGCGAGCGGCCTGCCGAGTCGCTGGTCGAACCCATGTAGAGCAGGCTGTCGATGCCCTTGAGCTGCTGCTCGATCACCTGGGTCACCGAGTTGTCGACCGTGCCCGCCGAGGCACCGGTGTAGGTGGTGTTGATGGTCACGCGCGGCGGCGCAATGTCAGGGTACTGCTCCAGCGGCAGCGTGAAGATGGACATCGCCCCCGCCAGCATGATGACGATGGACAGCACCCAGGCGAAGACCGGGCGGTTGATGAAGAACTGGGCCATGGATCAGCGTAGGGGTGGGGTCGCAGGTCGGTCGGGTGGGGCGGTGCGCGCAGCGCGCCTCAGGAACTGGCTGCGGCCGATGAGGCCGTGGCCGCCGCGGGTGCGGTCTTGTCGCGTGGCTTGACCACCGTGGGCTTGACCGTCTGGCCCACGCGGGCTTTCTGGAATCCGTCCACCATCACTTTTTCCCCCGCCTTGACGCCAGAGATCACGAGCCAGCGGTTGCCCACGGCCTGGCCAAGTTCCACCGGGCGCTTGGTGAGCTTGTTGTCCTCTCCCACCACCTGCACGCTGGGCTCGCCGGCCGGGTTGCGGATCACGGCCTCCTGGGGCAACAGCAGCGCTTGCGGTGCGACGCTGGTGGCCAGCTGGGAGCGCACGTACATGCCCGGCATCAGGAAGTGATCGGGGTTGGGAAAGGTCGCCCGCAGGGTGATCGCACCCGAGGTCGGGTTCACGGCGGTGCCCGTGAACTGCAGCGTGCCTTCCTTTTCGTAGGTGGACCCGTCTTCCAGAATGAGCTTGACCTTGGCCTGGTTGGAGTCCACGCGCGTGAACTTGCCCTCTTGCCACTGCCTGCGCAACTGCAGCAGGTCCGAGCTGGACTGCGTGATGTCCACCTGGATCGGGTCGAGCTGCTGGATGGTGGCCAGGGCATTGGCCTGGTTCGCCGTGACCAGGGCACCTGCCGTCACGGACGACAGCCCGATGCGCCCGGAAATGGGTGCCAGCAGACGTGTGTAGCGCATGTTGATCCGTGCAGCGTCGAGCGCTGCCTGTGCCACGCCCACGTCGGCCTGGGTCTGCTGCACCGCGGCCTGGCTTTCGTCGAACACCTGGCGGCTGATGGCGTCGATCTCGACCAATTCCGCATTGCGCTTGGCGTTGACCTGGGCCGTGCGCGCCGTGGCCTGCGCCTTGGCCAGGGCCGCCTGGGCGCTGGCCTGGGCGGCTTCGTAGGTGGCAGGGTCCACCTGGTACAGCGGCTGGCCGGCCTTGACCAGCGCCCCCTCGGTGAACAGCCGCTTCTGGATGATGCCGTTGATCTGCGGGCGGATGTCGGCGTTCTGGAACGCCGCCGTGCGGCCCGGCAACTCCGTGCTCAGCGTCTGGCTCTCGGGGGCCAGCACCACCACGCCCACCGCCGGCTCGCCTGCGGGCTTGCCCGCGCCGGCCTGGGCTGGCTGGTCCTTGCCGGAGCAGGCCACCAGGCCGCCGATGCACAGGGCCGCGATGCAGGTTCGAGCCCAGGCCGGGCTCAGCCGCGGCTTGGAAAGGGCAGGGCGGACAAAGGAGGAGGCCAGCGTCAGCGAGCCCGCAGCCGGGCGGCCAGCATTCAGAAGGAACGGCATGGGAGACGGTAAGTCAGAGTTGAAGGCATTGTGGGGGCCATATGTGTACGCACGATAAAGTTGGCAAAGCCGGAGCCCGCTGGCGGGCTTTTTTACAGGCCGATGCGCTCTTCCCGCACTGCGGCGGCACTTGCAAGCATCGGGCCAGCCGGCGGCCGCCCACGAAAAAGGCGCTTGCCTGTCACCGGGAGCGCCTTGGAGATTGTGCGGGCGGCCGTTATCGGCTGCCGGTATGTAGTTATGCGTTTATTGCTTGCGCGCGGCAATCGCCTTTTCGGCCTGGGTCACCAGGTCGGCACCGATCTGGCCCTTCCACTTCTCGAACACGGGGCGCGTGGCCTTCACGAAGGCCTCGCGCTCGGCGGGGGAGAGCTGGGTCACGGTCACGCCATTGGCGGCGATGTCCTTGAGCAGGGGCTTGTCGGCCTCGACCATGCCTTTGCGCGCGATGGCGATCTCTTCCTTGCCGGCGTCGATGGCGGCCTGCTTGACGATCTCGCGGTCGGCGGGCGTCCAGGAATTCCAGATGTCCTTGTTCACCACGAAGATCAGCGGGTCGTTGATGTAGCCCCACATGGTCACGTGCTTCTGTGCCACGGTGTGCAGCTTGGCGGCCATGTAAACGGCAATCGGGTTCTCCTGGCCGTCCACGGCACCACTGGCCATGGCGGGCTGGGCGTCGGCCCAGCTCATCTGCGTGGGGTTGGCGCCCAAAGCGGTGAAGGTATCGAGGAACAGGGGCGAGCCCACGACGCGGATCTTCAGGCCCTTCAGGTCCTCAGGAGTCTTGATGGCTTTCTTGGAGTTGGAGATCTCGCGGTAGCCGTTCTCTCCCCAGGCCAAGGGCACCACGCCGGCCTTGTCCAGCGTGCTGAAGATGTTCTTGCCGACTTCGCCCTGGGTGAGGGCGTCCACGGCTGCGTAATCGGGCATCAGGAACGGCAGCGAGAACAGGTTCAGCTGCTTGACCTGGGGCGACCAGTTGATGGTGGAGCCCACGGCCATGTCGATCACGCCCTGGCGCAGCGCCGAGAACTCGCGCGTCTGGTCGCCCTGGATCAGCGAGACGCCGGGGTACAGCTTGATGTTGATGCGGCCCTGCGTGCGCTCGCGCACCTTGTTGGCCCACAGCTCGCCGCCCTTGCCCCAGGGGAAGGCGGTGCCCAGCACCAGGGACATGCGGTATTCGCTCTTGTAGGCGGTCTGTGCGATGGCAGCCGGGGCGGTGAAGGCCAGTGCAGCGGCGGCGGCCACGGCAGAAGTCAAAAAGGTGCGCAGTTTCATGTTGTCAGTCTCCTGGGGTCAATTTTGTAGGGTGGAAGGCAAATCGGTCTCGGGGTTTGCGACAGGTCAGTAACCCAGGCGCGCCGGCAGCCACAGCGCCAGTTGCGGGAAGGCGATCACCAGCACCATCACGAGGAACATGGCGAACAGCATCCAGCCGACCCAGCGCACGGTCGATTCCATGCGCACGCCGGCGATGCGGCACGAGACCATCAGGTTCACCGCCAGCGGCGGCGTGAACTGGCCCAGCGCCACCTTGAGCGTGAGGATCACGCCGAACCAGACGGGGTCCCATTGGTAGTGCTGCATGATGGGCAGCAGGAGCGGCACGAAGATCAGGAAGATGGAGATGCCGTCCAGGAACATGCCCACGGTGATGAGCAGCACGATCAAGAGCGCCAGCACGCCGTACTCGCCCAGGCCCGAGTTCACGATGGCGTTCGCCACCGGGTCGATCACCCCCAGGGTGGACAGCGAGTAGGCAAAGATGCCCGCCAGCGACACCACGATCAGGATCACTGCCGAAAGCTCGCCCGACTCGCGCAGGATGGGGAACAGGTCGCGCACCTTGATCGTGCGGTGGATCACCATGCCCACGAAGAGGCCGTAGAACACCGCCACCACGGCCGCCTCGGTGGGGGTGAACCAGCCGGCGCGCATGCCGCCCAGGATCAGCACCGGCGCGGCCAGTCCCCACAGGGCTTCGCGCAGGCTCTTCCAGAAGGCGGGGCGGGGCATGGTGGATTCGAGCGCACCCATCTTGTGCTTGCGCGCCATCCACACGGCGGGCACGATCAGCGCGATGCCGGCCAGGATGCCGGGGATCATGCCGGCCGCAAACAGCGCCGGCACCGATGCGCCTGGAACCAGCACCGAATAGATGATGAAGGCCACCGAGGGCGGAATCAGGATGTCGGTGGCGGCGGCTGCGCCCACCACGCTGGCCGAGAACGAGGGCGGGTAGCCCGCACGCGACATGGCCGCGATCATCACGCCGCCCACGGCGGCGGCATTGGCCGGGCCCGAGCCCGAGATGCCGCCCAGGAACATGGCCACGGCAATCGCCACCAGCGGCAGCATGCCCGGGCCGCGCCCGACGATGGCCACGGCGAAGTTCACCAGGCGCAGGGCCACGCCCGAGCGGTCGAAGATGGAGCCGACCAGCACGAACATCGGGATCGCCAGCAGTGGGTACTTGCCCAGGCCGGCGTAGAAGTTCTGCGGCACGGCCAGCAGGCCGAACCATTGGCTGTCGGCGTTGGCCAGGGCAATCGCGGCGGCACCAGCCAGCCCCAGGGCTGCGCCGATGGGAACGCCCACGAACATCAGGCCCAGGAAGGCCACGAACAGGAGCGTGGCGATCATGGCTGTGCGTCCTTGCCGGTGCTGCTGGCGCGCTCGTCTGCCTGCTGGGCTTGCTTGTTGCGGCGCAGCAGCAGGCCCACGGCCCGTGCGGCGATCAGCGCCGAGATGACCGGCAGCCAGATCGAATACCACCACTGCGGTACGCCGATGCCCGGCGAGGTTTCGCCAAAGCGGTAGTCGTCCCAGACCACGCGTACGCTGAGCACGGCGATCAGGCCGAACAGCAGGGCCACGGCCACGGCGCCCAGCTGCGCCAGGCGTTTGCGGCGGGCGGCAGAGCCGCCTTCGGCAAAGTATTCGATGCGGATGTGCTGGTCGCGCGCCACGGCGGCGGAGCCCGCCACCAGGGCGAGCACGATCATCAGGAAGACGGAGATCTCCTCCGTCCAGGCAAAGGAGGAACTGGTGAAATAGCGCACCAGCACGTTGGCGAAGGTGATCAACGCTAGCGCAGCCATGACGATGACGGTGAGCCAGTCCTCGATGCGCAGGGAGCGGGGTTCTTCGGAGTCAGGGGCGGCGACGGGCACGGAGGCGTCGTTCACCGGCCCTTGGGGAGGGGAGGAGGACATCGGAGCGGCGGTACAGGAGAACAAACAGGACGGGGCCGGTCGCTCTGCCCGCCGGTGTTGTGCACCTGGGGCCGTGACGCGGGAGCGCGCTTTGGACGCAGCTTTCCCTATTATGCGGTGCGTTGCTATGTGTGCACACCAATGGTGCGCTATGGATAAACCCTTGTACAGGCTTTCCATGACAGGCCAGCACGTGGCAGGGCCGGCACCGATAATGCACCGATGGAAACCAAGTGGCTTGAAGATTTCGTCAGTCTTGCAGAAACGCGCAGCTTCAGCCGGTCTGCCCAGCTGCGGCACGTGACGCAACCGGCTTTTTCGCGGCGCATCCAGGCCCTGGAGGCCTGGGCCGGCACCGATCTGGTGGACCGCAGCTCCTATCCCACGCGCCTGACGCCGGCCGGCAAGACCCTGTACGACCAGGCGCTGGAGATGCTGCAGGCGCTGCAGAACACCCGGGCCATGCTGCGCGCGCATACCAGTGCGGGCAAGGACATGATCGAGTTCGCGGTACCGCACACGCTGGCGTTCACCTTCTTCCCGGCCTGGGTGTCGAGCCTGCACGACAAGTTCGGCCCTTTCAAGAGCCGGTTGATCGCGCTGAACGTGCACGACGCCGTGATGCGCCTGGTGGAAGGTGGCTGCGACCTGCTGATCGCCTACCACCACCCCTCGCAGCCCTTCCAGCTCGACGCCGACCGGTACGAGATGGTGAGCCTGGGCCAGGAAGTGCTGTCCCCGTATTCCAAGGCCGACGCCGACGGCCAACCGCTGTTCCGGCTGCCGGGCCGCGTGGGCCAGCCGCTGCCGTACCTGGGCTACGCGCCCGGCGCCTACCTGGGGCGGGTGACGGAGCTGATCCTCAAGGAGTCGGGCACCCCGATTCACCTGGACCGGGTCTACGAGACCGACATGGCCGAAGGCCTCAAGGCCATGGCGCTCGAAGGGCACGGCGTGGCCTTCCTGCCCCACAGCGCGGTCAAGAAGGAACTGCGCACGCGCAAGCTGGTCAGTGCCGCCCCGCCGGACACGGAAGGCCTGCAGATGACCATGGACGTGCGGGCCTACCGCGAAAAGCCCTCGGGCAAGGAGGCACCCAAGGGCACGGCCCAGGCGCTGTGGACCTACCTGCAGGCGCAGGTGGCATGAACTGCCCGGGTTGTCCCATGCCTAGGGTAAATACGGATATAAACAGTTTGCATAGTTGTCCGCGCAAACGGCATTGGAATTTCATGGTAACGACACGTACAGTCGCCCCCATTGCTGGATCAGCGACGGCGATGTAGTCTCTTTCAGGCCCCACGGTGGCACGAAGATTGCAGATCTGATTCCACTTCATATTTACCGAGACACCGCATGAAAGTTCAGCATTGGGGATTCGCGTGGGGCTTTGCAGCCTTGTGCTGCGCATCCGCGGCGTCTGCGCAGGGGGTGCTCGAACGCGTCAGCGGCGGTGGCAAGCTGGTGATTGCGCACCGTGAGTCGTCGGTGCCGTTTTCCTACATCGACAGCAAAACCGGCAAGCCGGTCGGCTATGCCATGGACCTGTGCCTGCGCTTGGCCGAGGTGGTGAAGAAGAAGACCGGCAAGAAGGACATGCAGGTCGAGTTCCTGGCCGTCACGCCAGCCAACCGCATCGCCGTGATCGAGCAGGGAAAAGCCGACATGGAATGCGGCTCTACCACCAACAATGCCGAGCGGCGCCAGAAGGTCGCCTTCACGGTGCCGCATTTCATCACCGGCGCGCGCCTGCTCGTGAAATCGTCCAGCACCATCGACCGCGTGGAAGATCTCAATGGCAAGAAGCTGGTGTCCACCAAGGGGACCACGCCCCTGAAGGCGGCCGACCAGGCCAACCGCGAGCGCCTGATGGGCATCACCATCCTGGAAGCGCCCGACCACGCCAGGGCCGTGGAGATGGTGGAAAAAGGCGAGGCCGATGCCTTCGTCATGGATGACGTGCTGCTGTACGGCCTGGCAGCCGGCCGGCCGAACCCGAGCGCCTTGAAGGTGGTGGGCCGGTTCATGACCACCGAGCCGCTGGCGATCATGCTGCCCAAGAACGACCCCGAATTCAAGAAGCTGGTGGACGAGGAGATGCGCCGCCTCATCACCAGCCGCGATATCTATCCCATATATGAGAAGTGGTTCGCCAAACCGATTCCCCCGAACAACACGACGCTGAACCTTCCGGTCAGTTATCTGTTGCGGGACTTCTGGAAATACCCTACCGACCAGGTCCCGTTCTGACTAATATCGCTGGTCGCGTGGTTCCTTTTTTGGTTTTTTGCCTGCCGGTTTTTCCGGCCAGGGTAAATCTCTAAAATCCCCCCCTTTTTTCGTTTCACACAAGGAGATCCCAATGAAGAAGCATTTGCTCGCGGTTGCCGTGACCGCCCTGGCTGCAGGCAGCGCATTCGCCCAAGCCACCGACACCCTGGCCAAAATCAAGGCCTCGGGCAGCGTGACGCTGGGTGTGCGCGAGTCTTCGGGTCTTTCCTACACCCTGGGCAACGGCAAGTACGTGGGTTTCCACACCGAGATGGGTGAAATCATCCTGGCCGACGTCCAGAAGCAACTGGGCCTGGCCAAGCTGGAAACCAAGTACCAGCCCGTGACCTCGCAAAACCGCATTCCCCTGGTGACCAACGGCACCGTGGACCTGGAGTGCGGCTCCACCACGAACAATGCTGCGCGCCAGAAGGACGTGGCTTTTGCCGTGACCACCTACGTGGAAGAAGTGCGTACCGTCGTGAAGGCCAACTCGGGCATCACGTCCATCAAGGACCTGAACGGCAAGACCGTCGCCACGACCACGGGCACCACTTCGGTGCAGACCCTGCGCAAGCATGAGCGCGCCGGTGGCGTGGACTTCAAGGAAGTCTTCGGCAAGGACCATGCCGACAGCTTCCTGATGCTGGAAACCGGCCGTGCCGACGCCTTCGTGATGGACGGCTCGATCCTGGCTGCCAACGTCTCCAAGTCCAAGAACCCTGCCGATTACAAGATCGTTGGCGAAGTGCTGTCGGTGGAGCCCATCGCCTGCATGCTGCGCAAGGATGACCCAGCCTTCAAGAAGGCCGTGGACGACAGCATCAAGCGCCAGATCGCCGACGGCTCGCTGACCAAGCTGTACGACAAGTGGTTCATGCAGCCCGTGCCGCCAACCAACACCAAGATCGGCCTGCCTATCTCCGACGCCACCAAGGCGGCCTGGGCCACCCCGAACGACAAGCCCATGGAAGACTACGCCAAGAAGTAATCTTCGGGATGCTTGCGCCCCTTCGACCACGGCGGTTTGAAGGGGCTTTTTTGTTGGGTCCGCAAAGGGTTGCGCCCAATTCAATACCAAACAATAAAGGGGTGATCCTATGAGTTGGGATTGGCAGGTGTTCTGCCAGGACACCATGGACAGGGAAGTCGTGCAAAGCTGCTTTGGCAAGGGCGGCGACATCACCTACCTGGACTGGATGCTGTCGGCCTGGGGCTGGACGGTGTCTGTTTCGTTGCTGGCCCTGGTGCTGGCGCTCGTGTTGGGCTCTGTGATCGGCACGCTGCGTACCTTGCAGGACCGGCCGATGATCGTGCGCCTGGGCAATGCCTGGGTGGAGCTGTTTCGCAACATTCCTTTGCTGGTACAGATTTTCCTGTGGTACCACGTCTTGCCCAGCCTCTTTCCGGTCATGAAGGGCGTTCCCGGCTTCACGCTGGTGGTGCTGGCGCTGGGCTTCTTCACGTCGGCGCGGATTGCCGAGCAGGTGCGCTCGGGCATCAATACCCTGCCGCGCGGCCAGCGCTATGCCGGGATGGCGGTGGGTTTCACCACCTTCCAGACCTACCGCTACGTGCTGCTGCCCATGGCGTTTCGCATCATCATCCCGCCGCTGACCAGCGAGACGATGAACATCTTCAAGAACTCCTCCGTGGCGTTTGCCGTGTCGGTGGCCGAGCTCACGATGTTCGCCATGCAGGCGCAGGAAGAAACCTCGCGCGGCATCGAGGTCTATCTGGCCGTGACGGCGCTCTACGTCATCTCGGCGTTTGCCATCAACCGCATCATGGCGTTCATCGAGAAGCGTGCGCGCATTCCCGGCGTGGTCGTGCCCAGCGGCGCAGGTGGAGGGCACTGACAAATGAATCTCGACTTTGGCTTTTACAACTGGGACCTGATCTCCAACTTCGTGCTCAAGGGGCTGTATTTCAGCCTGCTGCTCACGTTCGTGGCCACCATCGGTGGGGTGATCTTCGGGACCGTGCTGGCGCTCATGCGCCTGTCGGGCAGGAAGTGGCTGGACCTGCCGGCCACCATCTACGTCAACGGCATGCGCAGCATTCCGCTGGTGATGGTGATCCTGTGGTTCTTCCTGCTGGTACCGGCCATCATCGGCCGACCCATCGGTGCGGAAGTCTCGGCGGTGGTGACCTTCATCGCCTTCGAGGCCGCCTACTTCAGCGAGATCATGCGCGCCGGCATCCAGTCCATTGCACGTGGGCAGGTCCATGCGGGCCAGGCACTCGGGATGACCTATGGCCAGAACATGAAGCTCGTGGTGCTGCCCCAGGCGTTTCGCAACATGCTGCCGGTGCTGCTCACGCAGACCATCATCCTGTTCCAGGACACGTCGCTGGTCTACGCCATCGGTGCCTACGACATGCTCAAGGGCTTTGAAGTGGCTGGCAAGAACTTTGGCCGCCCCATCGAGGCCTACCTGGCCGCAGCGGTTCTTTACTTTGTGATGTGCTATGCGCTGTCCTGGATGGTCAAACGCCTGCACCAGAAGATCGCGATCATTCGCTGATGCAAAAGAGATTGGATTGAGGAACAAGAAATGATCGAACTCAAGAACGTATCCAAGTGGTATGGCCCCGTGCAGGTGCTCAACGAGTGCTCGGCCGTCATCAACAAGGGTGAAGTGGTGGTGGTGTGCGGACCTTCCGGTTCGGGCAAGTCCACGCTGATCAAGACCATCAACGCGCTCGAGCCCTTCCAGAAGGGCGAGATCACGGTCGATGGAGTGAAGCTGCACGACCCCAAGACCAACCTGCCCAAGCTGCGCAGCCGCGTGGGCATGGTGTTCCAGCACTTCGAACTGTTCCCCCACCTGTCGGTGACGGAGAACCTGACGATTGCGCAGATCAAGGTGCTGGGCCGCAGCCCCGACGATGCCAAGAAGCGTGGCCTGAAGATGCTCGAGCGCGTGGGCCTGATCGCCCACAAGGACAAGTTCCCTGGCCAGCTCTCGGGCGGCCAGCAGCAGCGCGTGGCGATTGCCCGTGCGCTGAGCATGGACCCCATCGTGATGCTGTTCGACGAACCCACATCGGCGCTCGACCCCGAAATGGTCGGCGAAGTGCTGGACGTGATGGTGGGTCTGGCCAACGAAGGCATGACCATGATGTGCGTGACACACGAAATGGGCTTCGCCCGCAAGGTGAGCAACCGCGTGATCTTCATGGACGTGGGCGGCAAGATCCTGGAGGACTGCTCCAAGGACGACTTCTTCAACCACCCCGAAGCCCGCCAGCCGCGCACCAAGGACTTCCTCAACAAGATCCTGCAGCACTGAACCAGCTGCGATCCTGGCTTGCGTCCTCGTTGGGGGCGCACTGTGCAGGAAGTCACACAAGGCGCCTTCGGGCGCCTTTTTCGTGCGTGCGAGCGGATGGGGTGGCGTGCACCGTGTGCTACGGTCGCGGCCTGTCCAACTGACGGTGCATTCGCCATGCGTTCCACGTACCCCGTATCTCCCTGCGCTCCTGAGCCCGCACGGCGCTGGGGGCACTGCATGGCAGGCGGGGCCAGGCTGCTCCTGGCGCTGGCGCCGGTTCTCGCCACGGCGCAGGACAAGGCCGCAGACCGCAAGGCCGCACCACCTCCGCCAGGCTGTGCGCGGCTGGCACAGGTGGCCCAGGCCCTCCACCTGGCGGGGCCTGGCACGGCAGGTCGCTACCAGTGCGATCTGCAGCAGCGCACGCCTGCAGGCCAGGTGCTGGCCCTGCGCTACCAGGGGCCCGAAGTGCGCGATGGCAGCAGCAACCTGGTGGGCCACTATGAGGTGGATCGCCGCACCCAGGCAGTGCATCCCTGGGACCTGGCCGCCGGCAAGCGTGCGGCCACTCCCCTGGCGGCGGACGCCGTGCCAGCGCCCACGGTGATGGCCTGTGGCCTGGCCTTCGAGCTGCCCGTGGAGTACCGGATCACCAAACCGCGCCGCACCCAAGGATCGGGCGGGATGGGTCTGTGCGCTTTCAATGTGGTGCCGACCGTTGATGCTCCCAAAGAACTGGAATGCAAGAGCAAGGAGGAGGGAGGCTCGCCCCCTTACAACGTCTGCGACTGGAGACTGGGCGGAGTGTCGGAGTGGCCCACCGTGCAGGTGGCGCGCACGCGCATGGACACGGATCACCGGTCCATCGAGCCCTTCCAGTTCGAGGATGGAGCCTGGCAGTTGCCCGGCCCCCAGCGGGGTGCCGAAGCTCTGGAGCGCACCCGGTTCTTTGGCAAGAGGGCGTATGCAGGAGAGGCGGCTTCAGGAGGCTATTGGGAGAGGACTCGCATCAGGAAATACGAGTCCATCTATGCAGGAGTCGGGAGCGTGGATGCGGTGCTGATGCAGCTCACGCCCCAATTGGCGGTAGTGCTGGTGGACCCACCAACCGACCGGTCTGCGGACGGCGTGACGGAATGCCGGATTTTCTGCAAGAGTTTGCGTGCTGCGGGGCGTCCCGGCGACGAGCCCTGATACAACGCCACAGGATTGGCCTGCCCCGGCGTCGTGGTGACGCTGGAGGATGGATGAACCGACAGGAGCCCGCACCGCCATGAGCAGCACCCCCGAGCGCGGTATATTTTCTTTTCCAGCGGACCTGCCGGTGCCGCAGCCCCTGCGTGACCTGCTGCGCGCGTTCCCGCAGTTGCGCCAGCCATCGACTGCGGTGAGCGGCTCCTTCGCATTTCATGCCCAGTCGCCCGGTGCCGTGGCGCGCTATTTTGGTGAAGAAGGCCATGCCGGTGGGCTGCTTGCGGCGCAGCATCTGGGCGTGTTCGGCGCGCAGCCCGATGGCTCGGCGATCGCCGTCTGGCGCGCGCCGCAGGGCGGCATGCCGGTGGTCTATCTGAGTTCCGAAGGCGGCGGGCGGGTGTTGGCAAGCGATGCCCTGCAGTTCCTGCGGCTGCTGGGCGTCGGCTACGACGAATTCGCGCTGTATGGCAACCTGGACGAGCCGCCCGAGGAAGACGGCGAGGTGGCGCCTGAGCTGTTGGAGTGGCTCGCCGCGCAAAGTCTGTCGGTACCCGCGACGGGCGAGGACATTCTTGCCGAGGCCGAGCAGCGCTGGCCCGATTTCGACGGCTGGATGGAAGATGCGATCGCAGGGCGGTTGCAAGCGGGTGACGAGGGGACAGCCGCGGCGCCAGCCAGTCCAGCCGCGGCCCCGGCCGGGCAGGGCAATCTCTGGGACCAGATGCTGGCCTGCATCGGCCGGCGCATCGACGATCCGCTGGTGCAGCAGTGGTTGGCCGCCGTGGGGGCCAAGCCCCTCAAGCCCGCTACGCCGCACAACGACAGCACCTATGTCCTCGTGCGCGCCACCGGCATTGAAGTCAGTGCCGAGATGGCGCCCAAGCACCGCGGCTTCTGGCCACCGCACAAGGACGGGCGCATCTGGCGTACCTATGTCACGCGCATCATCGTGCCCGTGAAGGCCGCGGAGCTGATCCCCTTGCCCGAGGGGTTGTCCTGGAAGCGCTTTCCGGGTACCGAGGGCGGTGATGACTTCGTGGAGCAGGCGGTCAGTGACACGCTGGAGCTGGCGTTCCTGCGCGCAGACAAGGGCGGCGGCATTGCGCGCATCGATGCCCGGCTGCCCCAGCAGCGCGAATTCATGGAGGCCAGTGCCGATTACGAGCAGACCAAGCCCCCGGTCTATGTCGAGGACGCCTTCTTCGCCACCTGGTGCGCGCTGCACGGGCTGCTGGACCCCGTGCGCTATCCACCCAGCGTGCTCGCTGCGTGGCACGAGCGCACGGCCACGCCGCTGCAACTGCTGCATGGCCCCTGCGGACGCATCGTCTGGGCCGACGATCTGGCCGCCGGCGCGTCGGACTTCTGGGACAGCTACTACCGGGGCTTTGGCACGCCCGATGCCGAGCGCTGGGTCACGGACGTGAAAGCCGTGTTCGGGTCGTCCAATCACTTCCGCGAGCCGCACGAGGCCATGACGCCCGACAGCTGGGAGGCCTTCGACCGCATCGCTCCGAAGATCGCACGCCGTTTCGAGGCGTGGCGACGCAAGGCGCAGCAGGGTTGATGGCAGGCGGCGCCGCCGCTCCGTTCTGGCACGGGGCTGCGTGTGCGCATGCACGGGCATTGCGGCCTTTTCTTCCCCCTCAGCTGCTCCCATGGAAAAGACCCTGCTGTTCGAAAGCGCCGTGCACCCCTGGAAGGTCTACTGGGTGTGCGAGAAGCCCACCTGGCAAGCGCGCGAGCACTGCTACCAGGTGACGCACCAGGGCCAGCCTTTCGTGTTGCCCAGGGCCTTGTCCAAAGGCGTGCGCGACGTGGACCGCTTCATCGCCGCATCGGCCTTCGAGACGCAGGAGACACACGCCGACTCGGTGCTGCTGGTGTTCGAGCACCGCACGCTCACGCCCTATGGTTTCGAGGAGCGCGCCCTGGTCTCGGTGATGGCGCAGTCGGTGCGCGCGGGCAAGGGCTACCAGATGCGCATTGCCAACTTGCAGGGCCAGGTGCTGGCGGTGATCGAGCGGGAGCCGGCGCGTTGAGTTGCTGGCTGCTGCCTATTTCCGGGCAGGCCGGCGTCCTGGAGCGCCTTCCACGATGAGCTGCTGGTCCTCCACATCCTTCCACAGCGTGTCGCGGCGCTTGAGCGCTTCCGATACCGCTTCGTGCCGCAGCTGCGCCACGGCCGACACCAGCGCATTGCACAGGAAGAATGCCGCGGTGTACGAGTCGAACGGCGAGGCGTTGGAGGTGCGCACGAGGATGCGTTCATGCGCCAGCACGGCCAGCGGGGCCGAAGCGCTGTCGGTGATGGTCAGCACCTGGCCACCGGCCTCGCGAAAGCGCTGTGCCACCTTCACCGGACCGCTTGCATAGCGGCGGATGCTGAAGGCCAGCAGCACGTCGTCGGGCTGCACCCAGAGCAACTGGTCGGTGGCGGCCACGGCGCCCGCGCCCAGCTCGTGCACGCCGGGGCGGCACATGTTCAGGTGCAAGGCCAGCCAGGCGGCCACCGGTGCGCTGTTGATCTGCGCCAGTACGAAAACTCGCCCCCTGTCCTTGGCCAGCCGGTTGGCGATGGCCTCGAAGGCCGCCATGTCCAGCCCGTCGCGCGTGGCGCTGATGTTGTGCTGGTCGTGCAGCAAGGCGTCGTCCACGCATTGCTGCAGGCTGCGCCGGGTGCCTATGGTCACGGGCGCACGCTGGCCCGCGGTCTGCAGCAGGGCCGTGACCTCGGCGCGGGCCTCGCGCTGGGCCTCCGCATAGCTGCCATAGCCGAGCTTGGCGAACAGGCGCACCACGGTGGAGGCGCTGGTTCCGGTTCGGGTGGCCAGCGAGGTGGCCGATTCCAGCAACACATGCGGATAGTCGCGCTCCAGCGACTCCGCCAGCGCGCGCTCGCTGGCGGTGAGGCCCGCGCCCTGGCGGGCCAGCCGCTCAGGCAGCAAACCGTCTGGGTTTTGCAATGATGATTTCATTAATGTCCATTTTATGAAAAATGTATTGCAAACAAGGTCCGTGCATGCAACACTTTCGCCCCATCACCATGCCGTTTTCGGGTGTGGATGCAAAGGAAAAGATGCAGGATACCCTTGAAGAAAGTCATGCGCAGAGCCGTGCACAGGTGCGCGCACGCCTCCTCGACTGGCTGGCGGGTCAGGAGCAGGCCATGCAAGACCTGTTGCAGAAAGTGGTGGACATCGACAGCGGCAGCCGCGACGAAGCCGGCGTGGCGGCCGTGGCTGCCGCGCTGCGCGAGCGGCTCGTGGCCGCGGGCGTGGCGGTGGAGCTCGTTCCCATACCCGGCTACGGCGTGCTGCTGCAGGCCCAGGTGCCGGGCCCCACCGAGGGCGCGCCCATCCTGCTCATGGGCCACATGGACACCGTATACCCCGCTGGCACCGTGGCGCGCCGTCCCTTCCGCGTGGAGGAAGGCCGTGCCTACGGGCCCGGCGTGGCCGACATGAAATCAGGCCTGGTGATGAACGCCTTCGTGGCCGAGGCCTTCGCGCGCTGCGGCGGCCTCACCGCGCCACTGCGGCTGTTCTTCTCGTGCGACGAGGAGATCGGTTCCCCCGCCACGCGCGAGCACATCATGGCCGCAGCCCGTGGTGCACGCGCCGTGCTCAACGCCGAGCCCGGCCGCGTGAGCGGCAACCTGGTCACCAGCCGCAAGGGCTCCATGGCAGTGGAATTCGAGGTGGACGGTGTGGCCGCCCACGCGGGCATCAACCCTGCGGCCGGTGCCAGCGCCATCGGCGCCCTGGCCCACAAGATCCTGGCCCTGCACGCGCTGACCGATCCGGAAGTCGGTACCACCACCAATGTGGGCGTGGTGCAGGGCGGCATCGTGCCCAACATGGTGGCGCCGCTCGCCAAGGCCGAGCTCGACGTGCGCTACACCGCTGAAACCGATCCCGACGAACTATTCGAGCGTGTGCGCGCCATCGTCGAGGCAGAAAGCCTGCCACGCACCCAGGGCCGCGTGACCGGTATGCGCCGCACTCTGCCCATGAGGCCCACGCCCGATGCGCTGCTCGCGCTGTACCAGCGCGGCGCGCAATCGCTGGGCTTTTCGGTGCAGGGCGAGTTCACTGGCGGCGCGGCCGACAGCGGGCTGACGGCCTCGGTGGGCGCGCCCACGCTGTGCGGCACCGGCCCCGTGGGCGGGCACCCGCACACCGAACGCGAGTATTGCGAGCTTTCCACCCTGGTGCCACGCGCGCAGGCCGTGGCGCTGGCCATTCTCGACCATCCCTGACTTCCGATCCCTACAAGACCTTGAGAGAAGACCCCGTGAACTCCTTCATGCACCCCAATCGCCGCCACATCCTCAATGCCGGCCTCGGGCTGGGCCTCGCGGGCCTTGCGCCCCTGGCCGCGCAGGCCGATGACAGATACCCTTCGCGTCCCATCACCCTGGTCGTGCCATTTCCGCCGGGGGGCTCGGTGGACATCATGGCGCGCCAGTACTCCGAGCCGCTGTCGCGCATCCTGGGCGTGCCCATCGTGGTGGAAAACCGTGCGGGCGCCGGTGGTTCGGTCGCCTCGCTGGGCGTGGCGCGCGCCAAGCCCGATGGCTACACCCTGGTCGTGTCCTCGCAAAGCAGCCACCTGGCCAACCCGCTGACCCAGCCCAAGGTGGGTTACGACCCCATCAAGGACTTCGAGAACATCGCGATCCTGGGCCGCCAGCCCAATGCGCTGGTGGTGCATTCCAGCCTGCCCATCAAGTCCGTCAAGGAGTTCGTCGACTATGCCAAGAAGAACCCCGGCAAGCTCAACTACGGCAGCGGCGGCATCGGCAGCATGGGCCAGCTCAACGTGGAGATGTTCAAGGCCGTCACTGGCATCTACACCACGCACATCCCCTACCGCGGTGGCACGCCGCTGATCACGGCCGTGCTGGCCAACGAGGTGCAATTCATCCTCGACAACCTGGTGATCATGCTGCCGCACGTGCAGTCGGGCAAGGTGCGGGCCCTGGCCGTCGCTTCCGACCAGCGCCTGCCGCAGCTGCCCGACGTGCCCACCATGGCCGAGGCCGGTTACCCCGAACTCAACCTCACCTCCTGGACCGGGCTGGCCGCGCCCGGCGGCACGCCCGAGGCTATCGTGCAGACGCTGTACAAGGCGGTGCGCCAGGCCGCCACGGCCCCAGCCATGGTGGCCAACCTCAAGGAGCGGGGCGTGATCGTGCCTGAGGAAATGCCGCCTGCCGCCTTCGAGAAGATGATGGCCGAGCGCATGGTGAAGTTCGGCGACGTGGTGCGCAAGGCCGGTATCACCGCCGAATGACCGTTGGGGTGAGGGGATGGGGGCCGGGAATGGGAGAATATCGCCCATGACAGCAGCCGCCCCCACCAACACCCTCACCATCACCCGCCCCGACGACTGGCACCTGCACGTGCGCGACGGGGAGCCCCTGTTCACCGTGGTGCCGCACACCGCCGCCCAGTTCGGTCGCGCCATCATCATGCCCAACCTGCGCCCGCCCGTGACCACGGCCGAGCAGGCCCTGGCGTACAAGGAGCGCATCCTCGCCGCCGTGCCCGCGGGCGTGCAGTTCGAGCCGTTGATGACGCTGTACCTCACGGACAACCTGCCGCCTGAGGAAATCGTGCGCGCACGCGAGGCCGGTGTGGTCGCCGCCAAGCTCTACCCTGCCGGGGCCACCACCAACAGCGATGCCGGCGTGACCGACCTGCGCAAGACCTACAAGACGCTCGAGGCCATGCAACGGGCAGGCATGCTGCTGCTGGTGCACGGCGAAGTCACCAGCAGCGACATCGACCTGTTCGACCGCGAGGCCGTGTTCATCGAGCAGCAACTGATCCCGCTGCGCCGCGATTTCCCCGAGCTCAAGATCGTCTTCGAGCACATCACCACCAAGGATGCAGCCGACTACGTGCAGGCGAGCGACCGCTTCACGGCCGCCACCATCACAGCGCACCACCTGCTGTACAACCGCAACGCCATCTTCATCGGCGGCGTGCGTCCGCACTACTACTGCCTGCCCGTGCTCAAGCGCGAAACGCACCGCGTGGCCCTGGTGCAGGCCGCCACCAGCGGCAGCGCCAAGTTCTTCCTCGGTACCGACAGCGCGCCGCACCCGGCCCACCTCAAGGAGCACGCCAGCGGCTGCGCTGGCTGCTACACGGCCCATGCGGCGATGGAGATGTACGCCGAGGCCTTCGACAATGCAGGCGCGCTCGACCAGCTCGAAGCCTTTGCCAGCTTCAACGGCCCGGACTTCTATAGCCTGCCGCGCAACACCGGCACCATCACCCTGCGCCGCGAATCCTGGACGCCGCCGGACAGCTTCGCCTTCGGCGAGGCCGAGCTCAAGCCTTTGCGCGCGGGTGAAGCGCTGCCGTGGCGACTGGTCTAGAAACCATCGATTGGTCAGCCGCGTGGCTGGCCCCCTGGCAGGCCACCGGCGAACCCTTGGCGCAGCAGGTGCTATCGCACTGTGCGCCCGTGCACCGCGCGCTGCAGAGCGCCCAGGCGACACCCGTGCAGTTTGCCCCGCAGTGCGACCTGCCTGAAGGCACGGCCTACGAGCAGCACATCTTCGACACGCGCCGCGTGCCCACGCGCAACAACCTGCACGACTTCTTCAACGGCCTGGTGTGGCTGCACTTCCCGCGGGCCAAGCGGCAGCTGAACGCGCTGCAGGCGGGTTCCATCGCGGCGCACGGCATTGGTGCGGTGCGCGGCCCGCTGCGAGATGGGCTCACGGTATTCGACGAGAACGGCGCCCTGCTCGACGCCCCCGATCCCATCTGGCAGGCCCTGCAGGCGCGCGATTGGACGCGGCTGTTCGTGGACCTGCGTCCGCTGTGGCACGAGGCCCGGCTGCTCCTGTTCGGCCATGCGCTGCTGGAAAAGCTGGTGGCGCCCCGCAAGCCTATCGTGGCGCATGTGTACCGAGCACAGTGCGCTATGGATTCTGTAGCGACCACCGACGCATGGCTGGCGCAGCAGATCGAGCCTGGGCGTTGGTCTGCCAAACCCTTCACCCCGCTGCCGGTGCTGGGCGTTCCCGGCTGGTGGCCGGCGAATGAGGACCCGCAGTTCTATGCGGATCCGCAGGTATTCCGTCCCCCTCGCACCGTGTCGGGCAAGGCCTCCTAATTCCCGTCAGCGACTGTGTGATAAGGGCCCTCCAGGCGATTCGTCCTACCATATCGCGACAGGACACTGCGGCATGGGGCTCCCTGGGGGCGACAGCGCTTGAATCGCGCCGCTTCACCCCTCATCTGGTCCGCAGTTCCTTGTCTACCCACGGAGAGCACAGAACATGAAGCGGATATTTTTGTTTGTATTGACCAACCTGGCCGTCGTCGTCGTGCTGGGGGTGGTGGCGAGCCTGCTGGGCGTCAACCGCTACCTCACGGCCAATGGCCTGAACCTGGGCGCGCTGCTGGGCTTTGCGCTCATCATGGGCTTTGGTGGCGCGATCATCTCGCTGTTGATCAGCAAGCCCATGGCCAAGTGGACCTCGGGCGTGCGCGTGATCGACGGCTCCGGCTCGCCCGATGAGCGCTGGATCGTCGAGACGGTGCGCAAGTTCGCCGACCAGGCGAAGATCGGCATGCCCGAAGTCGGCATCTTCGAGGGCGACCCGAACGCATTCGCCACGGGCGCGTTCAAGAACTCGGCGCTGGTGGCGGTGTCCACCGGCCTGTTGCAGGGCATGACGCGTGACGAGGTCGAGGCCGTGATCGGCCACGAGGTGGCCCACATCGCCAACGGCGACATGGTCACCATGACGCTGATCCAGGGCGTGATGAACACCTTCGTGGTGTTCCTGTCGCGGGTGATCGGCTACGCGGTGGACAGCTTCCTGCGCAAGAACGACGAGAACAGCTCCGGCCCAGGCATCGGTTACTACGTGACCACCATCGTGCTCGACATCGTGCTGGGCTTTGCCGCCGCCATGGTCGTGGCCTGGTTCAGCCGCCAGCGCGAGTTCCGTGCCGACGCAGGCGCCGCCCAGCTGATGGGCCGCCGCCAGCCCATGATCAATGCCCTGGCCCGCCTGGGCGGCATGCACCCGGGCGAGCTGCCCAAGAGCGTGGCCGCCATGGGCATTGCCGGTGGCATCGGCAAGTTGTTCAGCACCCACCCGCCCATCGAAGAGCGCATTGCTGCGCTGCAGAACAAGGCGTGATGCGTTGAGCGGCCCCGGGGCCGTGTCGCTCCGTAAAAGCCGCCGGGTGTGAACCCGGCGGCTTTTGTTTTTGGGCCCTGCCTCAGCCTGCGTAGGCCGGTGTGGCGCTGGAGAGCGATTGCTTCACGTGGCGCGTGGTGTCGTCGGCCAGCACCTCGGCGAGGCCGGCCTCCACGCCCTGCAGCGCCAGACGTGCCACGTCGAGCGGCGCGGCCTTGGGGGCGTCCAGGCCGCGCGTCATGTCGGTGTCCATGTAGGCCACGTGCAGGCTGGTCACCTGCGTGCCCTGGGCGCGCAGTTCATTGCGCAGCCCATTGCTCAGCGACCAGGCCGCGGCCTTGGAGGCACTGTAGGTGGCCACACCGGGAATCGTGAGCCAGCTGAGGACCGACAGCACGTTGAGCACCGCGCCACCGCCGTTCGCCTGGAGCACCGGGGCAAAGGCCTGCGCCACGGCCCAGGGGCCGAAGAAGTTGGTCTCGAACTCCGCGCGCGCAGCCGCCATGGCATCGGCGCCCAGGAAGCTCGACCCACGCGAGATGCCGCTGTTGTTCACCAGCAGGGTCACGTCGGGGCAATTGGCCACAGCGGCGGCTATCTGGGCGGGGTTCGTGACATCGAGCTGCACGGGGATGACGCCGGGCAAGGTGACGGTGGCGGGGTCGCGTGCGGCCGCATAGACCTTGCGGGCACCTGAGGCGAGGGCTGCCTGGGCAAAGGCCAGGCCCAGGCCCCGGTTGGCACCGGTGATGAAGACGACGGAGTTCTGGAGGTTCATGGATGCAGTCCTTGGAGCAAAAGGGTGAGGTGGGGGTGGAGAAATGGTTGGTGGCTGTCACAGCGCCTGCAGCACGGTGGCAATGCCCTGGCCACCGCCGATGCATTGCGTGGCCAGTGCATAGCGCCCGCCCTGGCGCTGAAGCAGCGCGGCCGCCTTGCCGGTGATGCGCGCGCCCGTGGCGCCCAGCGGGTGGCCGATGGCCATGCCGCCGCCGTCGAGGTTGATGACCTCGGGCCGAAGGTCCAGTTCACGGATGCAGGCCAGCGCCTGGGAGGCGAAGGCCTCGTTGATCTCGACCACGTCCATGTCGGCTGCGGCCAGGCCCGCGCGCGCCAGCGCCTTGCGCGACGCCGGGATGGGGCCCAGGCCCATGAAGGCCGGGTCCACGCCTGCCGTGGCCATGGAGACGATGCGGGCCAGCGGTTGCAGTCCATGGCGTGCTGCGTAGGCCTCGCTGGTCACCAGCACGGCGGCAGCGCCATCGGTCAGGGGCGACGAGGTGCCCGCCGTGACCGTGCCGGTCGCGCGGAATGCGGGCTTGAGGCCGGCCAGCGCCTCGAGCGAGGTGGCGGGGCGGATGCAGCCGTCCTCGGCCACCACCTGGCCGTCGGCCAGGGTGATGGGCACGATCTCGCTGCGCAGCAGGCCGGCCTCGCGTGCGGCGGCCGCCTTGCGGTGCGATTCGAAGGCCAGTTGCTCCTGGTCGGTGCGCGATACGGCGTAGCGCTCGGCCACGTTCTCGGCCGTCTCGCCCATGGAGATATAGGCATCGGTCTGCTCGAACAGCACAGGGTGGGGCGAGAAGGTGAGGCCGCCCTGCGGCACCATGGTCATGGACTCCACCCCGAAGCACAGGTAGGCATCGCCCAGCCCGGCCTCGATCTGCGCGGCGGCGATGTGCACGGCCGACATGGACGAGCCGCAGAACCGGTTCACCGTCATCCCGCTGACCTCGTGCGGCAGCCCCGCCAACAGCGAGGCGATGCGCGCGATGTTGTTGCCCTGCGCGCCCTCGGGGTAGGCGCAGCCGGCGATCACGTCTTCCAGCGTCGCGGGGTCGATGCCCGTGCGCTGCACCAGGTCCTTGATGAGCTCGGCGGCGAGGGTGTCGGGCCGCACCGTGGCCAGCGCACCTTTGCGTGCGAAATGGAAGGGGGTGCGGGCGTAGGCAGAAACAAGGGCTTTCATGGCGACCTCATGCGGTTTAAATGTCAATTGACATGAATAAATATAAATGTCGATCAACATGTAAAATAAGTCAAGCACAAGGAGAAAGCCATGAAGGTGACCAGGGCGCAGGCCGAGGCCAACCGCGAACGCATCGTGGATGTGGCAGGCGAGCTGTTCCGTGAGAAGGGGTTCGACGGCATCGGCCTGAACGAGCTGATGCAGGCCGCCGGGCTGACGCGCGGGGGCTTCTATGGCCATTTCGAATCCAAGGACGAACTGGCCAGTCTGGCGTGTGAGCGCGCACTCCAGGCCAACAACCACTATTGGGCGGAGCTGTCGGCCAAGCCACCGGCCGAGGCGCTGCAGGCGCTGGTGGGCTTCTACCTCTCGGACGCGCATTGCGAGCGCACGGCCCAAGGCTGCGCGATGGCGGCGCTCGCCGCTGACGTGGCCCGTGCCGGGCCGGCGTTGCACGGCACATTCGAGGCCGGGGTCGAGAACTTTCTGCGGGTGCTGGAGCCACTGGTGTCTGGTGATGGGTCAGGGGGGCGCAGAGAACAGGCCCTGGCCACGCTGTCGCAGTTGGTGGGCGCGCTCGTGCTGGCGCGCGCGGTCAGAAGCCCGAAGCTCTCCAGGGACCTGCGTGCTGCGGCGGGCGCCGCAGTGATGAAGGACCAAGCGGCCCGGTGATCCAGGCAGAATCTGCACGCCAGCTACCGGGATGGTTCTAAGCAGATGGGGCTCAAGTCTTCGTCATATATGGACGATATAAGGGAAAACCCGGGTTTGTGACTTCACTGCCCGAAGCACCATCGACCCAACGAGCAGGCTCCCACCATGTCCCTTTCCCAGACGCGTGTCGCATTCCGCCTGGCCCTCGCCTTTGGCGTCGTCTGCCTTGTCATGTCCCTGTCGGCCGCCGTGGGCATCTGGCGGCTGGCGGAACTGCAGGACATTGCCGACGACTTGGGCGGAAACTCCTCGGAGCGGGCACTGCTCGCCCGCGAACTGCACGCCATCGTGGTGCTCAGCTCGGTGCGTGCCGAGACCCTGCTCGAGATCGACAACCCGGCTTACGCCGCCCGCATCGATGCCGACCGAAAGGTGACCTCCGCGCGCTCGGCCGAAGTGCGCAAACGGCTCGACGAGCTGGCCGAAGACCCCCAGTCTCAGCGCATCTTCGATGCCATCGACAAGGCCGGCAACCAGTTCCGCAGCGTGCGCGACGACCTCGTCAAGCGCCGCAAGGCAGGTGAGGCCCTGCCCGCGGATGCCATAGCGGGCAGCCTGCGCCCAGCCGCCGATGCGTACGCGAAAGCCGTGGACGAACTGGCCGAGTACCAGCGCCAGCGCGTGGCCGATGCGCGTGCCGCTGCCATGCGCAGTGAACGGCAGGGCAAGCTGTTGCTGGCCGCGGGCTCGGCCGTGGGGCTGCTGCTGAGCCTGCTGTGCGCATGGCTGCTGTCGCGCTCCATCCTGCGGCCACTGGCCCTGGCGTCGGGGGTCACTGACCGCATCGCCGAAGGCGACCTGACCTCGCAGGTGCCCGATGTGCATGCAGGCAACCGCGATGAGCTGCAGGCCCTGATGGTCCGCCTGGGTGGCATGCAGTCGCGCCTGGCGGCCCTGGTCGTGGGCATGCGCGGGGCCAGCAGTTCCGTGGCCGATGCCAGCGGTGAAATCGCCGCGGGCAACAGCGACCTGTCGGCCCGCACCGAGCAGACGGCATCCAACCTCGAAGAGATCGCCGCCAGCATGGAAGAACTGCTGGCCACCGTGCGCCACAGCGCCGATGCGGCCGCGCAGGCCAGCAGCCTGGCGACCGGTGCCAGCGGCGTGGCGCAGCGTGGACGTGAAGCGGTGGACCGCGTGGTGGGCACGATGGAGGGCATCGCCCAGTCGTCGCGGCGCATTGCCGACATCACCAGCGTGATCGATGGCATTGCCTTCCAGACCAACATCCTGGCCCTCAATGCGGCGGTGGAAGCCGCGCGCGCCGGGGAGCAGGGCCGCGGCTTTGCCGTGGTGGCCAGCGAGGTGCGCAGCCTGGCCCAGCGCTCGGCCACGGCGGCCAAGGAGATCGGCGGCCTCATCAGCGACAGTGTGCGCCAGGTGGACGAAGGTTCGGCACTGGTGCACGCGGCCGGCAGCACCATGGGCGAAATCGTCGACTCGGTGAAGCAGGTCGCCACCATCATCGGCGAGATCAGCACCGCCGCGCGCGAGCAGACCACGGGCCTGAGCCAGGTAGGCGAAGCGGTATCCCAGCTGGACCAGATGACGCAGCAGAATGCCGCGCTGGTGGAGGAGTCTTCCGCCGCGGCGCAAGGCCTGCGGGTGCAGGCGCAGCAGTTGGCCGAGCTGGTGGAGGCGTTCCGCCTGCCCCAGGGGTCTGCAGTCGCGCTGCGCTGAAGCGATCTATCCCGCAACGTCCACCCGCCATCGCCGGCGCGGCGCGCGCAGGGCGTGGCGCTTGCGGTACTCTGCCGGTGGCATGCCCACATGCCGCACGAAGATGCGGCGAAAGGCTGCGGGGTCGGCGTAGCCGCAGGCCGCGGCGATGCTGGGTACGCTCTCCAGCGTCACTTCGAGCATGACCTTCGCGCGCGCGCAGCGCAGGGCATGCAGGTAATCGAGCGGCGACTGCGCCAGCTCCGCCTGGAAGTGCCGCAGCAAGGTGCGCGTGCTCACCGATGCGGCCTGTGCCAGGCGCTCCAGTGAATACGGTTCTTCCAGGTGGGCTTCCATCCAGGCAATCGCGCGCGCCAGGGTGCTGTCGCGCGTGGCGGGTATGTGCTGCTGTGCATTGGCCTGCAGGGCGGCCTGTGCCCGCTGGTGGTCGGGCGCCATCACGGTGGCGCAGGCCCGGGCCAGTTCCTCGCCAAAGGCGTGGCGCACCAGGGCGATGGCCAGGTCCACCAGGTTGTGGGGCAGGGCACCGCTCAGCCAGGGACCATCGTCGGTCCAGTCCCGGCCCGGCACCAGCGTGATGCCGGGGAAGTCGCGCGCAAAGCCGGCCATGTAGAACCAGGGCAGGCTGGCCGTGCGCCCCTGCAGTCGACCGCTGGCCGCGGCCAGCCAGGCCCCATCGCCCATCGTCAGCAGCTTCTGCCCGGCATCCACCGCAATGCCGATCTGGCGCACGAGTGCGGGGTGGCGCGCCACCACCTGCCGAATGGCCGGGATGTCGGCCGCGAGGAACGAAGGAATGAACACTGCCTGTGCAGGGCCCGCGGGACCATCGGTGGAAGGCGTGGCAGCGGTGTAGTGGGACCACGGCACGGGCGGGGTGGGCAGGGGCCAGCCATCGGCATCGAGGAGCCGCCAGTCCATGCGTGGCGCATGGTTGCCCAGGCGCAGGCGGGCCAGCAGGTTGGCGCTGCGCAGCAGGTCGATGAAATGCAGCGCGTTGCCCAGGGCGGATTCGGGCACCAGGGGAATGTCGATGCGAAAGGTCGGTGCGGGCATGGCGATATCGGCTTTGTAGATGGCGATTTTCGCTTGTCATGAAACATCTGTGCACCCGTAGCATGAACGCTCGTTCTTTTTCTATCCCCTTGCACGGACCCCTCCTCATGCACAACACCCTTTCGTCGATCGCCCTCGCTGCCGGCCTCGTGGCCGGCAGTCAGGCGCTGGTTTCTTCCGCCCATGCCCAGGCCCTGGATGCCGCCGGCCTGCAGGCCATCGATGCTGCCGTGAACAGCGTGGCCGGCAAGATGGTCAGCTGGCGCCGCGACATCCATGCCCATCCCGAGCTGTCGGGCCAGGAGGTGCGCACCGCCAAGCTCGTGGCAGAGCACCTCAAGCGCTTGGGGCTGGACGTGCAGACTGGCGTGGGCGGCACCGGCGTGGTGGGCACGTTGCGCGGCGGCCTGCCAGGCAAGGTGGTGGCCCTGCGCGCCGACATGGATGCGCTGCCCGTGCCCGAGAACACCAACCTGCCCTTCGCCTCCAAGGTCAAGGCCAACTACCTGGGCAAGGAAGTGCCGGTCATGCACGCTTGCGGGCACGATGCCCACGTGGCCATGCTCATGGGCGCGGCCGAGGCCCTGGCCAGCATGCGCGCCAAGCTGCCCGGCACCGTCAAGTTCATCTTCCAGCCCGCCGAGGAAGGCGCGCCCGTGGAAGCGGATGCCAATGGCAAGGTGCCCAGCTTCGGCGCCAAGGCCATGGTGGAAGAGGGCGCACTGAAAGACGTGCAGGCCATCTACGGTCTGCACATCACGGCCAACCTGCCGTCCGGCGTGGTGGGCTACCGCAGCGGCCCGCTGATGGCCGGCTCGGACAACATCAGCATCCAGGTCGAAGGCCGTGGTGGCCACGGCTCCTCGCCCTGGAATGCCGTAGACCCGGTGGTCGCGGCCAGCCAGGTGGTACTGGGCCTGCAGACGGTGGTGAGCCGCCAGCTCAACATCAGCAAGGAACCCGCGGTGATCACCATCGGTTCCATCCATGGCGGCACGCGCTACAACATCATTCCCGACAACGTGGAACTGCTGGGCACGCTGCGCACGTTTGACGAAGAGATGCGCCAGGAGGCGCTCAAGCGCATCACCACCACGGCCGAGTCCATCGCGGCATCGAGCGGTGCCAAGGCCAAAGTCCGCTTCGGCCCTGTGGCCTACCCCGTGACCTCCAACCCTGCGGCGCTGACCGAGGCCTCGCTGCCCGCGCTCAAGCTGGCATCGGGCGGCAAGGCCATGATCATCCCCAAGGTCAGCGGTTCGGAAGACTTCTCGGAGTTTCAGAAGGTGGCACCGGGCTTCTTCTACTTCCTGGGCGCACCACCCAAGGGCGCGGATTTCAACAAGGCACCGTCCAACCATTCGCCGTTGTTCGACATCGACGAAGACCAACTGCCTGTGGGCGCCCGCACCCTGGCCGCGCTGGCGGTCGATTTCCTGCAGCGCAAGTAGGTAGGCGCGTCAGCGCAGCGCTGCTGTCCGGTTGCCGATGAACAGGCGAAAAGGCAGCAGCAGCGCCACGCCCAGCACCAGCTTCACGGCCAGGTCGCCCAGGGCCCAGGTGATCCACGGGTCGCTGGTGCCTGCAAAGGCGATGCTCCAGAACACGGCCGTGTCCAGCAGGGCCGCGAGCAGCGTGGCGACCAGCGGAGCGCGCCACCAGCTGCCGTGGCGCAGGCGGTCGAACACACCGATGTCGAGCCACTGCGACAGCAGGAAGGCCGTGCCCGAGGCCAGGGCAATGCGGGCCGGTGCCAGCACCAGCGAGGCCGCCACCGCCACCGCGAAACCCACCCATGCCACCCGCCGCGCCTGCTGCGGGCCATGGCGGCGGTTGACCAGCTCGCTGACCAGGAAGGCCACCGGGTAGGTGATGGCACCCCAGGTGAGCCAGTCGTTGATTGGAAACTGCACCAGGATGTTGGACGCCAGCACGACCGCGGCCATGGCCAGCGCAGCAACGGCGAACTGAGTGCGCATGGATGGGATGGACAGCATGGGGCGTCTTCCTCAGGCGATACCCAGCATGCCGCGTGCCACGGCCTCGCCGACCTTGATGCCGTCGACACCGGCGGACAGGATGCCGCCCGCGTAGCTGGCGCCTTCGCCAGCCGGGTAGAGCCCACCGGTGTTCAGGCTCTGCAGGTTCTCGCCGCGCCCGATCTTGAGGGGGGACGAGGTGCGCGTCTCCACGCCGGTGAGCACCGCGTCGTGCATGTCGAAGCCTTTGATCTTGCGGCCAAAGGCCGGCAGCGCCTCGCGCAGCGCCGAGATGGCGTAGCCGGGAAGGGCGGCGTGCAGGTCGCCCAGCGCCACGCCGGGCTTGTAGGAAGGTTCCACGTCACCGAGCTGTTTCGAATCGCGCCCGGCGATGAAGTCACCCACCAGCTGGCCGGGTGCGCTGTAGTCGCTACCGCCCAGCACATAGGCATTGGACTCGAGCTGGCGCTGCATCACGATGCCCGCCAGCGGGTGGTGCTGGCCGGCCGGCTGCGCCTCGGCACCGTAGGTGGCGCCCAGGTGCAGCGCAAAGGAGTCGGCATCGGTGGGGTAGTCCGTGGGGTCGATGCCCACCACCATGCCGGCGTTGGCATTGCGCTCGTTGCGCGAATACTGGCTCATGCCGTTGGTGACCACGCGGCCCGGCTCGCTGGTGGCGGCCACCACCGTGCCGCCAGGGCACATGCAGAAGCTGTACACCGCGCGCCCGTTGGCGGCATGGTGCACCAGCTTGTAGTCGGCGGCGCCCAGCAGCGGATGGCCGGCGTGGCGGCCCCAGCGGGCGCGGTCGATCACTCCCTGCGGATGCTCCACGCGGAAACCGATGGAAAACGGCTTGGCCTCCATGGCCACGCCACGCTCGTACAGCATGGCAAAGGTGTCGCGCGAGCTGTGTCCCAGGGCCATCACCACATGGTCGGCGCGCAGGTCCATGGACTCGCCCGTGGCCTGGTTCAGCACCGTGAGGCCGCGCAGATGGCGACTGGCGCCCGTGCCTTCGACCACCACGTCGGTCACCCGCTGCTCGAAGCGGATCTCGCCGCCCAGGGCGATGATCTGCTCGCGCAGGTTCTCCACCACCTTCACCAGCTTGAAGGTGCCAATGTGCGGGTGCGCCACGTACAGGATTTCCTCGGGGGCCCCGGCCTTGACGAACTCGCCCATGACCTTGCGGCCCAGGTGGCGCGGGTCCTTGATCTGGCTGTAGAGCTTGCCGTCACTGAAGGTGCCGGCGCCACCTTCGCCGAACTGCACGTTGCTCTCGGCATGCAGTTCGCGCCTGCGCCACAGGCCCCAGGTGTCCTTGGTGCGCTCGCGCACCGGCTTGCCGCGTTCCAGCACGATGGGCTTGAAGCCCATCTGCGCCAGCACCAGCGCGGCAAAGATGCCGCAGGGCCCGAAACCCACCACCACGGGCCGCAGCGCCAGGTCTGCAGGGGCCTGGCCGACGGGTTGCCAGGCCATGTCGGGCGTGGGTTGGATGTGCGGGCGACCGGCATGCTGGGCCAGCAGGGCGCTTTCGCGCCCCGGCTCTACCAGTGTGAGGTCGATGATGTACACCGCCAGCAGGTCGGCCTTGCGCGCGTCGAAACTGCGCTTGTGCACATGCATGGCGGCAATGTCCGTCGGGGTGATGCCCAGGATCTGGGCGGCCTGGGCGCGCAGCGCGTCCAGCGGATGTTCGGCGGCATCGGCCGCAACGGCCGCCAGCGGCAGCTTGATTTCGGAAAGGCGGATCATGGTCTTGCAGGCCCGTGTCGATCGGGCGAGGGCAATGGCGTGGGGCCAACATCATAATGGAGGCGGGCCTGCTGTGCCCGTCGAGGGTCATGCCTCAGCCACCGAAAACCGCGCCGAAAGGGCGCGCGTGCAAGGCTTGCCAGAGGGGCCTTGCTATCCTTTTTGGCCCGGTGGCTCAGTCTGCATCCAGCAGACCAGCGGCCTGGGCCTTGAGCCATTGCTTGAGGTAATCGTTGTCTTCCATCGCCTGTTGCTCACGCTGAAGCAGCGGAATGTCGTGCTCCAGTGCCTGGATCTGGCTGCGCAGCTGGGCCATCAACTGGCCGGGCTGCAGCTTGCGCTTGGATGCAACCCCCAACTGCAGCCGCATCGTGTTCTCCAGCGTCACCACCTCCTGGCGCAACTCTGCCAGTTGGTCGGTGAGGACCTGGTTGTAGCGCTGCAGGTGCGTGTCGCCCACGCCCGCCATGTGCTGCGCGTCGATCTGCTCCACCTCCAGCTGCAGTTGCAGCAGGTCGAGCAGGCTGTTGGCGGCATAGGCCAGGTTCACGCGCTGCATGAGCGCGGTCTTGCGCAGGCGCTCGGCTTCGTCGGGCTCGCGGTCGGGGTGCAGGGCACTGGCCAGCTTGCGGTACACCGCGCGCACCGACTGGCTGGCCTCCCGGGCGGCCTCCTGCTGCTCACGCTCCTGTGCGCTGGGCTTGCGGACGCGGCCGGCACGGTGGCGCTCGCGCTCCTGTTGCGCGCGCGCCTGCCGGGCCTGCATTTCCTCCTCCACCCGGCGCACGATGTCTTCGGGGGATTCCGGCTCTGTGGCGGATGGCAGCCGCAGCGAGTCGGTGCTGTCGGGTGTTTCCTCGGTGTCGAGCGGCTCCTCGGTGTACTGGGCGTGCAGTGTCTGCATCGTTGCGCGCGTGGCGGCATCGCGCACGTTGTGGGCCAGGTCTCCAGCGAGCCGTGCAATCACGGCATGCAGGTCACGCAGCAGCGTGCGGCCCAGGCCCTTGCGCGCCGAGGCCGCCACCAGGGCGTTCACCAAGCCGGCGTGCGCAGCGTAGTACCTGTCGAGCAGGGGGGCGAGGTCTTTGGCGTAGCGCTGGTGGTAGGCGTCGATGGCCTGGTTCCATGCAGCCAGGATCTCGCGCTGTTCGGCGATCTGCGCCAGCAAGCCGTTGAACGACTGTTGTGCCAGCGAGAGCGGCGCCTGGCCTTGCTGCGCGGTGATGCGCAGCGGGGTGGCGGGGAGGGAAGAGGACATGAAGCGCGTGGCAGGGGCAAAAGGCCCCCGATTTTGCCCGCACGGGGCTGCTCAGTTCGAGGGAGTCGCCGAGGCCGGTGCCGGCGTGCTTGTCCCACCCTTGCGCCAACGCAGTTCCACCACACCGAAGGCCAGCGCGGCGACGGCCAGCGGCGCAAAGAAGTAGAGCGTGCGGTAGGCGAGGATGGCGGCCAGCGCCTGGGGCGCCGGCATATAGGCTGACAGCACGGCCGTACCCACGGCCTCCAGCACGCCCAGGCCTGCGGGGATGCGCGAGATCAGGCCGGCCACGGCACCCAGCAACACCGTGGCCAGGGCCGCCACATAGGGCGCCTGCTGCTGGGTGAGCAGCCAGATCGCTCCGCCCATCACCATCCAGTTCACTGCAGACACGGTCACCTGCAGCAATCCCACCGACCAGTGCGGCATGGGGAAGCTGTGGCCCCGCAGCGTGAGCGGCTGGCCCCTACGCCATGCGCAGGCCACCAGGTAAGCTGCGGTGACGCCCGCCATGGCGCCGCCAATCCAGCGCAGCTGGCCGGAGGCCATGTCCCAGCCCTCGGGCAGGTGCGGCGTCCAGAGCCAGAACACTGCGCCCGCCAGCACGAAATACCCGAGCCAGTTGGTGATGATGCTGATGGCCACCACCTGGCCGATGTCGCCCACCGACAGGCCCTGGCGCGAATACAGCCGGTAGCGCACCGTGACCCCGCCGATGAGGGAGCCCAGGTTCAGCGTGAACGGGTAGGCGATCAGGGTGGTGCCCACCGTGCGTGCCACCGGCAGGCCATGCCGTGTGTAGTAGCGCCCGAACAGGTCGAAGGTGCTGTAGATGCCGTGGCTGGCGAACGCCAGCGCAGCGCCACCCAGCAGCGCGGCCATGGGCAGGTCGATCAGCGCACTCCACACGTCGCCCCAGTCCACGCTGCGTGCCTGCCGGAACAGCAGCGCGCCGATCAGCAGCACGAACGCGCCGGTGACCAGCGTGATGGCCCAGGGCCACCAGCGGCTGTTGCGCACGGTGCTCCAGCGGCCAGCCCCCTTGTGCGGGGCTGCGGTGGAGGGTGGCGTGGCAGTCCCGCGCAAAGGGTGGGTGGCGGGAGCGCTCATGGGCTGTATCCTAAGTGGCCGAAGCCGCCTGGGGATTGTCGGTCGCCAGCGCATTGGCCTTGACCAGCGAGATGGTGGGCTCGTGGCGCGGCAGCCAACCGGCCCAGGCCGGGAACCAGCGCATCAAGTGGAACACACAGTAGCTGCGCACCAGGCGCAGGCCTTCCCAGCGGCTTTTGGGCGTGGGCTCCACCTGCTTGCAGGAATTCTCCATCAGGTGCGCAAGGCGCGCGTACAGGTTGGAATTGAAGGCACGGTCCCGGATGATGACATTGGCTTCGAGGTTGAGCGACAGGCTCAGCGGATCCAAGTTGCTCGATCCCACGGTGGACCATTCGTCGTCCACCAGCGCCACCTTGCCGTGCAGCGGCCGATCGCAGTATTCGTAGATGCGCACCCCGGCGCGCAGCAGGTGGTCGTAGAGCAGGCCTGCCGCCGTCTTCACGATGGGCATGTCGGGCTGGCCCTGCAGGATCAGGCGCACGTCCACCCCACGGCGCGCAGCGCGTCGCATCTCGCGGATGAAACGGTAGCCGGGGAAGAAATAGGCGTTGGCGATCACCACCCGTTTGCGCGCCGAGCGCAGCGCAATGCGGTAGTGGCGCTCGATATCATTGGTATGGCCGTGGTTGTCGCGCGTGACAAAGATGGCATGCGCCGTGCCCTCGTACGGCAATCCGCGCGTGTTGGACGCCTTGTTGCGACGGCGGTCATCGGGGTCGAGCACTGCTTCACGCGTGAAATGGTGCATCTGGGCGACGATGGGGCCGCGCACCTGCACTGCGTAGTCCTGCTTGGCTTCCGGCCCGAAATCGGCCACGTGGTCGGCCGAGTAGTTGATGCCCCCGATGAAGCCGAGTTCGCCATCCACCACCACGATCTTGCGGTGCATGCGGCGCAGTACGTTCAGGCGCTGGCCCATCACGCGCTTGCCGGGGTCGAAAACGCGAAAGTGCACGCCGGCTTCCACCAGTGCACGCAGGTACTCGTCCGACAGGTCGGGCGAGCCGAAGCCATCCACCAGCACATGCACCTGCACCCCGCGCTGCGCTGCGGCGAGCAGTACGGCATGCAGTTCCTGGCCGATCTTGTCGTCGAACAGGATGAAGGTCTCCAGCATGACCTCGCGGCGCGCCTTGCGGATGGCATCGAACACCCGGGGGAAGAAATCCTCTCCGTTCTCGAGCAGTTCGAAATGGTTTCCAGGAACCCAGCGAGAGGACTGTGATGCGCGGGTCATAGCGAGATCTCCGCAGCCAGGGGGGCGTGGTCCGAAAGCTTGTCCCAGGGCTTCTTCGGCAGGTTCAAGGGGGTGTGCACAGAGGCATTGCGCACATAGATGCGGTCCAGCGCCAGCAAGGGCATCGATGCGGGGAAGGTGCGTATCGCACGGCCGGTGGACTGCACGAACACCTCATGCAGGTTGGCACGCTCGCGCAGGACTTCGTGGGCGCGGCCACGCCAGTCGTTGAAGTCGCCGGCCACCACCACCGCCTCGTCGGGATCGAAGCTGTTGACCAGGTCGCACACGCTGCGCAACTGGCGTTGGCGGTGGGCTTCCTGCAGGCCCAGGTGCACGCAGATGGCATGCACAGGGCTGTGGTGGTTGGGCGGCTGCAGGATGCAATGCAGCATGCCGCGCCGCTCGGGTCCGCTCACCGAGATGTCATGGTTCTCGTAGTGGGTGATCGGGAACTTGGACAGCAGCGCATTGCCGTGGTGCCCGTTGTCGTACACCGCATTGCGGCCATAGGCGAACTGGGTCCAGATGGTGTCTGCCAGGAACTCGTAGTGGGGCTCTTGCGGAAAATTCTCCACCCTGCCCGCGTGGCGGTGGTGCGTGCCCAGCACCTCTTGCAGGAACACGAGGTCCGCCGCCACGTTGCGCACGGCATCGCGCAACTCGTGCAGCATGAAGCGCCGGTTGAAGGTGGTAAAGCCCTTGTGCACATTCACGGTCAATACCTTGAAGGCAATGGGCTGGGATGCGGAGGTATGCGCCATGGAAACAATCTGAAAAGGTGCCGCACCCCCTTGGTGCGGTCCACCGCTCGGATGCACGGGCAACCGCAGGGTGGTGTCACCTTGATTGTTCCGGCCGTACGCCGGTGACGCTGTAGGACGGTGGGCCGTCAGCCTGTGCAGCGCCGGCCCACTCTAGGTTGTAGAGCGTGTTCTCAGGCGGGCAGGAAGCCTTCGACCGAAAGGTAGCGCTCGCCCGTGTCGTAGTTGAAGCCCAGCACGCGGGCGCCCACCGGCAGCTCGGGCAGCTTCTGGGCAATGGCGGCCAGCGTGGCGCCCGAAGAGATGCCCACCAGCATGCCTTCTTCGCGGGCACAGCGGCGTGCGTATTCGCGGGCAGGCTCGGCATCGACCTGGATCACGCCGTCGAGCAGGGTGGTGTCGAGGTTCTTGGGCACGAAGCCCGCGCCAATGCCCTGGATGGGGTGCGGCGAGGGTGCGCCGCCCGAGATCACGGGCGAGGCCGAGGGCTCCACCGCGAACACCTTGAGCGCGGGGAACTTTGCCTTGAGCACGCGCGCCACGCCGGTCAGGTGCCCGCCCGTGCCCACGCCGGTGATGATGGCATCGAGCCCGTCGGGAAAGTCGGCCAGGATCTCCTGCGCCGTGGTGCGCACATGCACGTCGATGTTGGCGGGGTTCTCGAACTGCTGGGGGATCCAGGCGCCGGGCGTCTCGGCCAGCAGTTCTTGGGCGCGGGCGATGGCGCCCTTCATGCCCTTTTCGCGCGGGGTCAGGTCGAACGTGGCGCCGTAGGCCAGCATCAGGCGGCGGCGCTCGATGCTCATGCTGTCGGGCATCACCAGCACCAGTTTGTAGCCCTTGACGGCGGCCACCAGCGCCAGCCCGATGCCGGTGTTGCCCGAGGTGGGCTCGATGATGGTGCCGCCCGGCTGCAGCGCGCCCGAGCGCTCGGCGTCTTCCACCATCGACAGGGCGATGCGGTCCTTGATCGAGCCGCCGGGGTTTGCACGCTCGGCCTTGACCCAGACGTTGGCGGCACTGCCGAACAGGCGGTTGATGCGCACGTGGGGCGTGTTGCCGATGGTCTGCAGAATGTTGTCGACTTTCATGGCGTCTCCTGTTCAGGCAAGGGATGGGAAGGGGAATGCAAAGCAGGCATTTTGGCCCAGTCCGGAGCCCATGGGCGCGGCCGGGCCTTCACGGTGCGGGCCGGGGCTCTATCCGCACCAGGGTGCTGTCATTCACAGCCTCGGTTGCCACTCGCACCGGCAGGCAGGCGTTGATCACCGCCGCATTCGTGCGCGTGTGGTCCGTGAGCTCGCTGGCCGTGTAGCAGGCAGCCTGGCCGGTGCGCCACACGGCCAGTGCCAGCGGCAGCATCCATTGGTCAGCCAGGTGCGGGCCCGTGGCCGCCGTGCTGCGCTGGAAGGCCAGCACCTCGTCGGCCAGCCGGCGTGCCACGAGTTCGGACGACACTCCACGTTCGCCGAACTGGCAGAACACTTCGGTCACCTGCGCGTATTCCAGCGTGGCCACCAGCACGTTGCCAGGCCCTTCGTGCTGGCGCACGCCGGGCGCGCGCAACTGGCCGGCCTCATGCGTCCAGCCCAGGCGCTGGCCCAGCACCTCGAGCTCGCGCGCGGCAATGCTGCGCGCCAGGCCCGGCGCCAGCGCCTCGGCCCAGGTGTTCACGGGCGCACCGCGCTCCAGCAGGTCGAACGGTGCCAGCGCCTGCGCCGCAGGTGTGATCTGCGCTTGCAGCAGCCCGCCGCCCGCAGGGTAGAAACCGCGGCGCTCCAGCGTGAGCGCCAGCCCCACCCCCAGCCGTGCCAGGAGCGGTGCATAGGCGCGCTGCAGAAAGTCGAACGGCGGCGCCATCGGATTGTGCGTGCCGCCCGCCAGCTGGATGCGGCTGGGCGCGTCGGCCAGCATCAGCGCGGGCAGCACGGTCTGCAGCACCAGCAGGCAGCTGCCGGCGCCGGCGATGCGGAAGGTGTAGTCCCCCGCGCGCACCGCACCGGGCGTGAACTGCAGCGACTGCGAGCCCAGCTCTGCCCCCTCTGCCTGCCCGTCGCTGACCTGCACCGCCGCCTGCACGCAGGCCAGGTGCTGGCGCATCAGCCCCGGTTTGGCGCGGCCGGCGCGGATGCGCTCGATGCGCAGTGGCCGGCCCGTGACCATGGACAGTGCCAGGCCGGTGCGCAGGATCTGACCGCCGCCTTCGCCCTGGGAACCGTCGAGAAGGATGGCCTGCAGGCCGTTCTGTGGTGAAAGAGTCGAATTCATCATGTCATGTAGAAAATTTCGCCGCGCGGCACGAACGGCAGCCGCCGTCCCGCGGGCAGCAGATAGGCATGCGAGCGGCGCACGTCCAGGTGGTCGCAATCGGCATCGGTGATGATCAGCAGCGGGCCTTCCCTGGGGAAGTCCGCACTGCCTTCCAGCAGGGTGATGGCCGGCTGCAGCACCGTGCCGCCGCGCCCCTTGATTTCCATGCGGTGGGCAATGTCCTGCGCCGGCATGTAGCCCATGTCGTAGGGGGCCGCGTCGCAGCACACCACCCGCACGGCAGGTACCTCCTTGGCCTGGGCATAGCTGGCGATGCTGCCCAGGGCCTTGGCCAGGGTGTGCCGGTCCATGGAGCCCGAGGTGTCCAGCACCACGCCGAAGGTGCGGCCTTCCAGCCAGCGTGTGTCCGGCCCCACGCGCGGACGGGGAATGTCGGGTGTCGCGGACTGGCGCCGGCCCAGGCGCGCGTAGGTGCGCCGGGTGTCGATGGGCGGGAAATGGTGGTCGAACCACCGGGCGAGCTCCACCTCCCACGGAATGGGCGGCTGCAGCAGCGCGCGGATCTCCTCCAGCAAGCCTGCGGGCAGCAGGCCCCGCCCCTGCGACTCGTGCAGCATCAGGCCCTTGCCCAACTGCTCTTTGTAGAAGGCGTCGAGGTCGGTGAAGGGCGCAGGCCCCGGAGCCAGCCGGCGATCGAGCATGTCACCCTGGCGGCCCGCCAGCGTCAGCAGCTTGCGCATGCGGCGCAGGTCCACCACGATGCGGTCATAGACCTCTTCCGCCGAAAGGCCGCGCAATTCCAGGTCGTGCAGCATGCCCAGCGTGGGCGCGCTGCCGACCTGCATCTGGATCAGCCAGTCGTTGATCACGTAGTCGCACGCCACGTTCCACAGGTACGGGTCGCGCCCTTGCCGGCGCCCCATGTGGCGCAAGGCCACATGCAGGATTTCGTGGGCAATCACGAAGCGGGTTTCCTGCTCGGTCAGGCCTGCAGCAGGATTGAGGTAGATGGTGCGCAGGGTCTCGTCCACGGCGCCCACCATGATTTCCTCGCGCCGGCACAGCTCGGCATCTTCCAGGATGTCGAATGCGGCCACCATGGCGCCCAGCAGCGGAAAGCTGCCGATGAACCAGCTGCGGGCGCGCTCCGTCGTGCTGCGCATGGCATGGCGCGTATCGCCCCCCAGCGCCAGGCGGGTGCCGGCCGCGATCTCCACCGCCTGAGTCACCGAGTTGGCGATGCCCGCGGCGAAGACTTCGGACCAGGTCTGGCTGGCCTGGGCATGGTTGTAGCGCCCCGATGCCGGGAGACTCTCGGGCCAGGCGTCGGGGTGCTGCAGGCTGGTGGCCTTCGCTCCCGCCAGCCCCAGGGTCTCTGCCCAGGCGGGAACCGTGCCCTCGCAGAAGTGGCGGTACCAGCGGTCCTCGTCCCATGCCGGGGCGTCGGCCGGCATCTGCATATCCGAAGGGCACTGGCCGAACTTGACGGACAGCAGAAACCGCGTGGTTGCCACATCACAGGCCGCAGACCACTGGGGCCAGCCGCCCTTGTCGGCCTGGAACAGCTCCATGGCATAGCTGAGTACGCCACGCGCCATGATGAAGGCCCACTCGGCCGCGGGCGCATTGCGCTTGGGGTGGACATGGATGCAATTGGCGCGCAGCACCACCAGCCATCCCGTGGCCGGGCACTGTGATTGGGTGGCGGAACGCACCCAGGTGACCCGCCGGGCCAGCGGGCCGAAGATGGGATGCGCCAGCACCATGGCCATGCCTGCCTCGTAGGCCAGCGTGGCAGGGTTGGGCTTGTGGTCGGTTCGTGCCATGGCGCTCGGGGCTCAGGCCGCCTTGGACTGGCGTTCGACCAGGCGTGGCAGGTCCCGCACGACCTCGATCATGTACCACGCAGGCAACGTCTGGCCGGCCTCTTCGGCAACCGCGATCTGGGCCATTTCCAGGCTGATCTGGGCGAGGTCCTTGAGCATGGCCTTGGAGCGGTGCACCAGCGCCTGCAGGTCGCCGGTGCTCGCGCTCTTGTCCTGCGGCAGGGTCTTGAGCAGGCGGGCGCGAAAAGCCTGTGCCAGGAAGTACAGCACGTCGCGGTCTTCGGGGGCATGGGGCCAGCGGGCGTCGCCCTTGAAGATGGCTTCCAGGCGATGGCGATCGGCCGCCAGTTTGCCGAAGGCCTTGAACTGCGCGGCGTGCTGGGGCGTGAGGCAGCCATAGGCCAGGGCCTCCACCATGGCCGGTGCCGGCGCATCTCCGAATGCATGCAGCGCATCGCTGAGCATGTGCCAGGCGCGCGGTGTCGAAAAGGGCTCCTCGTGCTTGGGCGGGGCGCTCCACAGGTGGTCGGGCCGTTGCTGCAGGTACTCCATCACCATCGGGTGGATGGCACTGGCCGAGGCCCACTCCATCCACTCCGAGGCGGAGACCTTCATGTGCACGTGCACCATGCGGTTCATCAGCGCCGATGACATCGGCTTGACGATGGCCGAATCCTGGGCCCGGTTGCCCGCACCGATCACGATGGAGCCTTTGGGAAGCATGTATTCGCCGACGCGGCGATCGTGGATCAGGCTGTAGAACGCCTTTTGCACATCCTGCGAGCAGGCATTGAGCTCGTCGAGAAAGATGCAGTAAGGCTCCTTGCGCGCGATCATCGCAGGCGGGCAGAAGCGGCTCACGCCGTCGCTGATCTGCGGCACGCCCATCAGGTCTTCGGGCGCCAATTGGCTGCCCAGAAGCGAAACGCACTCCAGCCCCACGCTGTGCGCGAACTTCTCGACCAGCGCCGACTTGCCGACACCCGGCGGCCCCCAGATGAACACCGGGCGCGTGATGGCGACATTGAGCAAAAACTCGCTGAGCTGGGAAGGCGAAAGGGAATGGATGGCTTGCATGGCAGTTCAACGGCCGGTGGAGGGTGGCGTGCAGCGCAGCACCATGTCGTGCAGCAGATCATCGAGCGCTGCATGGCCCGGCACGGGCAGGGGCTGCACCGGCTCGGCGGCGTTGCGCGCCAGTTCGGCTTCGATGAAGGCGTGGATGCCGGGCCAGCGCGGGCTGGTCGCGGCCTCTCCCGCGCGCATCTTCACCTCCAGCAAGGCGTTGATCTCGGCGATCAGAGTGGCATCGGCCACCGGGTCCAGCGTGTGCTGGGCCAGTTCGGCAAAGCGCATGGGCGGTACGCCCGCAAGCGTGCGGATCCAGCGCGCGGCGAGCAGCGGGCGCAGCACGTACAGGTATTTCTTGTAGCGCACCTCGTCGGCCTGCAGGTGCTCGCGGAAGTTCTTCTTGGCCATGGATGCGTAGTGGTGCCAGCCCTTGGCGTTGGAGAACACCGTGTCGGCGAGCGCGCGGAATGGAGCCATCGCGCCTTCGTCTTCGCGGTAGACCACGGGGGAGCGCAGCCATTCGAGCAGAGTGGGGTTGGACTCGCGCATCAGGCCCAGCGCCTTGCGCAGGTCCCAGCCATTGATGTCCAGGTCACCGCTGATGGGCACCTCGATCACATCACGGCCCGGGGTCACCGTGAGGTACCACGGCAGGCGGTTCACGTAGATGAAGCGCACGTCGTAGTCGCTGTCGGGCGAAGCAAAGCCCCAGCCGCGGCTGCCCGATTCGCAGGCAAAGAGGATGGTGATCTGGTGCTGTGCCTCGATGGCGCGCAGATTCTCCATGACCTGCGCGCGCATGGCGGGATCGATGGGGTGGGCCGAGTGCAGGAATTCTTCTTGTTGCTGTTCTTGGTGCATGTGCTGATGCCGGCACTGGTCTGGCCAGCGCCGGCTCCGTTCAATGGTTGCTCTGGAGGGTGCCGAAGGGCCTATCCCTTCACGCACACCACCTGCTTGAGGGTGTAGACCACCTCCACCAGGTCCTGCTGCGCGGCCATCACGGCGTCGATGTCCTTGTAGGCCATCGGGATCTCATCGATCACGTCGGCGTCCTTGCGGCATTCCACGCCCTCGGTGGCGGCAATCTGGTCGGCGATGGTGTACATCTTCTTGGCCTTGGTGCGGCTCATCTTGCGGCCCGCGCCGTGGCTGCAGCTCATGAAGCTCTCGGGGTTGCCCTTGCCGCGCACGATAAAGCTCTTGGCGCCCATACTGCCGGGGATGATGCCCAGCTCGCCGGCCTTGGCGCTCACCGCACCCTTGCGGGTGATGAGCACGTCCTCGCCGAAGTGCGTTTCGCGGCTCACGTAGTTGTGGTGGCAGTTCACCGCCTCCACATGCGCCTCGAAGGGCTTGGTGATCACCTTGCGGGCGGCAGCGATCACGCGCTGCATCATCACCTCGCGGTTGGCGCGCGCGAACTTCTGCGCCCAGCCCACCGCGCGCACGTAGTCGCCGAAGTACTTTGCGCCTTCCTCGAAGTAGGCCAGGTCCTGGTCGGGCAGGTTGCGCTGGTGCAGTTCGGCATCCTTCTTGGCCAGCTCGATGAAGTGGGTGCCGATGGCATTGCCCACGCCGCGTGAGCCCGAGTGCAGCATGAACCACACACCACCGTGTTCGTCCAGGCAGACCTCGATGAAGTGGTTGCCGGTACCTAGCGTGCCCAGGTGCTTGTGGTTGTTGGTGTTGCGAAAGCGCGGATAGTCCTCGCAGATGGCGTCGAACTCGCCCTTGAGCGCTGCCCAGGCCACGTCGGTCTCATCAGGCGGCGTTTCCCAAGCGCCCTTGTCGCGGCCCATGCGGCGCGGGTTGCTGCCGTGCGGCACGGCCTTCTCAATCGCCGAGCGCAGGGGCGCCAGGTTGTCGGGCAGATCGTTGGCATGCAGCGTGGTCTTGCAGGCCATCATGCCGCAGCCGATGTCCACGCCTACCGCAGCGGGGATGATGGCCTTGAAGGTCGGGATCACCGATCCCACCGTGGCACCGATGCCGTAGTGCACATCGGGCATGGCCGCCACGTGCCTGAACACGATGGGCAGGCGCGCGGCGTTCTCCAGTTGCTTCTGGGCCTCTTCCTCCACAGGGACGCCCTGGGTCCACATCTTGATGGGGACGCCGTTTTCCACGTTGCGTTGCAGGTAGTTCATTTCGTTCTTCTTTCTATCTGTCTGTTTGTCGTTGTCTGTCTTCTTGGCCGATACTCTTCATTCGCTGATCACGTCGAACACCGCTTCGAGGATCTGCCGGGGCCCCATGCAGTTGCCGCAGGTGCAGTGAGCGGACGGGCCCATGGCGCCCATGTCCATCGCCAGGATCTTCTGGGCAAAGCGCTTGCGGTTGCCTGCGTCGAGCAGCCAGGCCTTCATGGCTTCGCGAAACTCCGGTTGGTCTTCGGCGAACGCGTTCTGGATCTCGTGCTTGCCCCAGAAGTCCCAGTAGCTCGCGTCGGCGTAGTGCAGAACGGCGTTCGGGCGCTCATCGCAGAGCCAGTGCGCCAGCAGCGGCTGCACGTCCACGCCGCCCTTGTGGAACATCAGCAGGATGTCAAACGCGTTCGCACCATCGAACGGGCTGGCATCGGGTCCGGTGCGCCCCAGCCCTTCGCGGAAGAATGCCAGCGCGAAGGCCTGAACGGTAGAGCGCTCCTTGGGTGAGAGGGCATTCGCACGGCAGTTTCCCAATCGGTCCAGGTACAGCTCCGTCGAGTGGTGCAACTCCTTGCCCTGGGCCAGCAGGTCCAGCATGCGCGGCAGGAAGTACAGCAATTCATCCGCAGGCTGTTCGCTGCTCTTGGCAGAGCCGTTGTACTCGTAGAAGTGGCGCGCCGTGAGCTGGCGCAGCGGCAGGCGGCGCAGTTCGCGTTCCGTGGTTTCGTCTACGCAGCAGGGCATGCACACGTCCAGCATCCCTGCGGGTGCGCCGTGGTGCTGGAAGGCGGCGTACGCAGCATCCACCGCCTCGTGCAGGGCGGGTGGCAGGGTGGTGGCTTCCTCTTCAGCGGTTCGATAGGCTTTCATCGTCGTACTCTCCATGGCGTCTGGTTCGCCGTGCTGTCATTCATGGCATCTACTGCACCATTCCCTGGGCCGCAGCGCCTGCATAGTTCCTCAGTTCCTCGTCGTGCGCCGGCACGCTGCGGATGAATTGCTTCACCCGCTCCTGCAGCTCCCGGGGGCGCAGCAGGGCACGGCCCTCGTGGCCGATGCCGTGCAGGGCGGAGACCTGCACGTCGCGGCAGGGCACATCCAGCATCTGGCAGAACACCTGCCACATCGCGTCCCGCCATTCGGGGATGTGCCTGGCGTTCCAGAAGGTCGGCCAGACGTCGAACCACATGTAGCAGACAAAGCCCAGGCGACCGCTGCTGCTGCCGATGGTCTCGTGCACATGGGACCTGCGCGGGCCGATGCAGTCGATCCACAGCCGGGGAAAGGCCTGCAGCATGCGCAGCGCGTCCGCCAGTGGCACCGAAGGGTCGAGCGCCTGCAGGGGGATGTCGCCGGCATTGGTACTCATCACGCAGTTCAGGCCCATGCCCACCTGCTCGTCGCTGTAGGGCGCCAGGTCGGAGCCCGCGTTGGCGAACAGCGCGGTCTGGATAAGCGTCCACTGCAGCGGTGTGGCTTCGAACTCAGGCTCGTCCATGTCCCAATACCACTCCCGCTCCTTCTTCCCCGGGACGGGCCGGTCGAAGAGGTAGTGCAAGGCACTGGCATAGAGCGTGGCATCGAGTCCGATGGACTCGGGAGTCAGCGGCAACGGTGCCTGCCTTGCCAGGCGCTTCTCGCGTGCGGTCTGTTTCATGGCGTTCCTCTTTTCTTCGTTCTCTTGCTATCTGGTGGACGCGACGGGATTCGAACCCGCATCTTTGCAGCGACCAGGGTGCTTTACTCCACTGGCCCAGTGAACGGTTGGAAACGCGCGCCAGTGGCAGACCCGTCATCGGAGCCAGCACCTGCATCCTCAACCTTGCCCGTTCACCGACTCTCCCGCTGCACTCGGTATTACCCGACCTGCCGGCAATAACAACATTTTTGGCAGTGGCGCTCCCTTCTGTGCCAGCGCGCCCGTATTCCTTTTTGATTCCTTCCCAACCCGGCTCAGCGCATCTTCACCAGGCCGTTGAGCACCTGGTCGAGGCCGCCGAACACCGAGATCTTGTCGATGCGCTCGGCCACGCGTTCCAGCGTTTCCAGCTCCTTCATGCGCAGGGCGACTGGGTTGTCCTCCATCACCTTGGCGGTGTTGAGGAGCGAGCGCGTGGCGGCCGTTTCCTCGCGGCGGCGGATCACGTTGGCCTGGGCCTGCTTTTCCGCCTGCACCACCTGGGTCAGGATGGCCTTCATGTCACCGGGCAGCACGATGTCCTTCACGCCGGCGCTCTCCAGCGCAATGCCGTAGGGCGTGAGCTTGGCGGCCATGTGGGCACCCACCACCTCGTCGATCACCGTCTTGTTCTCCAGCAGCTCATCGAGCGTGCGGGTGCCCACGGCGGCGCGCAGCGCGAACTGCAGCTCGCGGTACAGGTGCTCCGCAGGCTTTTGCAACTGGCTCCAGGCGCGCAGCACGTCGGTGTAGCGGAAGGTGGCGCTCAGGTTGATGCGCAGGCCCACCTTGTCGCGGGTCATGATGTCCTGGCCCGAGACTTCCACCGACTGCAGGCGCAGGTCCACCTGCTCCACCGCCACCGTGCGGCCGTACTTCCAGAAGGCGTACGCACCTGCGGCGAGCAGGCGCTCCACCTTGCCGTCCACCGTCAGCAGCGCGCAGGACGACTCGGGCACCTGCACCTGCAGCAAACCGGCCAGGCCGGTCACCGTGCGGTGGCGCAGCTGGGGCTGCGTCAGGCGCGCCACCAGTGCAGCAGGCAGTTCGGGGCCGGCGTTCAGGTCGACCACCTGCACGGACACCTCCACCTGGCCCTTCCAGTACAGGCGGCGGGTGCCGGGGGGCAGGATCTCGACCAGCACGCCGTTCTCGCAGCGCAGGCCCACTTCGTTCTCGGCCAGTTCCACGCGCACGAACTCGGTGGCCACCACCTCGGGCTCACGGGCCATCAGGTAGTCGGCCAGGGCGTGGGTGAAGGCGGGCTGCTCCAGTGCGAAGGCTTCCACGCGCAGCTGGTCCAGGCCGGCAAACAGCCAGTGCGTGCCGCTGTGCAGCACACGGTCGAAATCGCCATTGCGCAGCAGCAGGGCGCGTTCGTTCTTCTTGACGGTGGTGCGTTGGATCTTCAGCATGTGTCTACCCTCGTTCCTTCTTTTTTCAATGTCGTTGGTCGCCGCATCAAACTTCTTGCAAAGGGGCCGTTACAGCGGGGCAGTGGTCCCAGGGGGCGCGGCCCGGGCCCTGCAGTGCGCCGTGGCGGCGGCCCCGAGGGGCCTTCGCATGGGCTGGCTGCGGGCGCGGGCCGTGCCGGGTGCTGGCACAAACCGCCACCGCTGACGGGGCAATGGCTTGCAGGCTGCGGCGCAACCCTTGGTCCTTCACCCCGCATCCGGCGGGTGGTCTTTCGACCGTCTTCGATAGCCGGCCCGAAGGCCGGAAGAATGGGCAGGAGTCGAACCTGCGACAGTCCCTTTTCAGGGGTGCTCTACCAGACTGAGCTACCAGTGGTGCAGGCCGGGAGTCGAACCCGGCAACCCCTTTCGGAGCTGGCTTCCACAGCCCTGCCGTCACCCGGCGCTCGCAGCGTGCGGCATGCGGGGAATCCAAAAAGCCTGAAGCTTCGGACTCCCGGCACCGGCAGGGCGGGCTTGTGCCCCAACCCTGGCCTGTGAGCGTTCGCTGTCTGCGCCGAGTAACTCTCTATTTGCGAATTGCGTGCCAGGCAACTGTCGCAACGTAAAATTTTCTGCAAGCTGTTGATTGAAAACAGATTTTTCCGATTTCTGAGAAAACTGGCCTTGCTCCTGGATATTGAGTAACTAGAATAGAGACTAGTTCTATAGAAATTCAAAGATGCGCAAGAACAGGGTGGTCGTGGGTTTCATCGGTACCCAGCTCGATTCCGGCAAGGGAGCAGGCCGCTGGGAGAAGTGGCGGCCCACCGTGTCGCTGGTGCAGCACGAGGACATGGTGGTGCACCGCATGGAGCTGCTGTACACGCCGGCCCACCAGGAGCTGGCGCACCAGGTGCGCACCGACATCGCCACCGCATCGCCCGAGACCACGGTGCGCCTGGTGCCCATGGAGATCGCCGACCCCTGGGATTTCGGCGAGGTCTACGCCAAGTTGTTCGACTGGACGCAGGCCTACCGCTTCGACACCGAGCGCGAGGAGTACTGGACCCACATCACCACGGGCACGCACGTGGCGCAGATCTGCCTGTTTCTGCTGGTGGAGTCGCGGCGCATCCCGGGCGTGCTGGCGCAAACCTCGCCGCCCAAGCGCCAGCAGATGGGCGATGCGGGCAGCTATGCGCTGATCGACCTGGACCTGTCGCGCTACGACGTCATCGCCCAGCGCTTCGGCGCCGAGCAGCGCGATGCGGTGGACTTCCTCAAGAGCGGCATCGCCACGCGCAATGCGCGCTTCAACGCGCTGATCGACGAAGTGGAGCGCGTGGCGGTGCGCTCTCGCGCGCCCATCCTGTTCACCGGCCCCACGGGTGCGGGCAAGTCGCACCTGGCGCGGCGCATGTATGGGCTCAAGAAGGTGCGCCACCAGGTCGAGGGCGAATTCGTCGAGGTGAACTGCGCCACCCTGCATGGCGACGGCGCCGCGTCCACGCTGTTTGGCCACAAGAAGGGCGCCTTCACAGGCGCTGCGGCCGACCGCGCGGGCCTGCTGCGCACGGCGCACAAGGGTGTGCTGTTCCTCGACGAGATCGGCGAGCTGGGCCTGGACGAGCAGGCCATGCTGCTCAAGGCGGTGGAGGAAAAGCGCTTCTACCCCATGGGCAGCGACCGCGAGGTGGCCAGCGACTTCGAGCTCATTGCCGGCACCAACCGCGACCTGCGCACCGAGGTGGCGGCCGGGCGCTTCCGCGAAGACCTGTACGCGCGCATCAACCTGTGGAGCTACCAGCTGCCAGGCCTGGCCCAGCGCCCCGAGGACATCGAGCCCAACCTGGACCACCTGCTGGCCCGCACCGGCACGGAGCTGGGCCGCACGGTGCGCCTGTCGGCCGAGGCGCGCACCGCCTACCTGCGCTACGCCCAGTCGCCCGATGCACTGTGGAGCGGCAATTTCCGCGACCTCTCGGCCAGCGCCACGCGCCTGGCCACGCTGGCCGACAGCGGCCGCATCGGCCTGCCGCTGGTGGAGGCCGAGATCGGGCGCCTGCAGTGGCTGTGGCAGCCGGCCAAGGATGCACGCGATGGGCTCTCAGGCGCGCGGGCTGCCGATGCGATTGATCTGGGTGCCCTGCTGGGTGAAGAAGCCGTGGACGCCATGGACCTGTTCGACCAGCTTCAGCTGGCCGCCGTGCTGCGCGTGTGCCGCCAGGCGCGCACTCTGTCAGATGCGGGGCGCCAGCTGTTCCAGGCCTCGCGCGCGCAGCGCACGGTGGTCAACGATGCGGACCGCTTGCGCAAATACCTGGCGCGCTTTGGCCTGGATTGGGACTCGGCTATCCGCGGTGAACGATAATCCCCCCGTGAAGCGCGCCAGACCGCCGCTGGTGCAATCTGGGAAACCAGGCACTGGAGGAACGTCCGGACTGCACAGGACAGCGTAGCAGCTAACGGCTGCCCACCGTGAGGTGAGGATCAGAGCAACAGAGACGAGTCTAGACAGGTGCCTGTACGAGGTGTTCTGTGAGGCGCCAGCGCAAGCTGGCGAGAGGACAGCGAGAGCTGTCCGAACCTGGCGAAAGCCAGGTCCGAACAGCCACCCCAGACAGGCAGCGGGCATGCCCGCAGCCTGTCTGGGGTGAAACGGGCAATCTCTACGCGCAGCAATACCAAGTAGGCCAACGTTGATGTGGTTCCGCAGAGTTGGCGGGTAGGTAGCATCGAGCCGTGGTGGCGACACCCGGCCCAGAGTAATGGCGGTCACGCCGCGGGCAACCGTGGTGCACAGAATCCGGCTTATCGGCGCGCTTCACACTTATTTGCATCTTCCCATCCGAGCGACCCGGCGCACCTCGGCTGGCTGCTCAGCCGGGCTTGGGGCAGTGCAAGGCGTGCCCCTGTTCCAGTTCGGTGGCGCGCTCCACGGTATCGGGGTGGCTGCTGAGCAGCGACCACACGGGGCCCAGTGCTTCCGGTGCCTTGGGCTCTACCGTCGGCGGCTCGACCGGTGCACTCGCCCCTCCCTTGGCTGCGGTGGCTGCTTTTTTCCTTGCGGCCTTTTCTTCGTCGTCCTCGTCCTGTGCAATGGCCAGCAGCAGCTTGCCCATCGGGGCCGTGGGCAGCTTCGCATGGCCCATGAGGGCAATGGCAAAGCAGTCGGCCTCGCGCTCGTGGTTGCGGCTGTAGGCCAGGCCCGTCAGCACAGAGGCGCCAGTCGACACAACACCCGACACGTCGCCAAGGGCCAGCCCCATGCCCATCTGCAGCACGCCCTGCTGCACCACCATGCGCGTGGTGTGGCGGTTGGCCACGTGGCCGATCTCATGGGCCAGCACGCCGATCAGGGCGTCGTCGCTGAGCCCCTTCTTCTCGGCGGCTTTGGCGAGGCCATCGGTCATTACCACCGTGCCGCCCGGCAAGGCGAAGGCATTGGCCCCCATGCCGGAACGGAAGGACAGGGTGTACCGGGGGGCATAGCCCGGGTAGCGCTGCAGCCCGGTGGGCATCTGCTGCACCAGGGCGTCGAAGCGCGCCTGCAGCTGGGCCTGGCGCTCCTTGGGCAGCTTGCTGGGCTTGAGCGTGCCCTTGTCCATCTGCGTGAGCACATTGCCGGCCACGCTGGTCTCCCAGGACACGGGTACGAAGCGCGTGAGTTCCGTGGCCGCCCAAGGCGTGCCATAGCGGTAGAACAGGGTCAATCCGACGATGGCCACTGCCGTGACGCCGAGCAATACGGGCCAGCGCGTCTGCATGCGCCCAGCCAGGCTGGGGCGGGCACCTGCCTCGGCCAGTGCCGCATGCCATTGGGCAACGGCGTCGATCTCCAGGCTGCCATGGTCGCGCAGGTCTACCACCACCCGCTGCTGTGGGCGGCGTTCGCTCCAGGCCTCGGGCCAGCCCACCTCGCCCCAGGTGAATACCGCAGGGGCTGCGCCGGGCTGTGACAGCGGGTGCAGCGCCAGCGACGGGCCCCGGGACGTGGGTTGCAGGCCCACGAGCACTGGCTTGGCCTGGCTGCTCAGGCCATCGAACCAGCGGCCGGGCACGAGGGTGCCGCCGGGTACCGCGGCGGGGGCGGGCGCTGCGGCGGCCATCAGCCGATCAGGTCCAGCCCGGCCGCATCGGCCAGTGCATCGCCGATGCCGCCTTCTTTCTGCTGGCGCACCATGACGCCGGTCACCTGATCCACGCCGCCCTTGACATGCAGTGTCACGGACTCGGCTTTCATGCGGTACTCGCTCACCCGGGCAAACGGGCGGTACAGGCCCAGCGTGAGCAGGGTCAGGAGCAGGTTCTTGATGCGCAGCAGAACAAAGCGCCCGGTGCGCAGCTGGCACTTGAAGCGCGCCACCTGGCTCAGGCCGATGTTGTCCCACATCAGCTGGAACATGCGGGCTTCGCGGTAGGCGCGCGCCGGCGCCGAGGTCAGCAGCAGCATGAAGATACCGCCGAAAATGCCCACGATGATGGCCACCATGATCAAGGCGAACGAGCGGTCCTTGGCGTCTTCGATGAACAGTGCCGCGGCCCCGCCGGCCAGCACGCCCAGCACCACGGAGACACCCAGCACGAACAGCAGGAACACGGCGACCGTGGCCAGCCAGACCTTGATGAAATCCATGTACACCGGCTTCCAGCGGCCCGCTTCGGCGCCCACCTGGGCGCGCAACACCAGCAGGCTCTTGTAGTTGAATTCGAGGCGGATGAAGCACATCACCGACAGCAGCAGCCCCAGGGCCAGCAGGCCCCAGATACCGGCCGTCATGGTGGGCAGGTCGGCGTCGCCGCTGTCGTCGGCAGCCAGCTCCTGCAGGGCGCTGGCCGATTCGGGCGCGAGGTACTGGATGCCGAAGAACACGCCGAACCACACCAGGGCGATGGCGAACACCGGCCAACTGGCCTTGTACACCTCGCGCCAGGAGGCGGTGAACTGCAGCCGCAGGCCGCGCCAGCGGGTGGAACCCAGGCGAAAGCGCATGGCGCTGCCCCAGATGAAGGGCGATAGCAGGGCGCCTGCGAGCAGGAAGACACCGACGGCCGTATCCTGCCCGGTGTTGACGGCGATCTGGTAGGCGATGCTGATCATCACCAAAACGATGAAGCCCTTGACCATGCGGCCCTGCTGGGCCGTGAATTCGAGCGGGCTGCCCGCCACCAGGGTGTGGCCGTAGAAGTACTGGGCGGTGCGCCGCCGCGCCCAGGGGGTGTAGACGCCCAGGGTGAGGATGGTCAACAGCACGTTGACGATCCATACCCGGAAGTATTCACCACCGCTGCCGGTGAATTCGAGTGGGTGCGCGTCGATGTCCTGCGCGGCGAAGGCCGAGACGGGTGCCGCACCGGCCCCTGATTGCTGATGGTCCATGGACTCCCTCCTGTTGTGGAGGGCAGTGTATCAGTGGCCTGTGGCGGATCGCCATCCCTCTAAATGGTGGTTGCTATTTTTTTGATAGCTATTGGGTGCGGCTCAGAAACGCTCCCAGGGCTGCAGATAACGCCACTGCCCCTCGGGTACCTTGGCCAGCGGCACGCGGCCGATGCGGATGCGCTTGACGGCCACCACGCGCAGGCCCACGGCTTCGCACATGGCCGGAATCTGCCCCGGGCGGATGCCCTTGAGTGCAAAGCGCAGCCGCGTCTCGTTCTGCCAGCTCACCTTGATGGGGGGCAGGGCGCGGCCGTTGAAAGACAGGCCGTGGCACAGCCTTTGCAGACCGTTGGGCGCGATCTCGCCGGCCACCTCCACGATGCATTCCTGCTCCAGCGATTCGATATCCTCGGCCAGCTTGCGCGCAATGCGCTTGTCCTGCGTATAGACCACCAGGCCGCTGGCCTCGGTAGGCAGCGGGGTGAAGCACTCGAGCTGGCGGAAATGGCGCTGCAGTACGCGAATGCCCGAGGCGTCTTCGGGCAGGTGCGAGGCGACGGCGAGCAGCGTCACGGCGGGCGTCGCGCCCTGGCTGCGGCTCGCATGGGCGGCGCCAGCCTGGCCGGGCGCACCCAGGCCCGCTTCGAAGCCGGCGGGCTTGTGCAGCAGCAGGGTGACGGGGGTGAGCTCCAGCAGGCTGGCGTCGGGGTCCACGGCCACGCTCTGGTGCGGCGCCACGCGTGCGCCGGGTGCCTCGACCACGGCGCCCTCCACACTCACGAAGCCGCCTTCGATGAACTGCTCGGCCGTGCTGCGCGAGCAGTTGAGCTGCTCGGCCACGCGCTTGGCCAGCCGGACATGGCCGGCCTCAGGGTTTTTTTCAGTCATTACCGGGTTCCATGGCGCGGATGCGCTCTACGTGTGCGAGCAGCGAGCGCTGGGCGACAGGCCACATGCGCGGGGGCACGTCGTCGTAGGCGTGGCGCACCCAGTCGTCCATGCTGCCCTGGGGCAGGGCCTGCATGGCGGCCAGCACCTTGGCCTCGCGTGCCAGGCGGTGGGCCTTCAGGCGGGAGATCGCGCTGCGCGCTTCGCCCAGCACGTAGCCGTGCGCGGGCAGGATGAAGTTCGCCTGGTGGGTCTCGCAGGCTGCGTCCAGCGCGTCCAGCGAGTCGAGGTAGTCGGCCATGTTGCCGTCCGGCGGGTCGATCACTGTGGTGCTGCCGTTGAGGATGTGGTCACCGCTGAACAGCAGGCCGTCTTCTTCCAACAGCAGGCACAGGTGGTTGGCCGCATGGCCGGGGGTGTGGATCACCTGCAGGGTATGGCTGGTGGCGGCATCGGCCACCGGCGCGGACAGCACCAGGCGCTCGCCATGGGCCAGCTCGCGCTCGGGAGTGAAGGCGCTGGCCACGCGGGCCGTGGGGGCCGAGCGCAGGCCCAGGATGGGCGGGGCGCTCTGGCCGGCCTGCGTGCACAGGGCCTGCAGCGGTGCGGCACCGGGGGAGTGGTCGGGGTGCGAGTGCGTGCAGACGATGGCGCGGAGGTCGCCGCCGGCGGCGCGCCAGAGCTTTTCAAGGTGCTCGGGGTCGGCCGGGCCGGGGTCGATGGCGATGTAGCCGGTGGTCGGGTCGCCCACCAGGTAACTGTTGGTGCCCGGGCCGGTCATCACGCCCGAGTTGGGGGCCGTGAGGCGCTGGACGTTCTTCAGGAGTGGCACGGGGTGGTCGGTCTGCCAGTCGAGCGGGTGCACGATCTGACCGTCCGGGCAGACCAGCGCCAGTTCGCCGAAGGGCATCTCGTCTTCCATGTAGCGCGCTTCCTTGCCTGCCAGCAGGCCGGCGCGCGGGCAGCTCACCCACAGGGGCTGTTCGCTGGCCAGGGCTTCAAGCACGGCCTCGGCGCTCTTGAATTTGGCCAGCCGCTGCAGCGTGCGGATGGTGGGGAAGATCATGAAGAACTGGCCTGCCTCGTGCCGCGCCAGCGCATCGGCCGGGCGCACCCACACGGGCTCGAACTGCTCGGCTTCGTCGGCCACCGGGGTCTGGCCTTCGGGCATGCGGGCGGCCAGGAAGGGCACCTCGAAGCGGCGCGGCAGGTCGCGGTCGGCCGTCCAGTAGGCCAGCAGGTAGACGCTGTCGGCCGCCAGGCGCAGGCCCCGGGCTTCGCACTGCGCGGCAAACGGTGCGCTGCGGTCCAGCGCGGCGATGTCGGCGGCATCGGCCATGCGGCCGTCGGCGTGGCGCGCCAGCAGCACGCCCAGTTCCTCGAAGCTTTCGCGGATGGCCGCGATCGCCTGTGTCAGGTGCAAGTCGCTCTGGGCCGGGCGGCGGTACGCCACGTGGTGGGACTGGGCGTCGAGGGCATCGATGCCGCCGCCCGGGAAGACGTAGGCCCCTGGGGCAAAGCTCGCGTTGGGCGAGCGCCGCGTCATCAGCACCTCCAGCGTCCCATCGCCCTCGGCGTCGCGCAGCAGCAGCACGGTGGCGGCCAGGCGGGTGGGAACCGGTTCGCGGTGGGGATGGAGTTGCTGGCTGAGGCGGGGCATGGGGCCATTATCGGGTGTTGCTCCGCAGCCCGCTGGCTGCGTCCTGGGGGAAAGCGCGGGGCTTTCCCGCGGATCAGTACTTGCCCGAGAGCAGGGCGCCGGCATGGGGCACCCGGGTCTCCAGCCCCAGGCGCTTGAGCATTGCCCAGGTGGTGCAGGCTGCCGCCGACACGACAGGGAGGCCCAACCGGTCCTGCGCCACCTGCACCGAGGCCAGCGAGGGCATCTGCACGCAGGCAGAAATCACCACCACGTCCACCCCGCGCGTGTCCAGGCGCTGCACGATCTGCGCCGGCGCGGCCGGGTCCTGTGCGCCCACCTCCAGGTTGTCGGCGATCTCCAGCGACAGGCTGTCGTGCACCGCGATGCCCTCGTGTTCGATGTAGTCCACCACCAGTTGGGTGAGTGGCTTCATATAAGGGGTGAGCACGGAGACCTTCTTCGCGCCCATGGCCTTCAGGCCTTCGACCAGCGCGCCGGCGCTCGACACCACGGGCGCTGGCTTGCCGTTGGCCACGGTGATCTCGTGCAGCCGCTTTTCGGACGTGCGGTGGTAGCCCAGGCCCATGCTCATGATGGCCACCAGGCAGGCATAACCCATCACGTCCATCTTTCCATCCGAGAGTTCCAGCGCGCAGCGGTCGGAGTCGCGGTCCATGGCGGCCAGCTCTTCCTTGGTGACCTTCTGCATGCGCATGCGGCTGGCGTGGAAGCTGAAGCGTTCGGGCAGGATCTGCTCGCGGGCGCGCAGCATGGCGGGGATCTCGGTCTCCATGGTGGTGTTGGAGCTGGGCACGATCTGCCCGATGCGGTAGGTGCGTTGCATGGCGGTCTTTCAGGAAAAAATGGGCAAGGCGCTGCCCTGCCCGGCGCGCAGGGCGCCGGGAATGGGATCACACGGGGGAGGGGGCTGTCGGGTCAGTCGGCCTTGATGCCGGCGCCCTTGATGGTCTTGGCCCAGTAGGCGGTCTCGGTCTTCACCAGGTCACCGAGCGCATCGGGCGGCAGGTAGCGCAGCTCGATGCCGGCGGCGTCGGCGCGCTGGCGCGTCTCGGGCATCTCCAGCGCCTTCTTCACGTCGGCCGTGAGCTTGCTGATCACCGCTGGTGGCGTGGCCGCCGGGGCGAACAGGCCCACCCAGGCTTCGAGCTTGAAGTCGGGCATGCCGGCCTCGGCCACTGTGGGCACATTGGGCAAGCCGGGGTGGCGCTTGGTGCCGGTCACGGCAAAGGCCTTGAGCTTGCCGCTGACCACATGCTGCATGACGGAGGGCGGCGTGGTGATGAACACCTGCACCTGGCCGGCCAGCACGTCGGCCACGGCCGGGCCTGAGCCGCGGTAGGGGATGTGGGTCATGAAGGTGCCGCTCTGCTGCTTGAAGATCTCGGTACCGATGTGCGAGAGCGAGCCGTTGCCCTGCGATGCGTAGTTGACCTTGCCGGGGTTGGCCTTGAGGTAGGCGATGAACTCCTTGAGATTGTTGCCGGGCACCGAGGGGTGGGCCGCGATCACGTTGGTGGCCACGGTAAGCAGGGCCACGGGCGCGAAGTCCTTGGCCTCCCAGGGCAGGCTGGGGGTGAGCGCGGGATTGCCCACGTGGTAGGCCGAGTACGAGATCAGCAGGTTGTAGCCATCGGCCTTGCTGCGGGCCACCGCCCCATAGGCCACGTTGCCGCTGCCGCCGGCCTTGTTGTCGATCACCACGGGCTGGCCGAGCACGCGCGCCAGCGGCTCGTTGAGCAAGCGGGCCGAGGTGTCCACCACGCCGCCGGGCGGGTTGGGCACGGTGAGCGTGATGGCCTTGCTGGGGTAGTTGTCCTGCGCCATGGCCAGACCCGAAAGGGCGAGCGTGGCTACCAGCAAGTGGTGTTGGATCTTCATGGTTGTCTCCGCCGGGTTGTTGTGTTCAGGGCGTATTGTCGAAACTGATGAAACAACAGTCCAATATATTGTTGGTCTTGATCTAGACTTTTAAAGTCTCAATCAACTGGATGGCGGCCATGGAACTGCGGCACCTGCGTTACTTCATTGCCCTGGCCGAGGAGCTGAGCTTCACGCGCGCCGCGCAGCGCCTGCATGTCTCGCAGCCGCCGCTGAGCCTGCAGATCGCCCAGCTGGAGGAGGAACTGGGCGCGCAATTGTTCGTGCGCACCAGCCGGCGCGTGGAGCTGACGCTGGCGGGCCAGGCCTACCTGGTCGATGCGCGTGCGGTACTGGAGCGGCTGGACACGGCGCGCCAGCGGGTAGCGGCCATCGGCCAGGGGCAGGCGGGGCGCATCGAGGTGGGGCTGTCGGGCTCGCACTTCCTGGGGCCGTTTCCGGTGGCGCTGGCGCGCTACCGGCAAAGCCATCCGGGTGTGGACGTGGTGCTGCACGAGATGCAGCCCTCGCTGCAGCAGGCTGCGCTGCGCGACAAGCGCATCGACGTGGGCATCTCGCGCACGGCGGTCAACGACGACCAGCTCGCCAGCACCCTGCTGTGGCCCGACCCCGTGGTGGCCGCCTTGCCGCCGGGCCACCCGCTGGCGGCACGCAAGGCCCTTGCCTTGAAGGACTTGCGCAGCGAACGCTTCGTGATGCTGCGCCGCGATTCGTCGGCCCATGCCGAGCACATGGTGCAGTGCTGCGTGCAGGCCGGCTTTGCGCCCCGGGTGGCGCAGACCACGGTGGAGCTGGCGGCCCTGCTGAGCCTGGTGGCCGCAGGGCTGGGCGTGGCGCTGGTGCCATCGTCGCTCGGCAGCTTGTTCGGCGCCCGCGTGGTGCTCAAGACCCTTGGGGCCAAGGCACCGCGTGCCGACGTGCATGCGCTGCAGCGGCGCGACGACCTGCTGGGGGTGGTGCCGGCCTTTGTGCGCGTGGTCGCCGGCTGAAAGGATCGGTCAATCCCAGGCGGGAGCCAGGCCGTCGGGGTCGACCAGCCGGCCGCCTCGGTCCAGGGTCGCGATCTGCGCCATCTCGGTGCCCGTCAGGCGCAGCTGCTGCGCCTTCAGGTTGCTGGCCAGGTTCTCGCGGCGGGTGGACGAGGGGATCACGGCGTAGCCCAGTTGCAGCGCCCAGGCCAGTGCCACCTGGGCCGCGGTGGCCCCATGCGCGCGGGCAGTGGCTTCGATCACCGGTTCGCTCAGCACCTTGCCGTAGGCGAGCGTCATGTACGAAGTGATGGGGATGCCCTGGCTTCTCGCGAAGTCGGCCACGCTGCGGTTCTGCAGGTAGGGGTGCAGCTCGACCTGGTTGGTGGCGATGGCGCTCGCACCCACGGCGGCAATGGCCTCCTGCATCAGCGCCACCGTGAAGTTGGAGACACCGATCTGCCGCGCCAGGCCCTGGGCCTTGGCTTCGGCCAGGGCGCCCATGAACTCGGCCACGGGCACGGCGCCGCCCGGGGACGGCCAATGGATCAGCGCCAGGTCCACCTGCCCGGTGCGCAGTTTGGTGAGGCTTTCCTTGAGGCTGGGGATGAGCTTGTCCGTGGCCAGGTTCTCGGTCCAGACCTTGGTGGTGATGAACAGCTCGCTGCGTGGCACGCCGCTTTCGGCGATGGCCTGGCCGATGGCCGCTTCGTTGCCGTAAATCTGGGCCGTGTCGACCAGGCGGTAGCCCAGGTCGAGGGCGTTGCGCACGGAGTCGATGACCACTTGGTCCTGCAGGCGGAAGGTGCCCAGGCCGAAGGCGGGGATGGAAGAAGAATGCATGGGGGAAGGCTCCGTAGGGACGTTGTTCAGGGAAAGGGGGAGGGCTCAGTGGCCTACGGGCACCGGGCCGTTGGACCGCACGGGGATACCGGCACGCCGGTCCAGCACGCCGCTGTAGTGCGTCAGGGCCAGGGAGCCCAACACCACCACGGCACCGATCCACGGCGTGTGCATGAGGCCCAGGTGCGTCACGATCAGGCCACCGGCCCAGGCGGCCCCGGCAATGCCCAGGTTGAAGGCCGCGATGTTCAGGCCCGAGGCCACGTCCACCGCCTGGGGCGTGAAGCGCTCGGCCTGCTTGACCACGTAGACCTGCAGCCCCGGCACATTGCCGAAGGCCACGGCACCCCAGAGCAGCACGGTCACCAGCGCCAGCCAGGGGTGCGGCGCGGTGAACTGCAGCAGCAGCAGCACGGCGGCGAGCAGTGCGAAAACGATGCGCAACGCGGGGATGGGGCCCAGGCGGTCGGCCAGCCGGCCGCCCCAGATGTTGCCCACGGCCACCGACACGCCATAGACCAGCATCACCCAGCCGACCGCGCCGGCGCTGAAACCCGAGATGTCGGTGAGGATGGGCGCCAGGAAGGTGAAGGGGATGAAGGTGCCGCCGTAGCCGATGGCCGTCTTGGCATACACCAGCAGCAGGCGTGGCTCGGCCAGCACCTTGGCCTGCTGCAGCAGCGAGGCGGGTGGGGTGTGGGCGATGTTGCGCGGCACGAAGATCGCACTGCCGATGAAGGCGACCACGCCCAGGGCCGACACGGCCAGGAAGGTCTCGCGCCAGCCGAAGTGCTGGCCGATGAAAGTGCCCAGCGGCACGCCCGTGACCAGCGCCACGGTGAGCCCGGTGAACATGATGGCAATGGCGCTGGCGGCCTTCTCGCGCGGCACCAGGCCGGTGGCGATGGTCGAGCCGATGGAGAAGAACACCCCGTGCGCCAGCCCGGTGAGGATGCGCGCGGCCACCAGCGATTCATAGCTTGGGGCCTGCCAGGCCAACAGGTTGCCGGCGGTGAACAGCGCCATCAGCGACAGCAGCAGCGCCTTGCGCGGCAGCTTGCCGGTCAGCGCGGTGAGCACCGGGGCGCCGACGGCGACCCCCAGGGCATACAGGCTCACCAGCAGGCCCGCCGAGGGGATGCTGATGGACAGGTCGGCCGCCACGGTGGGCAGCAGGCCAACGATCACGAACTCCGTCGTGCCGATGGCGAATGCGCTGAGCGTCAGCGCGAGCAAGGCAATGGGCATGGAAACACTCCTGTGGGAATGGGAAGGAGTGTGGGGTTTCCAGTGTTGCAGAAAAAGACGGTTACGCTCGATAGATAGTTGACTGTGAATCAACAATCAAGGACTGGAGAGGCCCATGAAAACCACCCTCGAAGAGCTGCAGGCCTTTGTCGCCGTGGTCGATGGCGGGTCGATCACTGCCGCTGCCGACCACCTGGGCCAGACGGTCTCGGGCATCAGCCGGGCGCTGGCGCGGCTGGAAAAGAAGCTCGACACCACGCTGCTGCGCCGCACCACGCGCCGCACCGAGCTGACCGAGGAGGGGCATGCCTTCCTGCAGCGCACGCGCGCCATCCTGGCGTCCATCGACGATGCCGAAGAAAGCATGGCGGCGCGGCGCCAGCAGCCTGCCGGCAGGCTGCGCGTGAATGCGGCCACACCCTTCATGCTGCACGCCGTGGTGCCGCTGGTTCCGGCGTTCCGTGCGGCCTACCCGCAGATCACGCTGGAGCTCAATACGGACGAGATGTACATCGACCTGCTGGAGCGGCGCACGGACGTGGCCATCCGCATCGGGCAGTTGCGCGACTCCACGCTGCATGCGCGCCCGCTGTGCACCAGCCGCCTGCGCGTGCTGGCCAGCCCGGAGTACCTGGCGCGCGCCGGCAAGCCCAAAAGCGTGGCCGAACTTTCCGGGCACACGCTGCTGGGCTTCAATGAGCCCGAGTCGCTCAACCGCTGGCCGCTGCGCGGCGCGCATGGGGACGAGTGGCCCATCGTCCCGAGCCTCACCGCGTCGAGCGGTGAAACCCTGCGCCAGCTGGCGCTCGCGCATGTGGGATTGGTGTGCCTGTCGGATTTCATGACCGCAGCCGACCGCGATGCCGGCCGCCTGGTGCAGGTGCTGGCGCGCGACACGGTGGACGTGCGCCAGCCCATCAACGCGGTCTATTACCGCAACACGCAGCTGGCCGCGCGCATTGCGTGCTTCCTGGATTTTCTGCAGGAAAGAATGGGCTCGGGCTGACCGCTCAGCCGCGGGCGGGAATGTTCAACCCTTTGGCCACGGCGGGGCGCGCGACGAAGGCGTCCAGCACGCGCTGGATTTCCTTGAACTGGTCAAACTCCACCAGCTCGCCAGCGCCATAAAAGCCCGCCAGGTTGCGCACCCAGGGAAGGATGGCGATGTCGGCAATGGTGTAGGTGTCGCCCATCATCCACTGGCGGCCGGCCAGGCGCTGGTCCAGAACACCCAGCAGGCGCTTGGATTCGGCCACGTAGCGGTCACGCGGGCGCTTGTCCTCGAAGTCCTTGCCGGCGAACTTGTGGAAGAAGCCGAGCTGGCCGAACATCGGGCCCACGCCGCCCATCTGCCACATCACCCACTGCAGGGTTTCATAGCGGGCCGCTGCGTCCTGGGGCACGAGCTTGCCGGTCTTGTCGGACAGGTAGACCAGGATGGCACCGGACTCGAACAGCGCCAGTGGCTTGCCGCCCGGGCCATCGGGGTCGAGGATGGCGGGAATCTTGTTGTTGGGATTGAGCGACAGGAACTCGGGCGAGGTCTGGTCGTTGGTCTCGAAACTCACCAGGTGCGGCTCGTAGGGCAGGCCCAGCTCTTCGAGCGCGATCGAGGCCTTCACGCCGTTGGGCGTGGGCAGCGAGTACAGCTGGATGCGGTCCGGGTGCTGGGCCGGCCACTTGCGGGTGATGGGGAAAGCGGAAATGTCTGCCATGGGCTCCTCGTTCGTTGTGTCGCAAGGGAATGAAGGCGCTAGCCTAAACGCCTTGGCCGATCCGTGCCCGATGGGGGTATTGCCATTGCCACGGTGTCTGGCAAGGCCGGCCCTGCACCGACGATAATCCGGGCATGAAGATCCACTTCACCAAAATGCAGGGCGCGGGCAACGACTTCGTCGTGCTCGACGAGACCCGCTCGCGGCTGAACCTCACCGCCGGCCAGTACCGCTACCTGGCGGACCGCCATTTCGGCGTGGGCGCCGACCAGATCCTCACGGTGCGGCCCTCGCCTGCCGAAGGCATCGACTTCGAATACGTTATCCACAACGCCGACGGCGGCGAGGTGGGCCAGTGCGGCAACGGCTCGCGCTGCTTTGCACGCTATGTGCGCGACAAGGGCCTGACGGACAAGGACACCATCCGCGTGCAGACGCTCAGCGGCGTGCTCTCGCCAAAGCTCAATGCCGATGGCCGGGTCACGGTGGACATGGGCGTGCCTGTGCTCGACGAGCCCCGTGTGCCTTTCGATACCGTCGCCCTCACCCCCGCGGTGCAGGGGAGGGGCCGCACCTGGCCCCTGGCGTTTGATGTGCAGGGCATCCCCGTCACCGTGCCGGTGGCCGTGGTCTCCATGGGCAACCCGCACGCCGTGCAGCTGGTGGACAGCGTGGACACGGCCCCGGTGGGCCTTTGGGGGCCACTGATCGAGAGCCATTCGCGCTTTCCGGAGCGGGTGAATGCGGGCTTCATGCAGATCGTGGACCGCGGCCATGTGCGCCTGCGCGTGTTCGAGCGCGGCACGGGCGAGACCCTGGCCTGCGGGTCGGGCGCCTGCGCGGCCGTGGCCGCCGGCATCCGCCTTGGGCTGCTCGACAACGAGGTGCATGTGGACATGCACGGCGGACGCCTGACCATCGCCTGGGGCGGGCAGGACACCGATTCCCTCTTCATGACCGGCCCGGCCACCACGGTGTTCGAAGGCCAGATCGATATTCCGGACGCAGCATGACCAATCCCAGCACCCATATCCCGCCCATCACCGAAGACGACATCGCCCAGTTCCTGGAGAACACTCCCGGCTTTTTCGAGCGCCACGCCGAAGTGCTGGCCAGTGTGCAGATCACCAGCCCCCATGGCGCCCGCGCCGTGAGCCTGCAGGAGCGCCAGGCCGAGATGCTGCGCGAGAAGATCAAGGGCCTGGAGCACCGTGTGATGGACATGGTGCGCAACAGCGGCGAAAACACCGCCATTGCCGCCAAGGTGCACCAGTGGACCAGCGCGCTGCTGCAGGTCAAGGACCCGTTCGATCTGCCTGAGGCGGTGGTGGAGGGCATCCGCACCCTGTTCGACGTGCCCCAGGCCACCGTGCGCGTGTGGGAAGTGGCTGGCCCCTATGTGGATGCCGATTTCGCCCAGGGCGCGAGCGAGGACGCGCGGGCCTTCGCCTCGTCGCTGACCATGCCGTTCTGCGGTCCCAACCTGGGATTCGAGCCTGCCGGCTGGCTGTCGGCGCCCGACGGCGTGCAGGCCCAGTCGCTCGCCCTGCTGCCGCTGCGCCAGGGCGCCATCGACAGCGCCACGCCGGCCTTCGGCCTGCTGGTGCTGGGCTCGCACGATCCCCAGCGTTTCGATGCCACCATGGGCACCGAATTCCTATCGCGCATTGCCGAACTGGCCAGTTCGGCGCTGGTGCGCCTGCGCTGATCGGCCCAGCGGTCGGTCACGCACCCCTGAAGCGCGCTTGTGACCGCCGCCGCGTCCCCCACCCCCGCTGCAGCCCCGGATCCGCTGGTTCTGCGCTACCTGGAGCACGTGCGCGTGGAAAAGCGCCTGGCGGCGCGCACGCTCACGCTCTATACGCTGGACCTCGAGAAGCTCGCACTGTTCGCCGCCGGCGTGGGCCTGCCACTTTTGGAGCTGCAGACGGTGCACATCCGCCGCTTCGTTGTGCAGATGCACAGTGGCGGACGCAGCGGTCGCGGCATTGCGCTCATCCTTTCGGGCTGGCGCGGCTTTTTCATCTGGGCGGGGCGCCAGGGCCTGGTGCCGCACAACCCGGTGCAGGACGTGCGCGCACCCAAGGCCCCCAAGCCCCTGCCCAAGGCCCTGGGCGTGGACGATGCGGTGCGCCTGGCCGAATTCGACAACGCCGGTGCCGACCCATGGCTGGAGGCGCGTGACGCAGCCATGGTGGAGCTGCTCTACGGTTGCGGCCTGCGCGTGGGCGAGCTCGCGGGGCTCGACGCCGTGCCCAGCGCAGAAACCCAGCGCCAGGGCCGTGGCTGGATCGATCTGCAAGCGGGCGAGGCCCATGTGTTCGGCAAGGGCAGCAAGCGGCGCAGCGTCCCGGTGGGGCGGTCCGCAATCGGGTCCCTGCAGGCCTGGCTGGCGCTGCGCGCCGGCCCCTTCGGCGGTGAGGGTTCGGCGCGCATGGATGCCGCACTGTTCCTGGGCCAGCGCGGTGCGCGGCTCACGGCGCAGTCCATCTGGCTGCGGCTGCGCCAGCGCAGCCAGCAGGCAGGGCTGACCACGCCGGTGCATCCGCACATGCTGCGCCACTCGTTCGCCAGCCACCTGCTGCAGTCCAGCGGCGACCTGCGGGCCGTGCAGGAGTTGCTCGGTCACGCCAACATCACCACCACGCAGGTCTATACGCGCCTGGATTTCCAGCACCTGGCCAAGGTCTACGACGCGGCGCACCCGAGGGCACGGCGCAAGCCAGGCTCCGAATAGCCCAGCGCCCAGGCTGTCAGGCCGCCGTTGCCGGCTGCGCTGCGATGAAGGCCGTCACCGCCGCCAGGTCCAGCGGCCGCGCAAAGTAGAAGCCCTGGCCCGTCACGCAACCCAGTTGCAGCAACAGGCTGGCCTGCTCGGCGGTTTCGATGCCCTCGGCCGTGGTTTCCATGTGCAGGGCCTGGGCCAGCGCGATCACCGAGTGCACGATGGCCTCCGACTCGGGGCTGCCCTCGATGGGTGCGATGAAGGCGCGGTCTATCTTGAGCCGGTCGAACGGGAAGCTGCGCAGGTAGGCCAGCGACGAATATCCCGTGCCGAAGTCGTCGAGAGCGATGCGCACCCCCGCCTGGCGCAGCCGGTGCAGCGTGGCCATCACGTCGTCGGTGTCGCGCAGGAAAACCGATTCGGTGATCTCCAGCTCCAGCCGCCCCGGCGGCAGGCCGCAATGCTCCACCACGGCGAGGATCCTGTCGGCCAGCAGCGCATCGTCGAACTGGCAGACCGAGAGGTTGACCGACATCACCAGATCCGCCGGCAACCGGCGCGCGGCCAGGCAGGCCTGTTCCAGCACCCACAGGCCGATGTCGCGAATCAGGCCGGCCTCTTCGGCGACGGGGATGAATTCCACCGGCGACACGCTGCCAAAGCGTTCACTGTTCCAGCGCAGCAGGGCCTCCAGCCCCGCGATGCGGCCCGAGGCCAGGTGCCATTGCGGCTGGAAGGCCAGGTGCAGTTCGCCCTGTGCCAGCGCGTTGCGCAGGCCATCCTCGAGGGCAATGCGGCGGTGGGCACGCTGGTCCATCTCGATGGAAAAGAACTGCACCTGTCCGCGACCGCGCTGCTTGGCCTCGTACAGGGCCAGGTCGGCATGGTGCAGCAACGCGTCCACGTGGTTGCCATCGTGCGGCAGAAAGGCCACGCCGATGCTCAGGTGCGGCGTGATGGCCATGCCCGAGAGGTCGCAGGGCTGCTCGATGGCGCGCACCAGGCGGTCGCAGAACACCTGCACTTCGGCGCGTGTGCTGGCACCGTCGAGCAGGATGGCGAACTCGTCCCCGCCCAGCCGGGCCACCAGGTCGCGGCTGCGCACCTGCTGCGCCATGCGCTGTGCCACGGTCTTGAGCAGCAGGTCGCCATTGCCGTGGCCGTAGGCGTCGTTGACGCGCTTGAAGTTGTCCATGTCCAGACACAGCAGTGCGGCGGCCCCGGCGATCTCACCGCCTGGCGCGCAATGCTGCTGCAGGCGGTGCTGGAAGTGGCGCCGGTTGGCCAGACCGGTCAGGACATCGAAATGCGCAAGGCGGTGCATCTCGTCCTCGGCATGCTTCTTGTGGGTGATGTCCACGCCCACGCCGCGCCAGTCCTGCAGCGTCTGGTCCAGGCGCCAGATGGGCTTGGCCGTGAGTGCCCACCAGCGCAACTGGCCACCGATCACCAGGGGGACCAGCAGGTCCCGGAAGGGCTGCGGCCCTTCCAGGGCCGCCTGCAGCGCCTGCAGGTAGCCGGCCGGGTCCACTCCATGGGTGGCGCCCTCGTGGGTGCGGGCGATCAGTTCCACCAGGCCCAGGTCGGGGTCGTCCCGGCGGCTGTAGCGCAGGGCCTGGTCCAGACGGTTGGAAGAGTGGCGCAGCGTGCCTTCGCTCGAAACCTCCCAGAGGAAGTCGCTGGTGTTTTCCTCGAAGTCGCGCAGCAGCAGCCCCACGATCTGCTGCTGGTGGGCGGCATCGGCCTCGGCGGCCAGGCGCGATCCGTAGGAGCGAGCCATCACGCGCACCGAGGCGATCACCACCAGCCCATAGGTCACCAGCAGCACCAGCAAGGTCATCGTGCCCGGCTGGTCCATCGCCCGCACCAGTCCCACGGCCGACCCTCCCGCCAGCAGCAGCACATAACTCAGGGCGGCCTGCGGCACCGTCACCAGCGCGAAGCCCCCTGCGCAGATCATTCCGCAGCTGATCGCCAGGATCATCATCTGGTCCTGCGCCGTGGCCGCGGCGAAGAGCGTCGCCGGTATGACGCCCCACAGCAGTCCCAGCATGCCGGCATGCTGGGTGGCGCGCCGGATGGCCTTCTGCGATGCCAGCAGGCGGGGAGGACGCCGGCGCGCGCGTTGCCAGGCTCGCAGCCCCTGTACCGCCACGAACAGCAGGGCCAGCGTCCAGGCCCAGAGCCAGGGCGGCACGGTGGCCAGGCGCCAGGCGATGAAACACCCGTTGAAGACATTCACGGCCATGGCCAGCGGGGTCAGGCGCAGCATGGCCTGAAGCTGCTGGGCGCGAAAGCTCGCGGCCAGCGGTTCATCCGCCTCGTAAGGGGCCAGCCATTGCTGCACGCGCGCGGGCAGCAGCGAAAGGGTGTGAGGTTCTGCCATGCAAGCGGCTTGGTTGGGGGCAGCGGCCGGCACCGGGGGGCTCGGCGGGCTGCGTCATCACACATCCAGGGGGTGGCGGAACACACTTTCTTGCCAAGTCCATTGTGCACCTGTCGGGCGAAGTGCGCACGGGTAACGCCTGGGGAGGGCGCGGCAAGGGAACCTTTGGCCACTGGCCGTGATCCAACGGGTGCCGCCGTGCCACTGTTCTGTGGCGCGCCCAAGAACACCTCAGGAGCAGATTGATGGGACGCTGGATCAAGGCCAACAAGGGATTTCTGGTGCTGCTGATGTGCTTCGGCCTGTTCCGCACGGCCGTGGCGGACTGGAACCCGATTCCATCGGGCTCGATGCGGCCCAATCTGGTCGAAGGTGACGTGGTCTTCGTCAACCGCCTGGCCTACAACGTGAAGATTCCCCTGACCGACGTGGTGCTGGCCCAGTTGGGCGAGCCGCGGCGCGGCGATGTGGTGACCTTCTCATCTCCTCTGGACGGCACGCGCCTCATCAAGCGCCTGGTTGCTATTCCTGGCGATTCCGTGGAGATGCGCGACGAAGTGCTTGTCATCAACGGCGAAGCCGCCCATTACGGTGCACCCGAGGCACTGCAGGAGGTCTTGGCAGATCTCGGGCATACCGTCGACGCCACGCGCCTCACCGAGCAGGTGCAGGGCCATGAGCGCCGCGTGCAATGGCTGCACGGTGTGACGGCGCGCAGAAGCTTCGGCCCGGTCACGGTGCCCGAGGGGGAGTACCTGGTGCTGGGCGACAACCGCGACAACAGCGCCGATTCGCGCTACATCGGGCTGGTGCCGCGCCATTTGCTGATCGGCCGGGCGCTCGGTGTGCTCGTGTCGGCCGACACCGAGCGCTACTTCATGCCGCGCTTCGAGCGCTTCGGCCAGAAGCTGTAAACAGCCTGTCCCGGTCGCGCAGGGTCCCAACGGCGCGACAATCGGGGCCATGAAAACCCTTCGCCTTCGCCCTGGCAAGGAGCGCTCGCTCCTGCGCCGCCACCCCTGGATCTTCGAGTCGGCCATCGCCAAGGGCGGTGGCGACAGCGGTGAGACGGTGCGCGTCGAGTCGCACGAGGGCCAGTTCCTGGCCTGGGCGGCATTCAGCCCCAGCTCGCGCATCCGCGCCCGGGTGTGGAGCTTCGACGAGGCGCAGCGCATCGACGAGCCGTTCTTCATCGCTGCCTGCGCGCGCGCCATCATCGCCCGCGCCCGCTTCGACGTGCAGAGCGACGGCATCCGCCTGGTGCACGGCGAATCCGACGGCCTGCCCGGCCTGATCGTGGACCGTTACGGCGACACGCTGGTGGCGCAGTTCACCAGTGCAGGCACCGAGCGCTGGAAAGGCGTGATCGCCGATGCCCTGTTGCGCGAGACCGGCCTGGCCCGGCTGTACGAACGCTCCGATGCGAGCGTGCGCACCCTGGAGGGGCTCGAACCCGCCACCGGCTGGCTGCGCGGTGGCCCGTCGGCCGGCGCCGAGGCCCCCCCGGTGGAGTTGACCATCCACGAGCACCAGTGGCGACTCACGCTCAACATCGCCGAAGGCCACAAGACCGGCTTCTACCTGGACCAGCGCGACAGCCGAAAGCGGTTTGCCGACTATGCGCGCCGGCTGGGCTTCCAGCATGTGCTCAACTGCTTTTGCTACACCGGCGGCTTCAGCGTCGCGGCGCTGGCCGGCATGCGCGCGGCCGAGGCGGCGGGCGGGCCGGGCGGTGGCCACGTGACGTCCATCGACTCCTCCGGCCCCGCGCTGGAGCGGGCGCGCGCCCATGTGGCGCTCAATGGCTTCGACGTCAACCGCGCGAGTTTTCTCGACGCGGACGTGAATGCCTCGCTGCGCCAGTTCCTCAAGGAAGGGCAGCGTTTCGATGCCATCGTGCTCGACCCGCCCAAGTTCGCACCCACGGCGGCGCATGCCGAACGCGCCGCGCGCGCCTACAAGGACATCAACCGCCTGGCGCTGCAACTGCTCACGCCCGGCGGCGTGCTGTTCACCTTCTCGTGCTCGGGCGGCATCAGCGCCGACCTGTTCCACAAGATCGTGGCCTCAGCCGGTGCCGATGCGGGGGTGGACGGCTACATCGTCGAGCGCCTGGCAGGCGCTCCTGACCACCCGATGACGCTGGAATTTCCCGAGGGCGAGTACCTCAAGGGGCTGGTGGTGATGCGCAAGGCCTAATCCGCCAGAGGCCTGTGGCGGATTGATTAACGCAACTCGCTTACGTCAGTGGCGGCGTTTTTGCTCTCTTAAGCATAGCTGTCAGATGTTGCTGGGCATGGATGTGTGCGTTGAATCTGCACTGATTGGCCCATCCCGCCCCGCAGTGCGTATTTGATTTCGCCGCTACACTCTTTTGATTGCTTCCCACCCTGGCAAGCGCTTCCTTTCTTAGGCTTTTCCATGTCCCTCATACCTGCCACCATCCTCACCGGCTTCCTGGGCTCGGGCAAGACGACCCTGCTCAAGCGCCTGCTGAGCGAAGCCCACGGCCAGAAGATCGCCGTGATCGAAAACGAGTTCGGCGAAGAGAACATCGACAACGACATCCTGGTGACCGAGTCCAAGGAGCAGATCGTGCAGATGAGCAACGGCTGCATCTGCTGCACCATCCGCGAGGACCTGCGCGAGACGCTGCAGCTCCTGGCCGCCAAGAAGCGCAAGGGCCTGCTCGACTTCGACCGCATCGTGATCGAGACCACGGGCCTGGCCGACCCTGGCCCCGTGGCGCAGACCTTCTTCATGGACGAAGAGATCGCCGAGACCTACCTGATCGATTCCATCATCACCCTGGTGGACGTCAAGCATGCGCCGCAGCAGCTCAACGACCGCCAGGAGGCACGCCGCCAGGTGGGTTTTGCCGACCAGATCTTCCTGTCCAAGACCGACCTGGTGAGCGCCGAAGAGACCGACGCACTGATCCATCGCCTGAAGCACATGAACCCGCGCGCACCCATCAAGGCCGTGCACTTCGGCGAAGTACCGCTCAAGGAGGTGCTGGACCTGCGCGGCTTCAATCTCAATGCCAAGCTCGACATCGACCCCGACTTTCTGAAGGAAGAAGGAGATCACGACCACCATGACCATGGTCACGACCACCATGACCATGAACACGGCGAGCACTGCGACCACCCTTCGCACCAGCATGGCCACGAAGGCGGCGGGCACCACCATCACCATGACGACGATGTCAAGAGCTTCGTCTTCCGCTCGGTCCGTCCGTTCGATCCGGCCAAGCTCGAGGACTTCCTGGGGGCCATTGTCAACATCTACGGCCCGCGCATGCTGCGCTACAAGGGCGTGCTGTACATGAAGGGAACCGAGCGCAAGGTGATCTTCCAGGGCGTGCACCAGCTCATGGGCAGCGACCTGGGGCCGCAGTGGGCCGAGGGCGAGGAGCGCCTGAGCAAGATGGTCTTCATCGGCATCGATCTGCCCAAGGACATTCTCCTGCAGGGGCTGGAGCAAAGCCTGGTTTGACCAGGCTGCGGGCTGGACCAGGATCGTCAACGGGGAGTCGGGTGGCCGATTTCCCTCGGAAAACGGCGATATGGGTGGCAAGATGTGTCGTATCTGCAACGTTTTCGTTTGCGTCAGCCCAGGTCGATACAATCGCGCCCCGGTAAAACCCCGGAAGGCTTGCCATCCGCCCTTGGCTGCCAGCGCAGCCTGGGCCCGCCCGTATAGCGAGGAGACCAGGAAGTGAAAGCCGAAACCAGCAAATCCAAGGCGGCTGCGAAAGCAGCCCCGAGCGCGGGTAAAAGCGCTGCCGCACCAGCGGCAGCCAAAGCTGCTGCAAAGGCCCCTGCCAAGGCTGCTCCCAAGGCGACAGCCGCCCCGGTGCCCGTCGCCCCCGAACCTGTTCTGCAGGCGGGATCCCATGTACCCGTGCGCACGACCCGGCCTTCTTCCCGATTGGCCCAATTGACCGTACCATCCATGGCACAGGCAACGGCTTCCACCGCTGCCAAAGCCAGCTACCAACAGACCATGCCCACGACCGCGCAAGTGCATCCCACTTTCACTGCTGCCAAAAAAGACCCCAAGCTGGCCAACAACTGGAAAGCCAAGACGGCCCAGGAGCTGACCGACGCTGAAGTCCTGGCCATGCCTGACAGCGAATACATGAACGACAAGCAGATGGCGTTCTTTCGCCTGAAGCTGGTCCAGCTCAAGCAGGACATCCACAACAGTGCCGGTGAAACCACCGAGCACCTGCGTGAAGACACCGTGGTGGTGCCCGATCCTGCCGATCGCGCCACCATCGAGGAAGAGCATGCCCTGGAGCTGCGCACCCGTGACCGCGAACGCAAGCTGCTCAAGAAGATCGAGCAGTCGATCGCCCGCATCGATGCGGGTGACTACGGCTACTGCGATGAAACCGGCGAACCCATCGGCGTCGGCCGTCTGATCGCGCGCCCGACGGCCACGCTGTCGCTCGAAGCGCAGCAGCGCCGCGAACTCAAGCAGAAGATGTTTGGAGACTGAGGACCACCCGGTCTGAAGCACTCCTGCGCACGCACCCTCTCTCGCCTATCCCATGAGCAAGGAAGAAACCACGCCCGGCGGCCTGCTGTCCAAGATGGTGCGGTTTGTGCGCAACCCCACGACGAACTGGACCGAGCTCGACTCGCTCCAGGACGACCGGGAGAGCCAGTACAGCAAGCAGATGCTCAAGGAGATGATCGAGCGCAAGCGCCGCAACGACTTTGTGCGCCGCCGCGAGTTCGATCAACTGCGCAAGCTGCGCCAGCGAGAGGTGCTGCAAGGCCAGCGCACCGAGGATCCCACCGCGCGCCCCTCGTTCTTCCAGAGCAGCATGGCCTCGCCCGACGAGCGCGCCGTGACGCTCAAGAAGATCGATGAGATCGAGGCGCAGATGTCCCAGCAGTGGTGGAAGAGCAAGGCCAACGCCGACGCGCCCACCCAGCCTGCGGATTTTCGCGGGGAGGACGAGGCTGCTGCACGCGCCTTTGCGCCCACGGCACCCGTCAGCCTGGCGGCACCTATTGGTGCGGCCCCTGCGGTCAAGCCTCTTTTTGACGACGACAGCATGGCGATCGGCCAGTTTGGCGGCACCGATGCGACCATGCGGGGCGCGCAGCAGGAGGAACTGGCATCGTTCGACCCGAGTCCAATCCCAGCGCCCGAAACCGCATCCGAACCGGAGGAATTCGTGCACGAACCCGACCTTGAAGAAGCCGCCATACGCTTCGCCAACGGCGATCACGCAGGAGCGGAGTCCGGCTTGCTCGACGTGCTGGCACAGCACCAGCAGGACGATCCCCAGCAGCAGCTGGAAATCTGGATGACGCTGTTCGACCTGTACCGCGCCACCGGCCAGCACGACCGCTTCGATACGCTGGCCATCGACTTTGCCGCCGGCTTCAGCCGCTCGGCCCCCCTGTGGTTCTCCATGCCTGAGCAACTGGGCCTGGTGCAGGAGCTGGTGCCCAAGGAGGGTGTGGTCCGCCGCGATTTCAGCTGGAATGCGCCAGCGCGCCTCACGGTATCGTCCGTGGCTGCGCTGCAGGCCTCCGTTGAGCGCTCTGCCTCGCCCTGGAGCCTGGCCTGGACGCGCATCTCCGGCATCGACGATGCCGCAGTGCCCCTGCTCGCCGATCAGTTCACCAAGTGGGCGGACCGGGCGGGACAGTTCGTGTTCTCGGGGGTGGACCGGCTCACCACGCTGATGGAGATCATGACCCAGTCGGGGGACCGTGCCTCGGGTCCCGAGTGGTGGCGCCTGCGCATGGCCGCGCTGCGGCTCATGGGCCGGCCTGACGAGTTCGAACTGGTGGCGCTCGACTACTGCGTGACCTACGAGGTGTCGCCGCCCTCCTGGGTGGCTCCCAAGATGGGTTATTCGGACGATGCCACAGCGGCCAGCAGCCAGGCTGCGGCACCCGCCGAGCGCGACATGCTGGCCTCGGACTTCGGCTTTGATGCCTCGGTTCCTGCGACGCTGGACAACACGCCTGTGGCCTCGCTCAGTGGCCACATCGATGGCGATGCGACCCCGTTGCTGGAGCCCTTCCAGGCGTTGATGCGCCCTGGGTTGCCGCTGGTGGTGTCCTGCGACAAGCTGATCCGCATCGACTTTGCCGCTGCCGGCTCGGTGCTCAACTGGGCCGCGGAGCAGCAGGGGCAGGGCCATGAGGTGCATTTCCACAACCTGCAGCGCCTGGTGGCCATCTTCTTCAACGTGATCGGCATCAACGAGCACGCCTGGGTCCTCCCCCGGAAGAATTGACAGGCTGCATGCCCGCGCTGGGCGCCGCCCGCCCTGCCTTGAAAGCAGTGCCGGCGCCCCCATCTGCGGCAGCTATGGACTCCTCTCAAAACCACCCGGTGTTTCATGGCACCACCATCCTGAGCGTGCGCCGCCAGACCCCTGCCGGTGTGCAGGTGGCCATTGGCGGCGATGGCCAGGTCACCCTGGGCAACATCGTCGTGAAGGGCTCGGCCCGCAAGGTGCGCAAGCTGCACCATGGCAAGGTGCTGGCCGGCTTCGCCGGCGCCACGGCCGATGCGTTCACCCTGTTCGAGCGCTTCGAGGCCAAGCTCGACAAGCACCAGGGCCACCTGGTGCGTGCCGCCATCGAACTCACCAAGGACTGGCGCACCGACCGTGTGCTGCGCCGCCTGGAGGCCATGCTCGCCGTGGCCGACCTGGAGGCTTCGCTGATCATTACGGGCAACGGCGACGTGCTGGAGCCGGAGCAAGGCATCGTGGCCATCGGCTCGGGCGGGGCATATGCCCATTCCGCCGCCAAGGCGCTGCTCAACCACACCGACCTGCCGGCGCAGGAGATCGTCAAGAAGTCCCTCGAAATCGCGGGTGAGTTGTGCATCTACACCAACATGCACCACACCATCGAGACCCTTTGATGGCCTGGCCCGGCGCGCTGCCGGGTCCTCTCTTCCATGGCGCCGGCCGCAGTGTGCTGCGGCGGCCGGTTCCTCCACTGAACCCAGGCGGATCCCCATGTCGTCCATGACCCCCCAAGAAATCGTCTCCGAACTCGACCACCACATCGTCGGCCAGGCCAGCGCCAAGCGCGCCGTGGCCATCGCGCTGCGCAACCGCTGGCGCCGCCAGCAGGTGGAGGGCGCTCTGCGCCACGAGATCACCCCCAAGAACATCCTCATGATCGGCCCCACGGGCGTGGGCAAGACCGAGATCGCGCGCCGCCTGGCCCGGCTGGCCGATGCACCCTTCATCAAGGTCGAGGCCACCAAGTTCACCGAGGTGGGCTATGTGGGCAAGGATGTGGATTCCATCATCCGCGACCTGGCCGAGATCGCCGTCAAGCAGACACGCGATGCCGAGACGCGCAAGGTGCGCGCCCGAGCGGAGGATGCGGCCGAGGAACGCATCCTGGACGTGCTGATCCCCGTGGCGCGTTCGGTCGCCGGCAGTGAACCGCCTGCCGCAGACAGCACGGCACGCCAGGTGTTCCGCAAGAAGCTGCGCGAAGGATCGCTCGACGACAAGGAGATCGAGATCGACGTGGCCGAGAGCCGGCCGGCGCTGGAGATCATGGGCCCCTCGGGCATGGAGGAGATGACCGAGCAACTGCGCGGCATGTTCAGCCAGATGGGCCAGGACAAGCGGCGCACGCGCAAGCTCAAGATCGCCGAGGCGCTCAAGCTGCTGGTTGAGGAGGAGGCTGCCAAGCTCGTCAACGAGGAAGAGATCAAGGCCCGCGCGATTGCCAATGCCGAGCAGAACGGCATCGTCTTCATCGACGAGATCGACAAGGTGGCATCACGCCAGGAAAGCAGCGGGGCAGACGTCTCGCGCCAGGGCGTGCAGCGCGACCTGCTGCCGCTGGTGGAGGGCACCACGGTGTCCACCAAGTACGGCATGGTCAAGACCGACCACATCCTGTTCATCGCCTCGGGAGCCTTTCACCTGGCCAAGCCCAGCGACCTGATTCCCGAACTGCAGGGGCGGTTTCCGATCCGGGTGGAGCTGGGTTCGCTGTCGGTGCAGGACTTCGAGGCCATCCTCGTGCAGACCCATGCCTCCCTGGTCAAGCAGTACCAGGCGCTGCTGGCCACCGAGGGGGTGACGCTCGAGTTTGCGCCCGAGGGCATCACGCGCCTGGCGCACATCGCATTCGAGGTCAACGAACGCACCGAGAACATCGGCGCGCGCCGCCTGTCCACGGTGATGGAGCGGCTCCTGGACGAGGTGAGTTTCGACGCAACCCGCCTGGCAGGCCAGACGGTCACCATCGATGCGGCCTACGTGGATGCGCGGCTGCAAACCCTGAGCCAGAACGAGGACCTCTCGCGCTACATCCTGTGACCACGGGACTTGCCTTGAGGTATCACTTGCATAGGCTGCGCTAAGTGGTTCTTGCTCAAAGACTTTTGCTTGTTTGGCTTCTTTGGAGTCGCGCCTAAGTCCTTGATTTCATTGCAAAAGTTTGTTGTGCACCCCCTTGCTCGGTGTGCTTTTCCTGCTACAGTGCAAAAAAGTGCAATTAAGTGGTGAAAAGTGCCCTCAAAGCCCGTTTCAGGGGCTGGAGTGGATTCCAACCGAGTGGGAAAACTGTCCGTGTTTCAAGGTGCCTCGTCGCTGAGTCTCGATGCGAAGGGTCGGCTGTCCGTGCCGACCCGGCATCGTGACGTCCTGGCCGCGACCGCCGCCGGGCAGCTCACGATCACCAAGCACCCCCACGGCTGCCTGATGGTCTTCCCCCGTCCCGAGTGGGAAAAATTCCGCGAGCGCATTGCCGAACTGCCCATGTCCGCCCAGTGGTGGAAGCGCATTTTTCTGGGCAATGCCCAGGACGTGGAGATGGATGGCACGGGCCGTGTGCTGGTGTCGCCTGAACTGCGCGAGGCCGCCGGCATTTCGCGCGAGACCATGCTGCTGGGCATGGGCAACCATTTCGAACTCTGGGACAAGGCCACCTACGACGAGCAGGAGGCCAAGGCCATGCAGGGTGAGATGCCCGACGTCTTCAAGGACTTCTCTTTCTAAAGGCGCGCGGTGACCGAGGCTTTGCAACACACAACCGTCCTGCTCGAAGAAGCGGTGGACGCGCTATTGGGCGGCGCGGGCCCCGAGCCGTCCGGCACCTTCGTGGACGCCACCTTCGGGCGCGGGGGGCACTCGCGCAGGATCCTGCTGCGGCTGGGGCCACAAGGGCGTCTTGTGGCATTTGACAAAGACCCCGAAGCCATCGCCGAAGCAACGCGCATCAACGATGCGCGTTTTTCCATTCGGCATGAAGGATTTCGCCACCTCGGTGAACTGCCTCCCGGCAGCGCCGCAGGCGTGCTGATGGACCTGGGTGTGAGCTCGCCCCAGATCGACAGCCCCGAACGGGGCTTCAGTTTCCGTTTCGATGGCCCGCTGGACATGCGCATGGACACCACGCGTGGCGAAAGCGTGGCCCAGTGGCTGGCAACTGCCGAGGTTCAACAGATTGCGGAGGTGATACGTGACTACGGTGAAGAACGGTTTGCTGGCCCCATTGCAAAGGCGATTGTTGCGCGGCGCGAAGAGCGGGGGCCTGTTGCAACCACCGGTGAACTGGCCAGTCTCGTGGCTGGCACGGTCAAAACCCGCGAGCAGGGCCAGAACCCTGCAACGCGCACATTTCAGGCTCTTCGGATTTTCATCAACGCCGAGCTTGAAGAGCTGCAACAGGCGCTAGAGGCCAGCCTTTCCGTGCTGCAGCCGGGCGGGCGCCTGGCGGTCATCAGCTTCCATTCGCTGGAAGACCGCATCGTCAAGCAGTTCATCGCCAAGCACTCCAAGGAGGTCTACGACCGCCGTGCACCCTTCGCCGTGCCCCAGGCCATGAGGCTGGTGGCGCTGGACCGCATCAAGCCCAGTGCCGCCGAAGTCACTGGCAACCCGCGCTCGCGCAGTGCCATCATGCGCGTGGCCGAGCGCACCGAGGTGCCTGCATGACCCGGTTGAACCTGGTGCTGCTGCTGGCAGTGCTGGCGAGTGCACTGTTCCTGGTGCACACCCAGTACCAGTCGCGCCGCCTGTTCACCGAGCTCGACCGGGCCACGGCCGAGGCGCGCCGGCTCGAAACCGAGCACCAGCGCCTGCAAGTGGAAAAGCGCGCACAGGCCACGCCGCTGCGCGTGGAAAAGCTCGCGCGCGCGCAACTGCACATGCGCACGGCCACGCCGGCGATCACCCAGTACGTGTCCGATCCGGCCGGTGTCACGGCCCTTGCACCGTCAGCATCGACAACGGCACCCGCCGCAGGAACGCAGCCATGAGCCGCAGCGTTCTGTACACCTCCAGCCCGCTGCTGGCCAGCAAGACGCCGGTCTGGCGCAGCAAGTTCATCGTGGCGATGATCGCGCTGGGCTTCCTGGGCCTGGGTGCGCGGGCCGCCTACGTGCAGGTGTTCGGCAACGCGTTCTTCCAGCGCCAGGGCGAGGTGCGCTTCGCCCGTACCCTGGAGATGCCCGCCAACCGAGGCAAGATCCTCGATCGCAATGGCCTGATCCTGGCATCCAGCGTGCCGGCCGCCAGCATCTGGGCCATTCCCGAGGACGTGGAGCAGGACCAGCCCGAGGTCAAGGCCAAGCTCAGGCAACTGGCCAAGCTGCTGGAGATGCCTCTGTCCGAACTCAATGCCAAGCTGGCGGATGAGGACAAGACCTTCGTCTGGATCAAGCGCCAGCTCGACTGGGACGTGGGCCAGCAGATCGCCGCGCTGGGTATCAAGGGCATCTACCAGCGCAAGGAATACAAGCGCCAGTACCCCGAAGGCGAGGCTGCCGCGCACGTGGTGGGCTTCACCAATGTCGAGGACCACGGTCAGGAGGGCATGGAGCTGGCCTTCAACAAGGAGCTGGCCGGCAAGGCCGGTTCGCGCCGTGTGATCAAGGACCGCCTGGGCCGCGTGGTCGAAGGCGTGGGCGAGACCGTGCCGCCGGTGGACGGGCGTGACATGCAGCTGTCCATCGACAGCAAGGTGCAGTTCTTCGCCTACCAGAAGCTGCGTGACCAGGTCACGGCACACAAGGCCAAGGCCGGCAGCGTGGTGGTGCTCGATGCGCACACCGGCGAACTGCTGGCCCTGGCCAACTACCCGAGCTACGTACCCGACAAGCGCCAGAACCTGACCGGCGAGCAACTGCGCAACCGCGCGCTGACCGATGTGTTCGAGCCCGGCTCGACCATGAAGCCCTTCACCATCGGCCTGGCGCTCGAGAGCGGGCGCGTGCGCCCCGAGACGCCGGTGGACACGAACCCCGGGCGCATCACCATCACCGGCTCCACGATCTCGGACACGCACAACTACGGCCTGCTCACGGTCGAGGGCGTGATCCAGAAGTCGAGCAACGTAGGCACCACCAAGATCGCCATGCAGATGCCGGCGCGCGAGATGTGGGAGACCTTCTCGGCCGCCGGCTTCGGCCAGAAGCCGCAGATCGGCTTTCCTGGCGTGGTGAGTGGAAAGCTGCGCCCCTACAAGACCTGGCGCCCTGTCGAGCAGGCCACCATGTCCTACGGCTACGGCCTGTCGGCCAGCCTGTTCCAGATGGCGCGCTCGTACACCGTGTTCGCCAACGGCGGCAAGGTGATCCCGGCCACCATGTTCAAGACCGATGAGCCCGCCGTGGGCGTGCCCGTGTTCTCCGAGCGCACGGCCGACCAGGTGCGCAAGATGCTGCAGATGGCCGCCGGCCCCGGCGGCACCGGCCAGAAGGCGCAGACCCTGGGCTACTCCGTGGGCGGCAAGTCCGGCACGGCGCGCAAGCAGGTGGGCAAGAACTACGCGTCGGGCAAGTACCGCGCCTGGTTCACGGGCATGGCGCCGATCGACAAGCCGCGCATCATCGTCGCGGTGATGATCGACGAACCCAGCAACGGCGTGTTCTACGGCGGTGCCGTGGCCGCGCCGGTGTTCAGCGAGGTGGTGCAGCAGACGCTGCGCATGATGGGCGTGCAGCCCGACATGGCCGTCAAGCCCCAGATCGTGGCCAACCCCGTGGAGGAGTCCCTGTGATACAGGTGCTGAACACCTCCCGCGACGCCGTGCAGTGGCTGCGCAGCCGAGTCACCGGCACGCTGCAGACCGACAGCCGGCTGGTGGGTCCGGGCGACGGTTTCATCGCCTGGCCCGGCGCCGCCGCGGACGGGCGCGCCCACGTGGCCGATGCCCTGGTGCGTGGCGCCACGGCCTGCCTGGTGGAGCAGGCGGGCGTGGAGGCGTTTGCGCTGGAGGGCGAGCACATCGTCGCGCTGGTGGGCCTCAAGGCCGCCACCGGCCCGATCGCGGCCGAGTGGTTCAACCACCCCACAGAGCGGCTCGACGTGCTCGCCGTGACGGGCACCAACGGCAAGACCAGCACCGCCTCATGGCTGGCCGACGCGCTCAACCTGCTGGCGAGCTCCGCAGGCGGCAAGGGCTGCGCCATCGTGGGCACCCTGGGGCTGGGGCGGCCACCTGCGCTCACCTACACCGGCATGACCACGCCCGACCCGGTGCGCCTGCAGCGCGCCTTCGCGCAGTTTGCGGACGAGGGCCTCGGCGCCTGCGCCATCGAAGCCTCGTCCATCGGCATCGCCGAGCGGCGCCTGGATGGCACGCGCATCCGCGTGGCAGTGTTCACCAACTTCACGCAGGACCACCTCGACTACCACGGCAGCATGGTCGGCTACTGGCTGGCCAAGCGCGAGCTGTTCGGCTGGGGTGGCCTGCAGGCCGCCGTCATCAACGTGGACGACGCCGCTGGTGCGCAACTGCATGCCGAACTCGCAGGCGGGGCGCTGGACCTGTGGAGCATCGGACTCGACGCCGATGCGCGCCTGCGCGCCTGCGACGCCGCGCTGGGCGAGCAGGGCCTGTGCTTCACCGTGGCGGAGGGGGCCGAGCGCCACCTGCTGCAGACCCGCGTGATCGGCCAGTACAACATCCTGAACCTGCTGGGCGTGCTGGCCACGCTGCGCAGCCTGGGCGTGCCCCTGGCCGAAGCGGTGGGCGCATGCAGTCGCCTGCAGCCCGTGCCCGGGCGCATGCAGCGCCTGGTGGCTCCGGGGCAACCCCTGGTGGCCGTGGACTATGCCCACACTCCCGATGCACTGGACAAGGCGCTGCGTGCGCTGCGCCCCCTGGCGGATGAGCGCGGTGGCCAGCTGTGGTGCGTTTTCGGCTGCGGCGGCGACCGCGACGCCGGCAAGCGCCCACTGATGGGCGCCGTGGCGCAGCAGCAGGCCGACCGCGTGCTCGTGACCAGCGACAACCCGCGCAGCGAGGACCCGGCCGTGATCATCCACCAGGTCCTGCAGGGCACGATCGCCGGTGCCTCCGTGCAACCAGAGCCGGACCGTGCCGCTGCCATCGCGGCTGCCATCGGCCAGGCCGATGCCGAGGACGTGGTGCTGATCGCCGGCAAGGGACACGAAGACACCCAGGAGACGGCCGGTGTGCGCCTGCCGTTCTCCGACATGGCCCATGCGCAAGCCGCGCTGCAGGCCCGAGGAGCCCGCACATGGGCATGATGATGAACCTGCGCCAGGCGCACGCCCTCATCCATCCGCGCATCCCGTCGGCGCGCCTGGTGGGCGATGGCGAGCTGGCCGTGCAGCGGGTGCACACCGATACCCGCAGCCTGCAGGCCGGCGACCTGTTCGTCGCGCTCAAGGGCGAGCGCTTCGACGCCAATGCCTTCCTGGAGCAGGCCCGCACGGGTGGTGCCGCAGCCGCCCTCGCGCACGGAGGCCTCGAAGCGGCCGGCCTGGCCGGCATCGAGGTGCCCGACAGCCTGGCCGCGCTGGGTGCGCTGGCCACTGGCTGGCGCGCGCAGCACGATCTGCCGCTGATCGGTGTGACCGGCAGCAACGGCAAGACCACGGTGACGCAGATGATTGCCTCCATCCTGCGCGCCTGGCAGGGCGATGCCGCCTTTGCGACGCAAGGCAATTTCAACAACGACATCGGCGTGCCGCTGATGCTGCTGCGCCTGCACGCATCGCACCGCGCAGCCGTGATCGAGATGGGCATGAACCACCCTGGCGAAATCGCCGTGCTGGCCGCCATGGCCCAGCCCACGGTGGCCCTGGTGAACAACGCCCAGCGCGAGCACATGGAGTTCATGCACACGGTGGCAGCCGTGGCGCGCGAGAACGGCTCGGTGTTCGCGGCACTGCCCGCCGATGGCGTGGCAGTGTTTCCGGCCGCCGACCCGTTCACGCCGCTGTGGCGCGAACTGGCTGGCGCACGCCGCTGCCTCGCGTTTGGCGAGGGGGGCGATGTGGCCTGCGCATCGGCCGAATGGACACAGGGCGCCTGGGTTGTGCAGGTGCAGACACCCGCCGGGGCCCTGGATTGCCGCCTGCAGATCGCCGGCCGCCACAACGTGACCAATGCACTGGCCGCCACGGCCTGCGCGCTGGCCGCCGGCGCGCCGCTGGATGCGATTGCACAGGGGCTCGATGCCTTCGTGCCGGTCAAGGGCCGCTCGCGCGCCTTCAGCATGCAGTACGCCGGGCGCGAGATCACCGTGGTGGACGACACCTACAACTCCAACCCCGATTCGCTGCAGGCTGCCATCCAGGTGCTGGCCGCCTTGCCCGGCCCGCACCTGCTGGTGGTGGGCGACATCGGCGAGGTGGGGGAGCAGGGGCCGCAGTTCCACGCCGAGGCCGGTGCCCAGGCCAGGGCGGCCGGCATTGCCACGCTGTACGCGCTGGGCACGCTGTCGGCACACACCGCGCAGGCCCATGGGTCGGCGGCGCATTTCGAGAGCATGGAGCAGCTGCAGTCCGCGGTCTGCTCTGCCCTGCCCCGTGTGGGCAGCGTGCTCGTCAAGGGGTCGCGCTTCATGAAGATGGAGCGGGTGGTGGAGGCCATTGCGGCAGCCGCTGCCCCGCAAGCAACACAACAAGAACAAGGAAAGTCCGAGGCAAGCCATGACGCAACGCATTGAACCGACGCACGCACGCCATGCACCGCGCCTCCAGCAGGGAGGTGCCGCATGCTGCTGATCCTGTCGCAATGGCTGCAGGGGCTGTCGCCCGAACTCGGCTTTTTCCGCGTGTTCCAGTACCTCACCTTCCGTGCGGTGATGGCGGCGCTCACGGCACTGCTGATCGGCCTCGTGGCCGGCCCCAAGGTGATCCGGGTGCTCACCTCGCTCAAGATCGGCCAGCCCATCCGCGGTTACGCCATGCAGTCGCACCTGTCCAAGAGCGGCACACCCACCATGGGCGGTGTGCTGATCCTGCTGTCGATAGCGATCTCCACCATCCTGTGGTTCGACCTGTCCAACCGCTTCGTCTGGATCGTTCTCATCGTCACCCTGGGCTTCGGCGCCATCGGCTGGGTCGATGACTGGCGCAAGGTGGTCAACAAGGACCCCGAGGGCATGCGCTCGCGCGAGAAGTATTTCTGGCAATCGGTCATCGGCCTGATCGCGGCCGTCTATCTGGTGTTCAGCATTTCGGAAAGCTCCAATGCCAAGGTGTTCGAGCTGTTCCTGACCTGGGTGCAGTCGGGCTTCTCGCTGGACCTGCCGCCCAAGGCCGGGCTGCAGTTGCCCTTCTTCAAGGAGGTAAGTTACCCCCTGGGTGTGCTGGGCTTCGTGATCCTGACCTACCTGGTGATCGTGGGGTCGAGCAATGCCGTGAACCTGACCGACGGCCTGGACGGCCTGGCCATCATGCCGGTGGTGATGGTGGGCTCGGCCCTGGGCGTGTTCGCCTACGTCACTGGCAGCTCGGTGTACTCCAAGTACCTGTTCTTCCCGAACATCCCGGGCGCTGGCGAACTGCTGATCTTCTGCGCCGCCATGGCCGGTGCCGGGCTGGCCTTTCTGTGGTTCAACGCCCACCCTGCTCAGGTGTTCATGGGCGACGTGGGCGCGCTGGCCCTGGGCGCGGCCCTGGGCACCATCGCCGTCATCGTGCGCCAGGAAATCGTGCTGGCCATCATGGGCGGCATCTTCGTGGTCGAGGCCCTTTCGGTGATGCTGCAGGTGGTCTGGTTCAAGTACACCAAGAAGCGCTATGGCGAAGGCCGTCGCCTGCTCAAGATGGCGCCGCTGCACCACCATTTCGAGAAGAGCGGCTGGAAGGAAACCCAGGTCGTGGTGCGCTTCTGGATCATCACCATGCTGCTGTGCCTGATCGGCCTGTCCACGCTCAAGCTGCGGTAAACATGACGACGATGCCCCGCGATCCCCACGACAACGGCAACGAGCCCGGCGATCACCTGCCTTCTCCGGCAGGCGATCACCTTCCTGTGCCGGTCGGTGAGGAGTCCGTGCGCGCGCCCGGGTTGGTGCCAGAGGCAGCCGCGCAGGAAGAGGGCGCGGGAGCGACCGGGGCCGAATCCGTGGCTTCGCCCGACGAGGCGCCTGTCGAAGACGCCCATGGCAGAGAGCCGGCCGCAGAGCCGCCGCCGCAGGCCACCGTCCACGCCGCCGATGGCTATGTGGCCCCCGCCATTTCTGCCGCCAAGGCGGCCGCCGATTTCGTGGCACAGATCTTTGCGGAGGTGAATGCACCCGACGCGGCCGAACCATCGCCCCTGCTGGCGGCGCTGCCAGCCGGCGATGCCATGCAGGAAGGCGAACCCGCCGAACCGCAGGGCCGTCCGGGCGAAGGCATGTTGCCGTACGAAGGCAAGCACTTCCTGGTCCTGGGCCTGGGTGCTTCGGGCCTGGCCATGGCACGCTGGTGCGTGCGTTGCGGCGCCAGCGTCACGGTAGCGGACACGCGCGAGGCGCCGCCCCAACTGGCAGTGCTGCAGCACGAACTGCCGGGCGTGCGTTTCGTGTCCGGTCCCTTCGATGCCGGCCTGGTCGAGGGCGGTGCAGGCGTGCACGCCGTCTGCCGCTCGCCCGGCCTGAGCCCGGCCACGGTGGCGCCCGTCTGGGCGGCGGCGCAGGCCGTCGGCCTGGCCACGGGCGGCGAGCTGGGCCTGTATGCCGCGGCACTGCAGTACCTGCGCACCTCGCACGGCTACGCGCCGGCGGTGCTGGCCATCACCGGCACCAACGGCAAGACCACCGTCACCTCGCTCACCGGCCAACTGGTGGAGCGCGCGGGCAAGACCGTGGCCGTGGCCGGCAACATCGGCCCCACGCTGCTCGACACCCTGGCCGGGCACCTCGACGCCGATACCTTGCCTGAAGTGTGGGTGCTCGAACTGTCGAGCTTCCAGCTCGATGGTGCCACCGGCTTCGAGCCCACGGCCGCCACGGTCCTCAACATCACGCAGGACCACCTGGACTGGCATGGCGACATCGGTGCCTATGCGGCGGCCAAGGCGCGCATCTTCGGCGACACAGCCCTGATGGTGCTCAACCGCGAAGACCCCACCGTGATGGACATGCTGGGAACGGCTTCTGCCGCCGCGGCCCAGGCTGCGCAGGCTGCCGCACTGGCGGCTTCAGGCAAGCCTGCCCCGACCTCGCGCAGCAAACAGCCCGCAAAGGTGCCGCTGCGCGAACACCTGACCTTCGGCATCGACATGCCCCGGCGCCCCGGCGATTTCGGCATCGAGACCGTGGGCAGCATGCCCTGGCTGGTGCGCGCGCACGAAGCGGACGAGACCCGCAAGCGCAGCACCCGCCGTCGTGCCGCCCCCGTGATGCCGGGCGGCGAAGCTGCTGCCACTGTCCCGGTGGACGAGGAAGATCTGCACATCCAGCGCCTGATGCCGGCCGACGCGCTGCGCATCCGCGGGCGGCACAACGCCTCCAATGCGCTGGCCGCCCTGGCCCTGGCATCGTCGGCGGGCTGCACCCTGTCGGCCATGCTGTTCGGCCTGCGCGAGTACCGGGGCGAGCCGCACCGCGTGGAGCCCGTGGCCCTGATCGACGGTGTGGAATATTTCGACGACAGCAAGGGCACCAACGTGGGCGCCACCGTGGCCGCGCTCAACGGCCTGGGGGCCGACCGGCGCATCGTGCTGATCCTGGGCGGCGACGGCAAGGGGCAGGATTTTGCGCCGCTGGCCACGCCCGTGGCCCGCTATGCGCGCGCCGTGGTGCTGATCGGGCGCGATGCGCCGCTGATCCGCTCCGCACTGCAGGAAGGCGGCGTGCCGCTGCTCGACGCGGCCACGCTGCCCGAGGCAGTGCACCAGGCCGCGCAGCGCGCGCGTTCGGGCGATGCGGTGCTGATGTCGCCCGCCTGCGCGAGCTTCGACATGTTCACGGGCTACGAACACCGCGCTCGCGTGTTCTGCGACACCGTGCTGGCCATGGCGCAGGACGCTGGCCAATCCCTGGAGGGCATGTGATGGCTGCCGCCGCTGCCACCGCCCCCGTCAGCTTTCCCCAGCGCCTGGCTGGCTGGCTTGGTCGCCTCACCGGCAAGGCCGGCGAGGTGCTGCCCGTGCGTGTGGGCGGCACGGAGTACCGCCAGTCCACCACCACGCCCGCGAGCGTGCTGGGCTTCGACCAGGCCTTGCTGTGGGTGGTGGTGGCGCTGCTTGCATGGGGGCTGGTGATGGTGTATTCGGCCTCCATCGCCATGCCGGACAACCCGCGCTTTGCCAACTACGCGCCCACGCACTTCCTGACCCGCCACATGATGTACCTGGTGGTGGGCTTCGTAGCTGCGCTGCTGGCCTTCCAGGTACCCATGAAGCTCTGGGAGCGCGCGGCGCCCTGGCTCTTCGTGGCGGCGCTGTTGCTGCTGGTGGCGGTGCTGATCCCGGGCGTGGGCAAGGTGGTCAACGGGGCTCGGCGCTGGCTGTCCATCGGGCCCGTCGGCTTTCAGCCTTCCGAGGTGGCCAAGTTCGCCGTGCTCATCTATGCGGCCGACTACATGGTGCGCAAGATGGAGGTCAAGGAACGGTTCTTTCGCGCCGTGCTGCCCATGGGCGCCGCCGTGGCCATCGTCGGCGTGCTGCTGCTGGCCGAGCCGGACATGGGCGCCTTCATGGTCGTGGCGGTGATCGCCATGGGCATCCTGTTCCTGGGGGGCGTCAATGCCCGCATGTTCTTCCTGATCGCGGGCGTGCTGGTGGCTGCGTTCGCCCTGATGATCGCCAGCTCGCCCTGGCGCCGCGAACGCGTGTTTGCGTACCTCGATCCGTTCAGCGAGCAGCATGCACTGGGCAAGGGCTACCAGCTGTCGCACTCGCTGATCGCCATCGGGCGCGGCGAGATCTTCGGCGTGGGCCTGGGCGGCAGCGTCGAAAAGCTCCATTGGCTGCCCGAGGCGCACACCGACTTCCTGCTGGCCGTGATCGGCGAGGAGTTCGGCCTGGTGGGCGTGCTCGTGCTGATCGTGCTGTTCCTGTGGATGACGCGCCGCATCATGCACATCGGCCGCCAGGCGATTGCACTGGACCGTGTGTTTGCCGGCCTGGTCGCCCAGGGCGTAGCGATCTGGCTGGGCTTCCAGGCCTTCATCAACATGGGCGTGAACCTGGGGGCCCTGCCCACCAAGGGCCTGACCCTGCCGCTGATGAGCTTTGGCGGATCGGCCATCCTGATGAACCTGGTGGCGATTGCGGTGGTGCTGAGAGTCGACTACGAGAACAAGCACATGATGCGGGGAGGGCGCGTATGACGATGGCTCCCAAGACCGCCCTCATCATGGCCGGCGGCACCGGCGGCCACATCTTCCCCGGCCTGGCCGTGGCCGAGGAGCTGCGCGCGCGCGGCTGGCGCGTGCACTGGCTGGGCGCGCCCGGCAGCATGGAGTCGCGCATCGTGCCCGCGCAGGGCTTTGCACTGGAGACCATCGATTTTTCGGGCGTGCGCGGCAAGGGCCTGGTCACCCTGGCCCTGCTGCCGCTGCGCCTGCTGCGCGCCTTCTGGCAGGCGCTGCAGGTGGTGCGCCGCGTGAAGCCCGACGTGGTGGTGGGCCTGGGCGGCTACATCACCTTTCCGGGCGGCATGATGGCGGTGCTGTGCGGCAAGCCGCTGGTGCTGCACGAGCAGAACTCGGTGGCCGGGATGGCCAACAAGGTGCTGGCCGGTGTGGCCGACCGGGTGTTCACTGCCTTCCCCCACGTGTTCAAGAAGGGCCAGTGGGTCGGCAACCCCCTGCGTGCCCCGTTCATGCGCCAGCCCGAGCCGACCGAGCGCTTTGCCGGCCGCAGCGGCCCGTTGCGCCTTTTGGTGGTGGGCGGCAGCCTGGGTGCGCGCGCGCTCAACGAGATCGTGCCCCAGGCGCTGGCGCTGATTCCCGTGGAGCAGCGCCCCGTGGTGCTGCACCAGAGCGGCGCCACCCAGATCGACGCGCTGCGTGCCAACTATGCCGCCGCCGGGGTCGAGGCCGAGCTGACCCCCTTCATCGACGACACCGCCACGGCGTTTGCGCAGGCCGACATCATCGTCTGCCGCTCGGGCGCGAGCACCGTGACCGAGATCGCCGCCGTGGGCGCCGCTGCCCTGTTCGTGCCTTTTCCCTCGGCGGTGGACGACCACCAGACCACCAATGCCCGCTTCCTCGTGGATGCCGGGGGCGGCTGGCTGGTGCCGCAGCGCGAGCTCACGGCCCAGGGGCTGGCGGCGATGCTGACCCATACCGAGCGCCCGGAGCTGCTGCGCCGGGCCACAGAAGCCAAGAAGATGCAAAAGACCCATGCCACCTCCGAGGTGGTGACCGCCTGCGAGGAGCTTGCAACACCATGAAGCACGCCATTCGCCACATCCATTTCGTAGGCCTGGGGGGCGCCGGCATGAGCGGCATCGCCGAGGTGCTGTTCAACCTGGGCTACCGCATCTCCGGCTCGGACCTGGCCGACAGCGCCACCTTGCGCCGCCTGCAGGGCCTGGGCATCAAGACCTGCCTGGGCCATGCGGCCGCGCACATCGACGGGGCCGATGCGGTGGTCACCTCCACGGCGGTCACGGCCGACAACCCCGAGGTGCTGGCCGCACGCGACAAGCGCATCCCCGTGGTGCCACGCGCGTTGATGCTGGCCGAGCTGATGCGCCTCAAGCAGGGCATCGCCATTGCCGGCACGCACGGCAAGACCACCACCACCAGCCTGGTGACCAGCGTCCTGGCCGAGGCGGGCCTGGACCCCACCTTCGTGATCGGCGGGCGCCTGAACAGTGCCGGGGCCAATGCCAAGCTGGGCAGCGGCGACTACATCGTGGTCGAGGCCGACGAGTCGGACGCCTCGTTCCTGAACCTGCTGCCCGTGATGGCGGTGGTGACCAACATCGATGCCGACCATATGGAGACCTATGGGCACGACTTCGGCCGGCTCAAGGGCGCTTTTGTCGACTTCCTGCACCGCATGCCGTTCTACGGCACGGCCATCCTGTGCGTGGACAGCCCGGCCGTGCGCGACATCCTGCAGAGCGTGACCTGCCCGATCACGAGCTATGGCTTTTCCGAGGACGCCCAGGTGCGCGCCGTCGACGTGCGCGCCGAGGCCGGCCAGATGCGCTTCACCGTGCAGCGGCGCAATGGCGTCACCCTGCCGGACATGGAGATCGTGCTCAACCTCGCGGGCGAGCACAACGTGCTCAACGCGCTCTCGGCCATCGCCGTGGCGGTGGAGCTCAACATCCCGGACGAAGCCGTGCAGCGCGCGCTGGCCGGATTCAAGGGCGTGGGCCGGCGCTTCCAGAGCTATGGCGACCTGCCCGCCAAGGATGGCGGCAGCTTCACCGTGATCGACGACTACGGACACCATCCGGTGGAGATGGCGGCCACCCTGGCGGCGGCGCGCGGCGCCTTCCCCGGGCGGCGCCTGGTGCTGGCCTTCCAGCCGCACCGCTACAGCCGCACGCGCGACTGTTTCGAGGACTTCGTGAAGGTCATCGGCAATGCCGATGCGGTGCTACTCACCGAGGTCTATGCCGCAGGCGAGGCGCCCGTGGTGGCGGCCGACGGCCGCTCGCTGGCGCGGGCGCTGCGCGTGGCCGGCCGCGTGGAGCCGGTCTTCGTGGACGACGTGGCCGAACTGCCGCAGGCCATTGCCGACAACGCCCGCGACGGCGACGTGGTGATGTGCATGGGCGCGGGTTCCATCGGTGCCGTGCCGGCCAAGGTGGTGGACATGCTGCAGAACAACAACCCAACCAACAACCAGGCGCTGACAGGGAGCGCGACATGACGATGACGACGACACTGGGTTCCAACGTGGATGTGAAGGCACTGGGCAAGGTCGCCGTGCTGATGGGCGGCGAGTCCGCCGAGCGCGAGGTGTCGCTGATGTCCGGCACCGGCGTGCTGCAGGCCTTGCGCTCGCGCGGGGTGGATGCCCATGCCTTCGATCCGTCGCAGAGCGACTTGAGCGAGCTGCGCCGCGACGGCTATGCACGCTGCTTCATCGCGCTGCACGGCCGCCATGGCGAGGACGGCACGGTGCAGGGGGCGCTGGAGCTGCTGCGCATCCCCTACACCGGCCCGGGCGTGATGGCCTCGAGCATTGCGGTGGACAAGATCATGACCAAGCGCATCTGGCGCGCCGAGGGCCTGCCCACGCCGGACTGGCGTCTGGTGGGCAGCGTGGCCGAGACCACGGACGCGCTGGCGGCGCTGGGCGCCCCGATGATCGTCAAGCCCTCGCGCGAGGGCTCCACCATAGGCCTGACCAAGGTCACTTCACCCGAGCAGTGCGCACAGGCTTATGCCCTGGCCTCGCGCTACGACCCCGAGGTGCTGTGCGAGCAGTTCATCGCGGGTGAGGAAACCACCTGCCCGATCCTGGGCGAGGGGGCCAGCGCCTACGCGCTGCCGGTGATCCGCATCGTGGCGCCCGAGGGCAACTACGACTACCAGAACAAGTACTTCACCGACGTCACGCAGTACCACTGCCCGAGCGGCCTGCCCGAGGCCGAGGAGCGCGAGATCCAGCGCCTGGTGGTGGCAGCCTTTCGCTCGCTGGGCTGCCGCGGCTGGGCGCGTGCGGACATCATGATCCGCGCGAGCGACCGCCAGCCCTTCCTGCTGGAGATCAACACCTCGCCCGGCATGACCGGGCATTCGCTCGTGCCCATGTCGGCGCGCGCCTCGGGCATCAGCTACGAAGACCTGTGCGTGGGGGTGCTGGCCACCGCCACCATGGATACACCCGCTGGAAGCACCCTGGGGACCTGATGAACAACACGCTGCCCGCGCCGCTGGATGTCAAGCTCATGAACATGACCGCATCGGTACTGTTCGTGGGCTGCGCCATGCTCGTGCTGGCGGCGGGCGCCTGGTGGGTGCTGCGCTACCCGGGCTTTGCGATCGCGCGCATCGTGGTGCAGGGCGAGCTGGTGCACAACAACGCCGTCACGCTGCGCGCCAACGTGGCGCCGCACCTGGTGGGCAACTTCTTCACGGTGGACCTGCGCAAGGCGCGCGAGGCCTTCGAGCAGGTGCCCTGGGTGCGCAAGGCCTCGGTACGGCGCGAGTTCCCGGGAAGCCTGCACGTGGTGCTCGAAGAGCACGACGCCGTGGCGTACTGGGGACCCGACACGGGTTCGGCCATGGTCAACACCCAGGGCGAGGTGTTCGAGGCGAACGTCGACGATGTGGAGCAGGACGGCCTGCCGCGCCTGCAGGGACCAGGTGGCAGCTCCAGCGAAGTGCTGCAGATGTACGGCCTGCTGCAGCCGGTGTTCGAACCGCTGGGCATGGACGTCGAAGAGCTCGCATTGACCGGCCGGGGCGGTTGGCGCGCCACGCTGGACACCGAGGCGGTGGTGGAGCTGGGCGGCGGCACACCGCAGGAGGTGGTGGCCCGCGCCAAGCGCTTTGCGCGCACGCTGACCCAGGTGGCGGCCCAGTACAAGCGCCGGGTGGATGCGCTCGAATCGGCGGACCTGCGGCATGCGGGGGGGTATGCGCTGCGCCTCAAGGGCGTGACCACGACGGAGGCGGCCGCGGGTGCCGCCCCACGGAGGTAGCGGCATGCATGCACGATCGACGCAGCGGCAAGAGCAGAACAACGAAGGGCAGTGACTGAATATGGCTAGAGAATACAAAGACGTGGTGGTCGGCCTGGACATCGGCACAGCCAAGATCATGGCGGTGGTTGCCGAAGTCCTGCCCAATGGCGAGCTCAAGCTGGCAGGCCTGGGCGTGGCACCGAGCAATGGCTTGAAGCGCGGCGTGGTGGTCAACATCGACGCCACGGTGCAGAGCATTCAGCAGGCCCTCAAGGAGGCCGAGTTGATGGCCGACTGCAAGATACAGCGTGTGTACACCGGCATCACCGGCAGCCATATCCGCGGCCTGAATTCCAGTGGCATGGTGGCCGTGAAGGACAAGGAGGTCACCTCGGCCGATGTGGCCCGCGTGGTGGAGACGGCCAAGGCCATCAACATCTCGTCCGACCAGCGATTGCTGTTGGTGGAGCCGCAGGAGTTCGTGATCGACGGGCAGGACGTCAAGGAGCCCATCGGCATGAGCGGCATCCGCCTGGAGGCCAAGATCCACATCGTGACCGGAGCCCAGAGCGCGGCCGAGAACATCATCAAGTGCGTGCGCCGCTGCGGGCTGGAGGTGGAGCAGCTGCTGCTCAACCCGCTCGCTTCGAGCCAGGCCGTGCTGACCGACGATGAGCGCGAGCTCGGCGTGGTGGTGGTGGACATCGGCGCGGGTACGACGGACGTGGCCATCTTCACCGGGGGGGCTATCCGCCACACGGCCGTGATCCCGATCGCGGGCGACCTGATCACGAGCGACATTGCCATGGCGCTGCGCACGCCAACGAAGGATGCCGAGGACATCAAGGTCGAGAGCGGCTACGCCAAGCAGCTGCTGGCCGACCCCGAAAGCCAGGTCGAAGTGCCGGGCCTGGGCGACCGCAGCCCACGCATGCTGAGCAAGCAGGCCCTGGCCGGCGTGATCGAGCCGCGCGTGGAGGAGATCTTCTCGCTGGTGCAGCAGGTCATCCGCGAGTCGGGCTACGAAGAGGTGCTGTCCTCGGGCATCGTGCTCACGGGTGGCAGCGCCGTCATGCCCGGAATGATCGAGCTGGGCGAGGACATCTTCCTCAAGCCCGTGCGCCGCGGCATTCCCAAGTATTCGAGCGCCCTGTCGGACATGGTGGCCCAGCCTCGCGCCTCGACCGTGATGGGGCTGCTCGAAGAGGCGCGCCTGGCGCGCCTGCGCGGTTTCAAGGTGGCCCAAAAGAGCGGCTCCATGAAGACTGCGTTCGGCCGGTTCAAGGACTTCATCGTGGGGAACTTCTGATGCCGATGAACCACTGCCACCGATTTGCCCGCGCCGGCCCCCGAATGCCCGGCGGGCGATGGCGATGCACAGGACCGCCATGCCGCCCGCGCCACCAGACAACCCCGAACCCCATTTTGCAATTGCATACGAAGACAGAACCAGGAGCTCCAACATGTCCATCGAAATGATCGAAGCCGAAACTTTCAACCAGGGCACCCAGATCAAGGTGATCGGCGTGGGCGGCGGCGGCAGCAATGCCGTCGAGCACATGATTGCCCGCAGCGTGCAGGGCGTGGAATTCGTCTGTGCCAACACCGATGCACAGGCGCTCACGCGCAGCTCCGCACACAGCGTGATCCAGCTGGGTGCCAGCGGTCTGGGTGCCGGCAGCAAGCCCGACAAGGGCCGTGATGCCGCCGAAGCGGCGGTGGAGGACATCCGCGCCGCCATCGATGGCGCGCACATGCTGTTCATCACCGCCGGCATGGGCGGCGGCACGGGTACGGGCGCTGCGCCCGTGATCGCGCGCATCGCCAAGGAGATGGGCATCCTCACCGTGGGCGTGGTCACCAAGCCTTTCGACTGGGAAGGTGGTCGCCGCATGACCAATGCCGACAACGGCCTGGCCGAGCTCGAAGCCAACGTCGATTCGCTGATCGTCGTGCTCAACGAGAAGCTGCTGGAAGTGCTGGGCGACGACATCACCCAGGACGAAGCCTTCGCGCACGCCAACGACGTGCTCAAGAACGCCGTTGGCGGCATTGCCGAAATCATCAACGAGTACGGCCAGGTGAACGTCGACTTCGAAGACGTGCGCACCGTGATGGGCGA